>DATIAJ010000166.1:0-3109 GCA_035458105.1 Nocardioides sp. | reverse complement strand
CGGCACCAGGAGCGTCGAGAGGTCGGAGTAGCCGACGAGCCACGTCGGCTCGGCGTCGGCGAGCGCGTCCCAGTCGAGCAGGTCGACCATGTCGATGGCGGTCTCGCCGCCCCAGGGCGGGACGACGCAGTGGATCTCGGGATCGGCGAGCATCCGGGTCAGCTCGGCGGCCCGCTGCTCGGCCGGGGCCGAGGTGAGACCGCCGCCGTAGAGGCACTCCCCCACCACGACGTCGTACCCGCGGCCGCGCAGCCAGTCCAGGCAGAAATCGATGCGGGCCGCCGACGGGCCCACGACTCCGGCGGACGGTGCGGTCACCGCGACGCGGTCACCCGGTCGGAGGGGGCGGGGGAAGCGGATCGACGGGGCCATGCCCTGATTCTGACAGTCTGTGTCCATGGGTTTCGGCGACGTCGTGCAGCAGGCCATCCATGCGGGCAGCGGGGTGCCCCGGCTCTACGCCGCCGCGACGCGGGCCGGCCTCGGACCGTCGGGCGCGTTCGAGGTGCTGCGCATCTCGCAGGCCGCCCTGCAGGCGGCCGCGACCCACGGGCGCGGCGTGCCGGGACGCACCAACGCGATGCGGCACTTCATGTGGCAGGCCACGCTCACCGCACGGTTCGGGGTCGACGCCGCCCGCGTGCTCGCGGCCGCGCAGGAGGCGGGGACCCCCAGCCGGCGCGACTCCCGCGCCGACGAGCACAACAACGCAGCCGGGCAGGCCTACGGGTCCGAGCACGCCGAGGACCTCGCCGGGCTGACGCCGTCCGAGGCGATGACGAGCCTGGTACCGGTGGCGCTGGCGATGTGGGAGTCGGGCGAGCTGGTCTGGGTCACTCCCAGGCGGTGAGCCCGACGCGGTCGTGCTCACCGCCCGGCCACACGGCACGTACGACGCCGGCCGCGGCGAGCGCCTTGCGGCACCCCGGGCACGGCGGGTCGGTGATGTAGGCGGTGGCTCCCTTGGTGTCGCGGGTCGCGAACAGCAGGGCGTTGACCTCGGCATGGATGGCGATGCAGAACCCGGGGGTGCCGGGCCGGTCGTAGTCGCCGAGGCCCGGCACGTCGTCGTACCCGAGCTGGCCGCGCGGGCACGCCCCGCCCAGGCAGTCGTCCTCCCCGGGCGCGGCGCCGTTGTAGCCGGTGGCGATGATCCGGTGGTCGATGGTGAGGACCGCGCCCACCCGTCGACGCGTGCACTTGGCGCGCGCGGCGACGGCGTCGGCGATGCCGAGGAAGTAGTCGTCCCAGCCTGGGACGACGTGGCCGGTGCTCTGGCTGCTCGGTGCGCTCACGGGAGCACAGACTGCCCGATCTCGCCCGGGTTGTAGGCCACTTCCCACCGGAAGCCGTCGGGGTCGGCGAAGTAGCCCGAGTAGCCGCCCCAGTCGCGCTCGCTCGCCTCCCCGACCTGCGAGGCGCCCGCGGCACGGGCCTGCTCGAGGACCGTGTCGACGCCCTGGGTGGTGGCGAGGTTGTGGGACAGGGTCACCGGAGGTACGCCCCCGCGTGCGGGCGCCTGCCCGACCTCGGCGACGAAGCCGCTCTCGGTCCACAGGCTCAGCACGACCTTGTCCGCCACCTTGAACATCAGCACCTCACCCGGCACGTCGATCGCCGGCTCCCAGCCGAGCCCGTGGACGTAGAAGCGACGGGTCACGTCGAGGTCGGTCACGACGAGGGTGATGAAGCTGACGCGCTGGTCCATCTCAGTGCTCCTCCTGCTGAGCCTCTTGCTGGGGGCGGGCGGCCAAGGGGGTGCGCTGGCGACCGCTGTCGTCGAAGTTGTCGTCGTCGAGCCACGCCTCCAGCGCTGCGCGCACACGCGGCCACTCGAGGTCGGTGATCGAGAACCAGTCGGTGTCGCGGTTGCGGCCCTTGTAGACGAGCGCGTTGCGGAACCGGCCCTCCCAGATGAAGCCCAGCCGGATCGCGGCGCGCCGCGAGGGGCCGTTGAGGCTGTCGCACTTCCACTCGTAGCGGCGGAAGCCGAGGTCGTCGAACGCGTGGCGCATGAGCAGCGCCATCGCCTCGGTCGCGGCACGGCTGCGCTGGAGCTGGCGGCCGTACGCGATCGCGCCCACCTCGATCGAGCCCATCTCCTCGTCGATGCGCATCAGCGAGCAGAACCCGGCCGCCCGGTCCGTCTCGACCGGGACGATCGCGTAGGTCACCCGGTCGGGATCCGCGGCCGCCTGCTCGACGATCGTCGCGAGCTGGTCGCGGTCGCGCGGCCGTTCCCACGACAGGTACGTCCAGATCGGCTCGTCGTCCTGGCGGCACAGCGCGCGGAACAGGTCGTCGACGTGCTGCGACCCGATCGGCTCCAGGCGGACCCCGCGGCCCTCGAGGACCGTGTCCTTGCCCGGCGCCGTCGCACCCGCCCACTCGACGGGGCGGCCCAGGGGCTGGCCGTGGTCGTTGGTCGCTCGCGTCCGGGTCGCCGAGAGCCGCACCCCCACCGGCCCGGTCATCGCAGCGCCTCCGCCACGGCTGCGATGCCGCGCTCGACCTCGTCGTACGACGTCGACAGCGGTGAGAGACCCAGCCGCAGGCCGCCGGGGTCGCGGTAGTCCGGGATCACGTCGCGCTCCCACAGGAGTGCGGTGACCTCGCGCATCCGGTCGTGGTGGAGCGTCACGTGACCGCCGCGCCGCTCCGGGTCGCGCGGCGAGGCGAGCGTGACCTCGGGCAGCGTCTCGTCGGCGAGCTCGACGGCGTACGACGTCAGGGCGACGGACTTGGCCCGGATCGCCTCGATGCCGGCTTCCTCGACCAGCGCGAGCATGTCCTGCATGGCGACCATGCCGAGGATCGGCGGGGTCCCGGAGATGAACCGGCGCATGCCCGGCGCGGGGGTGTAGCCCGGCCCCATCAGGAACGGGTCGGCGTGGCCCATCCACCCCTGGATCGGCTGGGTCAACCGGTCCTGGAGGCGGGCGTTGACGTAGCCGAAGGCGGGCGACCCGGGGCCGCCGTTGAGGTACTTGTAGGTGCAGCCGACGGCCAGGTCGGCGTCCCACTCGTCGAGGGCGACGGGCACCGCGCCGGCGGAGTGGCACAGGTCCCAGAGGACCAGGGCGCCCGCGTCGTGGCAGATCCGGGTGAG
>DATIAJ010000165.1:0-10982 GCA_035458105.1 Nocardioides sp. | reverse complement strand
CGTGGGCGAGGCCGCCACCAGCTGGTCTTACTACGTGTACGTGGGCAAGGTCGAAGCTGCACCGGCCCCGGCGCCCGCCCCGGCGCCGGCCCCGGCTCCGTCACCCGCCCCGGCTCCGGCTCCGGCTCCGGCTCCGAGCGTCGCGGCGCAGCTGACGGCAGTGGCGGAGGACCTGAAGGTGACCGGTAAGCCCAAGGTCGGCAAGACCATCAAGATCGCGAACCTGCTCGCACAGATGCGGACGACGGTCGGCTACAAGTTCCAGTGGTACGCCGGCAGCGCCAAGATCAAGAAGGCGACCACCTCGAAGCTGAAGATCACCAAGGCCCTGAAGGGCAAGGTCATCAAGGTGAAGGTCACGCTCTCGGCGAGCGGCACCAAGAAGGTCGTCACGCTCAAGGTCGGCAGGGTCAGCTGACAGGTCGGCGCATGAGGGGTGGTCCTGCGACGCTGCGTCGCGCGGTCACCCCTCTGGCGTCCACGGGTGACTGGTCTGGACCTCGGTAGAAACACGGATGTATCAGAACGGCGCCGAGAGCATCCTTCTTGTCGTGAGCACTCGACATGGGGAGAACGAGATGACCACGAGCACCACCATCAAGGTGATCGGCACGTCGGGCGTGGCCCGATGATCCGCATCGGCTCCGTGCCGTCCGGGTACGACGTCAGCGCTGAGGCGCGGCCGTCGGTGCCGCGGCCACGCGCGGCCGTGGACGTGGGGTCCACGGTGCGTCAGCCGGTCGCCTGACACGCCAGACCGGCAGCACAGGGGATTGCCGGTCCGAGCCGGAGGTCGTACGACACTCGTCGCACGGCCTCCGGCTCTCGTGCGTTCGGACCAGGGCGCCCAACGTAGGCAGTTCGCGCGCATCGCCGGCCGGACGAGCGTGACCCGGGTCGGCAGAGCGCCGAACTGCCTACGTTGGTACTCGCGGACGAGCACCATGAAGGCAGTTCGCGGGTTGCGACCTCGCAGCTGAGCGTGACGTCCGGGTGCTCGCGCGCCAACTGCCTGCAGGGTGCATGCGTGGCGCGAGGACCCGGTTGCCGGTCAAGGATCCCGAGGACTCGGCACCGCTGGTCTGGACCGTCTCCCGAAGGCTTCTCCCAGACTTCCATGAGTAAAGGAAGCCCGGCGGCGGCGCTCCTAGTGTGCCTGTCAGGCGGTCCGTGGGGGGCCGTCAGGTGGGGACAGGAGGAGTCCGCCGATGAAGCACGACCGAGACACCCAGGGGATCGATCTCACCGGCCGCATCAAGTCGCTCGAGCAGTTCACGGGCTCGTTGGTCGCCCGTCCTGCGGGCGAGTCCGGTGAGGGCCGCGACGCCGACGTCATCCCGATCCACGAGGTTCCGCGCTCGCGCGTGCCGGCGCCGCGGCGTTCGCGCGTCTTCCTGCGCAACGGCGGTGGTCACGGGGTCTTCGCGGATCTCACCGTGACCGCACCGCGGCCCCGCCTGCCTCGCCTGCCACTGGCTGACGTGTGACGCACGCATCGAGGCCGTCCTCGATGCGCCTCCCCGTGGGACGGGTGTGACTCACCTACATTCGCCCGGTGGTCTGGCTGGTCGGCGCGCTGCTGCTGCTGTGGCTCGCGCAGGGACCGATGGTCCTGGTCCTCGCGGCCGCGCTCCTCGCCGTCCCGCGCGTCCGCTGGTGGGTGCAGGACCGTGCCCACGTCAGCCGTCGCACCGCGACCTGGACGGCCGGTGCAGCCGCAGCCGTCGGTCTCGTGGTCGTGGTCGTCCCGGACGGCTGGCTGCCGATCCCGCCCGCCCCCGGCGCCTGGGCCGGTCCGTCGTACGTCGGACGCCCGGCCTCGCCCCACCCGGTGCCGGCCGAGGAGGTCCCGCCGAACCCCCACCGCTCCACGGGCGACCCGGCCGAACCCGCCGACCGCCCGGGGCCGCTGGGCCTCCAGCCCGAGGTCGACACGTCGTGGTTCGGTCTCCAACGGTGTGGGCGGGTGGAGCTGACGTCGACCGACCTGCTCGTCGCGCTGTGCTCCGCGGGTGAGGGCCGCAGCCTTCGCGTCGTCGACCCCGAGACCCTGCGCCCGGTGGCCTCCCACGAGCTGCCCGACGTCCCGGAGGACGAGGCCTGCGACGGAGAGGCCTTCTACCTCGACGCCACCGACCGGGCCGTGGTCGCCACCGGTGACCGCGAGGTGCTCGCCGTGCGGACGTCCCATGAGGGCGAGCCCGACCTCCGGGCCGACGCCACCTGGGACCTCAAGCCCTACGTCCCCTACGGCGACTGCCTCGTCGCGGTCGCACCCGACTACTCGGGCCGCCTCTGGTGGGCCTCCAGCGCCGGGCTCGTCGGGACGCTCGACCCCGCAACCGGCCAGGTCGGCGTCCTCGACCTCGGCGAGCGGGTCCGGCACGACCTCGCGGTTGACCCGGGAGCGGCGTACGTCGTCACCGACGAGGCCATGCACCGCCTCGTCGTCGGTGGTGACGGCACGCCGCAGGCGACCTGGCGCAGCGAGTACGACGGCGTCAGCGGCTCGGCGCCCGTGCTGCTCGACCGCGGGACCCTCGCGATCACCGACGAGGTGGACGACCGGCTGGGCGTCCGGTTCCTCGCCCGCGACGACGGACGTACGGTGTGCCGCCAGCCCGTCTTCGAGGAGGGGAAGGGCGCCACCCGCAGCACGTTGGCCGACCTCGGCGCGGGGGTCGTGGTCGCCAACGACGCCGGCTACGCCTCGCCTCGCAGGTCCTTGCTCGGCTTCACCGCGGGTGGAGGCGTCGCGCGGGTGGACCTGGTCGACGACGGGTGTGCGGTGACCTGGACGACCGACGCCGTGTCCGCGTCGTCCGGTGCCGTGGTCAGCCGCCCCAACGGACTGCTCTACGCCTGGACCAAGCGTCCGTCGATGACGGGCGCCAGCGCCTGGTACCTCACGGCCATCGACGCCGACTCGGGCCGTCGGCGGTGGGGGGTGCGCACCGGTACAGGCCTGCTCGCCGGCAGCGGCGGATCGTCGGTGCTGCTCGGCCGCGACGGCTCGGCGTACCTCGGCACGGAGGCCGGCCTGGTGCGGGTGCGCGACCGACGCTAGTCCCGAGCGCGCGGCCAGCTCAGCCCGACCGTCTCCTCGCTGACCTCCCAGAGTCGGCGCTGCGCCACCTCGTCGCGCGCCGATCGTGCGGCGCCGACGACGCGGGGCGGACCGGAGCCCTCGCCCGGACCGCTCGGGCCGACGTAGGTCGCCCCCGGAAGGTCGGCGGTGGCAGCCATCAGCGTGGGCCCCGCGCCCGCCTCCGCGGACTGCGAGACCAGCTTGACGGCGCGGTCCAGCGCAGCGGCGCGCAGCCCGCGGGTGGTGCCGAGCTGGCCGTTGACGGCGAGGTGCGTGCCGGCGAGTCCCGGGTGCGCGGCCAGCGCGCGCACCGGGAGCCCGGCCTCGCGCAGCCGGCGGTCGAGCTCGAAGGTGAAGAGCAGGTTGGCCAGCTTGGTCTGGCCGTAGACGTGCCACCGGCTGTAGCGGCGTGGCGTCCGGGGGTCGCCCACCGGCGCCGATCGGGCCATCCGGTGGGCCTGTGAGGAGATGGTGACGACGCGCCCGTCGCCGGAGGCGGCGAGCTGGTCGAGCAGCAGCCCCGTGAGGAGGAACGGCCCGAAGTGGTTGGTGGCCATCTGCGACTCCAGCCCGTCCGCCGTGCGGCGCAGGGGCGGCGCCATGACGCCGGCGTTGTTGACGAGCAGGTGGAGCGGGCCGAGGCGCGTGGCCGCCGCCCCCGCCGCGCGCACGGACGCCAGATCGGACAGGTCGACGACGAGCGCCTCGGTCGTGGCACCCGGCACCTCGGCCGCGATGGCCTCGGCCGCGGCGCCCAGCTTGTCCGGCGTACGTCCGGCGAGCACCACCCGGGCACCGTGCCGGGCGAGCTCGAGCGCGGTGTGGAAGCCGAGCCCGCCCAGCGTCGGCCCGGTGACGACGGCGGTGCGGCCGGTCAGGTCGCCGATGTCGGCGGGGGTCCAGGCACCGCTCACGGGGTCACGCCGAGCGAGGCGACCACGCGCTCGCCGAGCCCGGTGTCACCGGTGAGGCGTACATCGTCCGCGGCGGCGGCGCGGCGCCCGCCGGCCAGCAGGACGAAGGTCTCGCGGCCCATGGCCAGGATGACGGTCGGCTCACCGTCCTCGGGCGTGGCGCGGCGACCACGACCGTCCTCGCCGACGGCGACGGTCACCGGCGCGTGGCCGGCCACCTCGAGGCGTACGACGGACCCGACCGGCGCCTGCGCCCGCTTGCCGACGACGTAGGGGAGGCTCTCCATCAGGTAGTCGGCGCTGTGGACGGCCGCCGCGGAGTCGAGGTTGCCGGGCATCGCGAGCGCTCGGCGCACGTCCTGCTCGTGCATCCACACGTCGAGGGGTCGGTTGCGCAGGAGCAGCCCGGTCGTCCAGCCGATCGCGCCGAACGGGCCGGGTGCGGGCGCCGAGGCGTCGGTGGGCGGGTCGGCCAGCAGCTGGGTGTGGCGGGCGGTCGTCGACTCGCGGATCTCGGTGATGAGGTCGTCGGGGGTCTCGTCGCGCCGGGCCAGCACGCCCTGCTCGGTGAACAGCCCCATCATCCCGCGCACGTGGGGCGCGTCGCCGATCTCGACCTCCTCGTGCGGGCGGCCCGCCAGGAGCGCCTCGAGGTGGGCGGTGTGGGCGGCCACGGCCCTGACGTCCCAGCCCGGCAGGTCGGTCGGCGTGGACCACTGGTCATCGGCGACGTGCTCCAGCACCCGGGTGAAGGAGTCCACGGCGCCCCACCAGATCGCGACGAGGGCGGCGAGCCTGTCCTGGTCGGTGGTGCGCGCGGTCTCGGCTCCTGTCGCGGCGCCCGCCGCGGGATCGGTCATGGGGGAGAGGGTAGGGGAACGACCCGACACCTCCCGCTGAGCGGGGTCCACGTGTTCGTCACCCGGCGCCCCTACGCTGGCAGGAGCGGCCGGCCCCCGGGCGGTCGACCCACGCACCACCTCACGAAGGAGTCGTCATGGGAATCGGACTCGGCATCCTCCTGCTCGTCATCGGCCTGATCCTGCTCTTCGCGGTCAACGAGTTCCCCGACTCGGTGCAGGACGTCGTCGACCCGGTGGTCGTCGGCTGGATCCTCGTCATCGCGGGCGCCCTCGCGCTCGTGCTCGGCCTGGTCATGAACAACCAGCGCTCGAAGACCACCCATGTGGAGGAGCGCCGCGACGTCTGACGGCCCTACTCGTCGGCGCCGGCCAGCCCTCGCAGCAGGTGGGCGGCCTCGCGCTCGCAGGCCTGCCAGAAGGCGGCACTGAAGAGGCTCTCGGGTTCGTACGTCGTCGCGCTGTCGGTCTCCATGGTGCCCCGCCTGTCCGTCCGCCCGGTGCGTCCTTGCACAGGAGACGGCGCTGCCGCCGAGTCGTGACGCAGAGTCGACGACCGGTCTGAGGCGGCCTCACAGCCAGCCGCGCTCCTGCGCGATCCGGGCGGCCTCGCTGCGGGTGGAGGCACCGGTCTTGCCGATCGCGGCGGACAGGTGGTTACGGACCGTGCCCTCGGAGAGGTGGACGCGCGCGGCGATCGCCGAGACCGGTGACCCGTCGAGCGCGTACGTCAGCAGCTCGCGCTCGCGCCCGGTGAGCGGGCTCGGCCCGTCGATGAGCGACTCGGCGGCGAGGTCCGGGTCGATGACCCGCAGGCCGGCGTGGACGCGGCGTACGGCGTCGGCGAGCTGTCGGGCCGGGGTGTCCTTGACGACGAAGCCCGACGCCCCCGCCTCGATGGCCCGGCGGACGTAGCCAGGCCGGCCGAACGTCGTGACGACCAGGGACCGCACCCCCGGCAGCTCACGTCGTACGGCTGCGGCGGCGTCGATGCCGTTGAGCCCCGGCATCTCGATGTCGAGCAGGCACACCTCGGCTCCGGACGCCCGCGCCGCCTCGACGACCTCGTCGCCGCGGCCGACCTGCGCGACCACCTCGAGGTCGGACTCGAGGTCGAGCAGCGCGGCCAGTGCCCCGCGCACGAGCGCCTGGTCGTCGGCGAGCAGCAGCCTGATCACGGCAGGACCACCTCCACCCGGGTGCCGGGAGTGGCCGGTTGGACGTCGAGGGTGCCGCCGGCGCCGGCGACGCGCTCCCGCATCCCGCGCAGCCCGTTGCCCTCCGCGCCGTCGCAGCCCGTGCCGTCGTCCGTCACGGCGATGCCGCTCGGGCCGAGCTCGATGACGACCGCGCGCGCCCGTGAGTGGCGTACGACGTTGGTGACGGCCTCGCGCAGCACCCAGGCCAGCAGCGTCCGGTGCCGCGGATCGGTCTCGGCGACCGTGCCCTCGACGGTCGTGGTGATGCCGGCGTCCGCCAGCACGAGGGGCGCGGCAGCCAGCTCGGCCTCGAGGTTCCCGGCGCGCAGGCCACCGACCGTCGCCCGCACCTCGGCGAGTGCCTGCCGCGCGGTGGCCTGGATCGACTCGAGCTCCTGCTTGGCCCGTGCGGGGTCGAGGTCGATGAGGCGGGCGGCCAGCTCTGCCTTGACCGACAGCGCGGTGAGGGAGTGGCCGAGGACGTCGTGCACGTCGCGGGCCACCCGCTCGCGCTCGATGACCACGGCCTGCTCGCGGAGGGCGGCGTTCGCGACGTACTCGCGCTCGCCGAACAGCCGCAGCATCACGCCGCCGATCATGATCGGCCAGAGCATGAGGAAGAAGAAGGTCGGGAAGCCGTCGATGTCGAGCAGCGACAGGAGCGGGAAGGCCGTCCAGACGCCCACGGCCCACTTCCACCACGGGCTCGGCAGCTCGAGCGCCGAGAGGATCGCGAGGTAGGGCGTGAACGAGATGACCCCGATGCCGATCACCGGCACGGTGGCCAGGGCGAGGACGACCATCGCGCCGAGCGCCCACCACGGCCCGAGGCGGGAGGAGTAGCCGAGCACGTTGGCCACGGCGAAACCGGCGATGCAGAGCAGCGTGACGACCTTCGCCGGCACCCCGACGTCGGACTCGACGACCGCGATGACCGGGAAGGCGAGGAACACCAGCCAGATGGCGGCGAAGGCCCACCCCCACTTCTCCCAGGGGTTGTCGGGGAGCGGCGCCGTGGTCACGTGCGCGCCCGGCTCCGGCGTACGCCCCACAGCGCCACCAGCCCGAAGATCACCGTCCACGCGAGCACGTTAGCGACCGGCAGCCACAGCGGGTCGCTCCCGCCCAGGGGAAGGTGTCCCTCGGTGAGCGGGAAGCGGGCCATCGCGACGTAGCCGTAGAGCGGCGTGAAGCGGCCCAGGTCGAGCATGAAGCCGCTCATCGGAGTGAAGACGTTGCCCAGGAACGCCAGCACGACGATCATCCCCGAGGCGATGCCGGGCGCGTTGGGGCCGCGGAAGGCGAGGCAGATCGCAAGGCCGTAGACCGCGAACAGCGCGGAGCCGAGCCAGACCAGTGCGCCCGAGAGCACCCAGTCCGACCAGTGGCCCTGCGAGCCCGTGGCGGCGCCGATGGCGAAGATCGCGACCACCGGGACGGCGGCGACGGTCATGGCGACGGCCGCCTTCGCGGCGACGAACCCGACCGGCCGCATCGGGGTGAGCCCGAGCTGGCGGCCCCAGCCCATCACCTGCTCGGTCGCTGCGCTCCCGGCCACGCTGGTGGTCGCGGTGACCGCGCCGTAGGCGGCCATCGAGATCATCACGTACATCGCGACGTTCCCGCTCCCGACCGGGTCGTCGGAGCCGATGCCGAAGACGAGGAACATGAAGGTCGGCAGGCCGACCACGAAGAACATCCCGATCCGGTCGCGCAGCTGACGGCGCAGGTCGAGACGCGCGTAGGTGAGCATGTCCGGTCGGGGCGTGGTGCGTACGCCGTCGGCGGCGCGCGACTGGACGAGGGCCGTGGTGGTCATCGGGTGGCTCCTTCGAGCTCGGGCTGGTCGGCGGACGCTGCGGTCAGGGCGAGGAAGGCGGCCTCGAGGCTCGCCGCGGAGACGTCGACGTCGGTGACGCCCAGGGGCTCGAGGGCGCGGTGCACCCGCGCCAGCCAGTCGACGTCGATCCCGTCGGTGCCGACGACCTGGGCGGGCGGCCGGAAGGTGAGGGTGCGCCCGCCGTACGCCGCCCGCACGTCGGTCGTCGGGGCGTCGTGGACGATCCGGCCGTGGTTCATCAAGACGGTGCGCTCGGCGAACTCGTCGGCCTCGGCGAGGTAGTGGGTGGCGAAGACGATGGTGCGGCCCAGTGCGGCGTCCTCGCGCATCGCCTGCCAGAACTCCTGCCGCGCCCCGACGTCCATGCCGGTCGTCGGCTCGTCGAGGACGATCAGGTCGGGGTCGGGCAGCAGCGCGAGCGCGAACTTCAGCCGCTGCTGCTCACCGCCCGAGCACGCCTCGACCCGCCGGGCGTCGAGGTCGGTGAGGCGGGCGCGCTCGAGCACCACCTCGACGCGGTCGGAGCGCCCGTGCAGCGCGGCGATCGCCCGCACGGTCTCACCGACGGTGAAGTCGTTGAGCAGGCCGCCGGTCTGCATCACCGCGGACACCCGCCCCTGCCGTACGGCGTCGCCCGGCGGCGTGCCGTAGACCTCGATCGTGCCGGCGTCGGGCGCCGTCAGGCCGAGCAGCATGTCGACCGCCGTGGTCTTGCCGGCGCCGTTGGGCCCGAGGAAGGCCACGATCTCGCCCGGCTGGACGGTCAGGTCGACGTCGTCGACAGCGACCACGGGCGTGCCGTCGGTCGATCGGAAGGCCTTGCGGAGCCCGGTCGCGTGGATGGCTGGTGTGCTCATGGGCCCAGCGTGTCGTCGTACGGCCCCGCCTCCCTGGCCGAGGTGTCACGACCTCCCCGTGACACCTGTCATCCGCCTGCCCCGCGCGGGCGGCGGGCCCCCAAGCGCCGTAACGCCGGGTTAGGTGCTGTACCCACCCTGATGCATCTGGGTGGGTAGTTGCACCAACCCGGCGTTACAGCGGTCGGTCGAGGATGGGGCGAGCGTCAGAAGGAGGCCTCGTCAAGGTCCATCAGCTCGAGGGTGGTGGCCTCGGCGATGGCGCGCTCGGCGGTGATCTTCGGCAGGTTGGTCTGGGCGAAGAACTGGGCGGCGGCGACCTTGCCCTCGTAGAACGCCTTGTCCTTGGCCGAGACGTCGCCGGCGAGCTTGTCGAGGGCGACCTCGGCCTGGCGGAGCAGCAGCCAGGCGCAGACGACGTCGCCGAGCACCATCAGCAGGCGGGAGGTGTTGAGCCCCACCTTGTAGATGTTGCGGAGCTCCTCGGCCGACGACATGAGGTCGTTGATCATGTGGCCGACGACGGCGTTGGCGTCCTCGAGGGCGGTGGCGAGCAGGGCGCGCTCGGTCTTGAGACGACCGTTGCCGGCCTCGGAGGCGATGAAGCCCTCGATCTCCTTCGCGAGGTGCCCGAGCGCGCGGCCCTGGTCCTTGACGATCTTGCGGAAGAAGAAGTCCTGGCCCTGGATCGCGGTGGTGCCCTCGTAGAGGGTGTCGATCTTGGCGTCGCGGACGTACTGCTCGATCGGGTACTCCTGCAGGAAGCCGGAGCCGCCGAAGGTCTGCAGCGACTCGGTGCCCAGGAGCACCCACGAGCGCTCGGAGCCGTAGCCCTTGACGATCGGGAGCAGCAGGTCGTTGACCGCGGCGGCGAGGCGGGCCTCGTCGGAGTCGGCCGTGCCCTCGTGCTCGGCGATCATCACCTGGTCCTGCCAGGTGGCGGTGTAGAGCACCAGCGCGCGCATCGCCTCGGCGAACGACTTCTGCGTCATCAGCGAGCGGCGTACGTCGGGGTGGTGGGTGATCGTCACGCGCGGCGCGGTCTTGTCGGCGGCCTGGGTGAGGTCGGCGCCCTGGACGCGCTCCTTGGCGTAGTCCAGGGCGTTGAGGTAGCCGGTGGACAGGGTGGCGATGGCCTTGGTGCCGACCATCATGCGGGCGTTCTCGATGACCTGGAACATCTGGGCGATGCCGTCGTGGACCTCGCCGAGCAGCCAGCCCTTGGCCGGCTCGCCGCCGCCGACCTGCGGGTCGCCGAAGGTGACCTCGCACGTGTTGGACACCTTGATGCCCATCTTGTGCTCGACGTTGGTGACGTAGACGCCGTTGCGCTCGCCGGTCAGCTCGCCGGTCTCGGGGTCGAAGTGGTGCTCGGGCATCCAGAAGAGCGAGAGGCCCTTGGTGCCCGGACCGCCGACGCCCTCGACGCCCTCGGGGCGCGCGAGGACGAGGTGCATGATGTTCTCGCTCATGTCGTGGGTCGCGCTGGTGATGAAGCGCTTGACGCCCGTGATGTTCCACGAGCCGTCCTCGTTGGGTACGGCCTTGGCGCGGCCGGCGCCCACGTCGGAGCCGGCGTCGGGCTCGGTGAGCACCATGGTGCAGCCCCACTGGCGGTCGACCATGTGCTGCGCCACGCGCTTGTCGCGCTCGTTGCCGTTGCGGTGGACGACGTTGGCGAACGCCGGGCCGGCGGCGTACATCCACACCGGAGCGTTGGCGCCGAGCACCATCTCGCCGATCGCCCAGACCAGCGACGACGGGGCCGGGGTGCCGCCCATCTCCTCGAAGACCTGCAGGCGCCAGAACTCCGAGTCCATCCACGCCTGGTAGCTGGCCTTGAAGGACTCCGGGACGGGAGCGGTGTGGGTGGCGGGGTCGAACACGGGCGGGTTGCGGTCGCTGTCCTCGTAGGACGCGGCGAGGTCCTCGCGGGAGAGGCGCTCGACCTCGCGGAGGATCTCGCGGGCGCTCTCGCCGTCGACCTCGCCGAAGGGGCCGGTGCCGAGCACCGCGTCGCGGCCGAGCACCTCGAAGAGGTTGAACTCGATGTCGCGGAGGTTGGTCTTGTAGTGGCTCACAGCTTCCACCTGTTCCTGTGCGGGTCTGCGGTCTCGGAGGCGACCGCTACTGGGTAGTTCTACTCACCGGTAACTAAAGGATGCCTCGCGATCCGCCCTTGCGCAACACGAACCGGGCAAGTCGCCGAGATCGACCCGCGATC
>DATIAJ010000164.1:0-23867 GCA_035458105.1 Nocardioides sp. | reverse complement strand
TCGGTCAACGAGGCGACTGCCGGCCGCGGGGCGCTGCTCTCGGCGGTCTTCGCCCTGGGGCTCGGCCTGCCCTTCATCGCCGCCGCGTTCGCCTACCGCCGGATGCTCGGCGCGTTCGCCGTCGTCCGCCGCCACCAGGTGCTCGTCGTACGCCTCGGCGGCGCGATGATGATCCTGGTCGGCGTCCTGCTCGTCACCGGCTGGTGGGACCGCATCGTGCAGTGGCTCCAGCTGCAGGTCGTCCAGGGATTCACGGTGCCGGTGTGACCGACCTCAAGCCCGACCTGCGCCAGCGGCCCTCCGACGACCGCCAGGCGACCGCCCTGCCCGCCGAGCTGACGGCTCGCGAGCTGGCGCGGTGGTCGTGGCGGCAGGTGACCTCGATGCGTACGGCGCTGGTGCTGCTGCTGCTGCTCGCGCTCGCGTCGATCCCGGGCTCGGTGATCCCGCAGGACAACATCGACTCGCTGGCCGTCAGCCAGTGGCGCGACAACCACCCGCGGCTCGCCCCGATCTGGGACCGGCTCGACCTCTTCGACGTGTACGGCTCGGTGTGGTTCTCCGCGATCTACATCCTGCTGATGATCTCGCTGGTCGGCTGCATCATCCCGCGCCTGTTCGTCTACGCGCGCGCCCTGCGGGCCAAGCCCCCCAGGGCGCCCCGCCACCTCTCCCGCCTGCCCGAGAGCACGTCGTACACCACCGACGAGGACCCCGACGTCGTGCTGGCCCGCGCGGCTCGCGTCGTCAGGGGACGGCGCTTCCGCGTCCACCACGTCGAGGGGGAGGACGCGGTCGCCGCCGAGCGCGGCCACCTGCGCGAGGCCGGAAACCTGCTCTTCCACCTCGCCGTCATCGTCGTGCTGGTCGGCGTCGCCGCGGGCAGCCTGTTCGGCTACAAGGGTGGCGTCATCCTGCTCAACGGCGACGACTACGGCTTCTCCAACAACCTCACCCAGTACGACGACTTCGCCCCGGGCGCGCTCTTCGACCCCGACGTGATGGAGCCGTTCTCCTTCAGCATCACCGACTTCGACGTCGACTGGCTCACCGAGGGCGAGCGGGCCGGCATGGCGCGCGAGTTCGTCGCCACGCTCGACTACGAGACCGAGCCCGGCGGCGGGACGGAGACCTACGACCTCAAGGTCAACCACCCGCTCACCATCGGCGGCACCGACGTCTTCCTCATCGGGCACGGCTACGCCCCGGTCATCACGATCCGCGACGGCGAGGGCGAGGTCACCAAGAGCGGTCCCGTGGTGTTCCTGCCGACCAACGCGCAGACCTTCGAGTCCTTCGGCGTCGTCAAGGCGCCGTTCGCGCGGCCGCAGCAGATCGGCCTCGAGGGCGCGTTCTACCCGACCTTCGCGATGGGCCGCGACGCCGACGGCAACCTCACGATGCCGTCATCGATCTTCGGCGCGCTCGGTGACCCGCTGATCTCGATGAGCCTGTGGACCGGCGACCTCGGCCTCCAGGACGGCTCGGCCTCGTCGGTCTACGTGCTCGACAAGGCGGGCGCGACCCAGGTGATGAAGCCCAACGGTCAGCCCTTCCGGATGGACCTGCGCCCTGGTGAGAGCATCGACCTGCCCGACGGGCTCGGCTCCGTGACGTTCGAGGGCGTCGAGCGCTGGAACAAGATCCAGATCAGCCGCACCCCGGGCAAGCTGGTCGCGCTGGCCGGCGTCGTGCTCGCGCTGCTGGGCCTGCTGGCCTCGCTCTTCGTCCGGCCGCGACGCCTGTGGGTCCGGGCGCGACGGCAGGACGACGGCACCACCCTGGTCGAGCTCGCGCGGCTCGACCGGTCGTCGGGCGGCGACCCGGAGGACGGCGCCGCCGAGCTGGCCGACGTCGTGGCGCAGCTGCAGGACCCGACCCGGACGGGCACGAGCAACAGGACGAGCCGCAGGACGAGCAGCACCAAGGAGGACGAGTCGTGACGGACGCACAGTGGGAGGTCTTGAGCTACGAGGGCGTCATCGCCGCGGCGGTGCTCTACTTCCTCGCCATGCTGGCCTACTTCTTCGAGCTGGCGAGCCTGCGGACGGCGGCCAAGGTGGGGGCCGAGGACGTCGAGCTCGCCACCGTCGCCGCGCGCCCCACGGGCGCGAGCAGCGACGCCGGGGCCGGGCATGCCGCCGGCGCGAGCCGTCGCACAGAGGTGGCCGGCCGCCTCGGTCTCGTGCTGACGGTCTTCGCGGTCCTGGTCCACCTGGTCGCGCTCGTGGCGCGCGGACTCGCGGCGGACCCCAACCGCGTGCCGTGGGGCAACATGTACGAGTTCACGATCTCCGGCACCTTCGTGGTGGCGCTGATCTTCGTGCTGGCCACGCTCCGCATCGACATCGAGTGGCTCGGCCCCCTGGTCACCACCTTCGTCGTGGCCGCCCTGATGGCGGCGTTCCTCGGGCTCGACGACGCCGTCCTGCCGCTGCCCGACGCGCTCAACTCCCCGTGGCTGGTGATCCACGTGGTCTCGGCGGTGATCTCGACCGGTGCCTTCACGATCGGCGCCCTGCTCTCCGGGCTCTACCTCGTCAAGGCGCGCTCGACGGCGACCACCGGCTACCTCGCGCGCGTCCCCGAGCCCAAGGTGCTGGACCGGCTGTCCTACCGGATGCACGCCTTCGGCTTCCCGGTGTGGACGTTCGCCGTCCTCATCACCGGTCCGATCTGGGCGCACCAGGCGTGGGGCGCCTACTGGAACTGGGACCCCAAGGAGGTGTGGGCCTTCATCACGTGGGTGGTGTACGCCGCCTACCTGCACGCCCGTGCGACGGCCGGGTGGCGCGGCCGCAACGCGGCCATCCTGGCGCTGGTCGGTGCCGCGACGTTGTGGTTCAACTTCATCGGCATCAACTTCTTCAGCTCCTCCAGCCAGCACTCCTACGCCGAGGGAGCCGCACCCGAGATGTCAGTCGTCCTCGGGCTTGCGGGGCCGGTCGAGGCCGCGCAGGAAGTCGGGGTCGTCGTCGGGCCCGATCACCCGCGGGCGTGACGTGCCCCCACCGTCGAGGCGACGCAGCGTCAGCCTGACCAGGAGCCACACGACGACCGCGATCGCAGCGACGACGAGCAGGACCTTCAGCATTCCTCCAATGTAGTCGGGGACGCCTAGGCTTGAGGCGTGAAGGAGTTCGTCGTCTACACCGTCATGCGGATCGCGCTGTTCCTGGCGTCGTTCGGCGTCGTCGTGGGGGTCATGGCCCTGGTCTTCGACGGTCGCTACAACCTGTTCTGGGCCGTGATCCTGGCGTTCCTGATCTCCGGCATCGCGTCCTACTTCATCCTCAACCGCCAGCGCGAGGCCTTCGCCCGGCGCGTCGAGGCGCGCGCGTCCCGGGCCTCCGCGGCCTTCGAGGAGCGCAAGGCGCGCGAGGACCAGGACTGACCTCGGGACCGACCTCGACCCTCAGAACCCGGTGAGGTTGTACGCCGGCTCGCTGAGGTCGGCCATCGCGGCGAAGCGGCGTACGGCCTCGGTCGCGCCGTCGAGGCGACCCGCCCGGTGCAGCTGCAGGACGGGTACGCCGCCGAGGTAGAGCGAGCCGAGCGTCTCGCTCGTCAGGAGGACGTCGGCCGCGGCGTCGGTGCGGAAGACCTCCGCGACGCCGTCGCGCGTGACGACCTCGTAGCGGCCGCCCGCGTGGCCGAGCGGGTCATCGACCTCGAGCACGAGCGTCCCGTCCGCGGCCCACGGGCGGGCGGCGAGCGCGCGGGGGACGTCGAGAACCCGGAGCCAGAGGAACTCCTCCAGCTCGGTGGTCTTCACGCGGGCGAGATCGGTCAGCGCCCACATGATCGGGTCGTCGGGGTGGAGGAGGTTGAAGCTGACCGTCCTCACGCGGTCCATCGCCGCGAGGAACGACCACAGGCCGAGCTGGGCCTGCGGGGTGAGGGCGGCCATCTCGTCCACACGCACCAAGTCCTTCTCGCCGTGCAGGAAGATGGCGAAGCCGTCGACCTGTCCGTCGGCGCCGAGGTGCACGGCGACCCGGATCTTGCGGTTGGTGCCGCTGCCGTTGAAGTCGTAGGCGCCGGTGTGGACGTCCTGGTACTGCGTCGGCCACTCGACCGAGCCGCGCTGCCGGGCGTGGAAGGTGTCGAAGACCGCCTTCACGTGCGGCCAGGCGTCGACCGGCTCGAGGAGCTCGACGCGGCCGGGGTCGGTGAAGGAGCGGAACGAGAAGCCGGGGGTGGTGTCGACCTCGACGGTGTGGCGGAACGTCGCCGGCCCGAACCCCCAGCGGCCGTAGATCGTGGCCTCGGACGCGGTCAGCGCTGCCATCGGGACGCCCTGTGCGACGGCGTCGGCGAGGTCGTCCTCGATCATCCGGCGCAGGAGGCCGCGGCGCCGGTGGGCGGCGCTGGTGGTGACGTCGGTGATCATCCGCAGCGGCAGCAGCTCCCGGCCGGCGTTGAGGGTCTTGTCGAGGCTGGCGTAGGTCGCCACCGGCATCGGTCCGGCGCCGAACTCACCGGCAGGCAGCCACGCGCCACGCACCGTCACCCGGTCCTCGCGGTAGTGGCCCACCCACCGGTCGACGAGCTCGTCGTCGGGTCGCGGGTCGCGGAAGCCGCGCAGGACGGCGCCGACCCAGCCTCGGCGTCGGGCCACCGCCTCGTCGGAGTCGTCAGAGAGGTCGAGGATCGCGAAGTCGTAGTCCACCCGGCCACGCTAGTGAGCGCGCCGGGCGTGGGCCACGCGTTTTCGTCGGCGCCAGGGCTCAGCCCAGCACCAGCAGGGGTGCCGCGACCAGGACCGACCAGAGCAGCTCCGAGGCGCCGGTGGCGGCCAGGACGGGGATGAGGGCCGGGCCGGTCGCCCCGCCGAGGACGGCCCGGGTGGGAGGCAGCGCGCGCGCGAGGAACCCGAGGCCGAGGAGCGCCCACCAGGTGGTGGCGACGGCGACGGCCACCACCGCGGCCGCAGCGACCAGCACGAGGAAGGCGTAGAGGACGCGGGTGCGCTCGTCGCCGAGCCGCACCGCGAGCGTCCGCTTGCCCGCGACGGTGTCGGTCGGGATGTCGCGGAGGTTGTTGGCGACCAGGATGGCGCACGCAAGCGCGCCGACGCCGGTGCCGGCGTACAGAGCGGGCCACTCCCACGTCTGGGTCAGCACGTAGGTCGTGCCCACGACCGCGACGAGGCCGAAGAAGACGAACACCATCACCTCGCCGAGCCCGAGGTAGCCGTAGGGCTTCTCGCCGCCGGTGTAGAACCAGGCGGCCACGACGCACACCAGGCCGACCGCGACCAGCCACCACGCCGTGGTGGCGGCGAGGACGAGGCCGGCCACGGCGGCGACGCCGAAGGCAGCGAACGCTGCCGCCTTCACGGCGCCCGGCGACGCCGCGCCCGACCCGACGAGCCGCATCGGCCCCACGCGGTCGGCGTCGGTGCCGCGGACCCCGTCGGAGTAGTCGTTGGCGTAGTTGACGCCGACCTGGAGCGCGAGGCTGACGCCGAGCGCGAGCAGGGCCTTCCACCACGGGAGGTCGCCGAGCGGAGCCTGGTCGACGTACGCCGCGACGCCGGTGCCGGCGAGCACGGGCGCGATCGCGGCGGGGAGGGTGCGCGGACGGGCGCCGGCGATCCAGTCAGCGGTGGAGGTCACCGGTGGATTCTGGCAGGGGGCCGTCGGGCTCCATCGGCAAGGGCTCCTGCGAGACGGCGGCGTCCACGTGCTCGGGACCGCTCGCCCGGGCGTCGGCGAGGACGTCGGCCGGCACGTGCTGCTCGAGCCAGCGCCGCCCCGCGTGGGCGGACCTGTGGAGCCCGAGGGCCGCGGCGCAGACGATGGCGGCGATGGTCAGCCAGCCGAACGCGCCCCACTCCATGGCGAGGAAGCCGTAGACCGCGGGCGCCCAGAAGCGGCCGAGCGTGCCGCCGAGCTCGGAGACGCCCTGGTAGTCACCGCGGCGTCGCGGGTCCATCAGCTCGGCCTCGAGCGTCCAGCCCGAGGCGGAGAGGAACAGCTCGGCCCACGTGAGGACGACGTGCCCGACGAAGAACAGCATGATGGTCACCCAGCCGGTCGTCTCGTGGGTGGCGAGCGTGACGAGGCAGGTGAGCACGAAGAACAGGCTGGACAGGCGCACGGCGCGCAGCGCGGTTTCGACATCGCGGATGCCGCGGGACGCCAGCCGAGGGAGCACGATGCACATGACCGTGTTGGTGCCGAAGAGGACGGCGACCAGCACCTTGGGCGCATCGGTCTCGGTCACCAGCCACACCGGGATGACCGTGTGCAGCAGCACCTGGTTGGTCCACATGACGCCGGTGAAGAAGGTGACGGCGATCCAGCTGCGGTTGCGGATCGCCGGGATGCCCTCGGGCTTGACCCGCGGCGCGTCACTGCGGACGTCGTGGGTGGCGTCGGGCAGCCGGGGGATCGCCGCGCTGTTGAGCAGGAACAGCACGGCACTGAGCAGGGGTGACCACCGCAGGACCTCGGTGCCGAACGCGATCGCGCCACCGCCGAGGAAGGCGCCGATGCTGAAGCCGACGTTGAGCGCGGAGTAGAGGTAGGCGCGCGACTCCACCCGCTCGGCCGGCGGCAGGATGTCGATGACGTAGGCGCCGTGCGCGGTGCCGCCGAGGGTGCCGGCGACCTCCATCGCAACCGCCAGCGCGACGTACTCGGGGAAGCTGTCGATGAACGGCCAGGCCAGGAACAGTGCGCCCTGCATCGCCGCGGACAGCGTCCACATCCGCTTGGGGCCGAACCGGTCGACCAGCTTGCCCATCGGCACGGCGACGATGAAGCTCGCCACGGCGGCGATGGTGAGGCCGATGCCCACCTCGGCCAGGGACAACCCCACGACGAGGGTGAAGAACACCGCCGACCCGGCGAGGAACGCACCGTCGCCGGAGGCGAAGAGCAGCGACTGGACCGACAGCCTGGCGGCGAGGGTGGACGGTGGCGTGGCGTAGTTCTTCAGCGCGGTGAGCATCGCCGGCCATTCTCACCCGCACCACCGACAGCCGTCCTGCGGTTTTCGGCAGAGCGGGGAGCTTCGACCTGACATGTCGAGGACGATCCTCCCCGCTGTCCGCAAGGACCGCGTGCACTCACCCGGGCGGCGTCGGGGACGTGGTCGGATGCACCTTCCCCTCGAGCTCGATCATGAGGGTGTCCAGGTCGAGTGCCCACGTGTCGTGGGGGCCACGTGCGACGAGCTGCTGCATGCGCGAGCGCGCATGGCGCGAGGTGTCACGCAACGCCCGTGCGCGGGCCCGGCCAGCTTCATCCGGTGCCGTGGACTCCAGCACCGTGAGCTCGTCCTCGGCGACGGTGAGTCGTTCCTGGCTCACGGCCCAGCCGCCTGCCATCGCCTCGTGGGAGCCAGCGGTACGGAGCTCCGGAAGGAGGTCACGCACGAACCACACGATCTCGGACTCCTGACGCTCCAGGTCTCGGCGCCACGAGCCCCGGCGCCGGGCGCGTACGACGAGGGGGACGGCGACGATGCAGCCCAGGACGACGGCCGCCACGACCCACCACAGCCACGGAGGTACGCCGCTGTCCTCGTCCGGCTGCTCCTCGGACGATTCTTCCTCCGGGGATGCCTCGGCCGACTCGGTAGGCGGCTGGGTCGGCTCGGCGGTAGGCGTCTGGGTCGGCTCGGGGGACGGTTCCTCGGTCGGCTCGGGCGTAGGGTTCGGTGGCGCGGTCTGCGAGGGACTCTCGGTGGCCGATGGCGTGCGGGTGGGGGAGGGCAATGTCGCGGTGGGTGTTCGGGTGGGGCTGGGCAGCTCGGGGCTGAGGGTCCCGGTCGGCGTCCGGGTCGGCGAGATGGACGGTTCCTCCCCGGCTCCACCGTCCGCTCCGCACGCTGCGAGCAGCCCGATGACGACGAGGATCAGAGCGCCGAGGTGGGCGCGAGCCGTCATGGACCTCGAGCGCACCGCTTCCTCCTCGGAGGGTCTCGGGGTGGGACGCGATCGAACACGACCCACGCTGTCCGACGGCGGACCGACAGACCTCATCCGCCCCGGGTGAGTCGGGCTGCCCCGGCAGTCCCCGGCAGTGCTGTTCCCGTCCAGCTCAGGCGCGTGGACCGAGTCCCACCCAGCGCCGGGCGCCCGCCGAGCTGACCGCGATGAGGATGAGGACGGAGATCGCGGTGCTCGTCAGGACGAGGAAGTGGACCTCGGCGGCGGCGCCGAGGTCGACCAGCTGCGTGACCGCCTCCGCTGTGCACACGACCATGAGGGCGTTCCGGGCCCAGGCACGGTGGGCGAGCATGAAGACCCACAGGCCGATGAGGGCGAGGGCGCTGCCTCCCATCACGGCGACCTCGCGAGCCGAGGCTGTGGTCGGGGTGCTCTCGCTCTGGAGGACAGCGACGAGCACGGTCGCCAGGGTCACGGTGGCCTTGGCGATGCTCATCACGGCCGCGGCCAGGAGGCTGGGCGGCGGGACTCGGTGGGACGCCGCGCGGGACAACGCATCGGTCGCCGGCTCCACCCGGTCCGGCTCCGGCGCCCGGAGGCTCGTCAGGTCGAGGATGGGCAGGCTTCCGTCGGTGCGTACGACGTCGCCGCCGCCGTTGCGGGTGGTGAAGGCGCTGGAGTAGTCCTTGACGATCCGCAGGGAGGCGTCCGGGACCGCGTAGCGGACGGTGTCGACGACGTAGTCGCGCTCGATGTCGATGTCGGCGTCCACGCGGTGCGTCACCTGGAGGGTGAACAGGGAGATGCCGACCGCCCTGTCGTACGTCGCGGCCGCCAGCCACTGCACCTCGAACCCGCCGGGCAGCTTCCAGCCGTCGGGCACCGGCCAGAACCGCACGTGGTGGCGCTGCGACGGGTTGCCGTCGACCTCCTGCTGGTAGGCGAAGGCCTGCCGACGACCGAAGAGGAACAGCGACGAGACCGGGGCCTCGGGGTAGGGGCGGCGCAGCACCGACGAGACCACGATCCGCCACGAGGAGCGGACGGTGAGCTCGTCGGCACGGGTCCAGCCGGCACGGCCCAGGGCGGCGTGGATGTCCGCCTCGGTGCCGTCCAGCGCCAGGTTCACCGGGTCACCGAGCACGCCCACGTCGGTGAGGGTCCGTCCGATGAAGTAGTCGGGCACGTAGACCTTCGAGAGCACCTCCTGCAGGCGGGGCAGCCCCACGTAGGCCAGCAGCACCCAGAACAGGAGCACCGCGCCGATCGCGTACCAGCCGTCGTCGAAGCCGACCGTGACCACGATCCAGCCCAGCCACATCACGAGCACGGTGCCGATCACGAAGAAGACCCCGTCAACGATCTCCTGCACGGGCCAGAGGGGGATGCTCGAGACGTCGTCCGGTGCCAGCTCGAAGGCGGGGGGCGACGCCGGAGGCGGCGTGTCGACGACTTCGCCGCGGCGCCAGTCATCGGCGGGTGCGACCCCCATGGGTGACCCTCCTCGTTCTCAACGCGACCCTCGCAGGCTACCGAAGCCGGACCGGTGGCGGGTCCCCAGAAATCGCGATGCTCGTGCGCCGGCCGCGGCGGGGACCGTGCCCGGAGCACTAGCCTCGGCCCATGAGGGCCCACCCAGGACCAGGCGACGGCTGGGTGGACGAGCGTCGGCAGGTGGGAGGAACGTCGGTCTACTGCCGGCGCAGCACGTCGGGTGACGGTGTCCCGCTCGTCCACCTGCACGGGTTCGCGATCTCCGGCGCCTACCTCATGCCGACCGCCCGAGTCCTGGCCGCTCGCGGGGTCAACGTGGTGCCGGACCTCCCCGGCTACGGGCGCAGCGAGCGCCGGGACCACGTCCTCGACATCCCGGCCCTGGCCGAGAGCACCGTCGCGATCCTCGATGACGTCGGGATCGACGAGGCCGTCCTGGTCGGGAACTCGATGGGGTGCGCCATCGGCCTGGAGATCGCCCACAGCGCGCCCGAGCGGGTGCAGCGGCTCGTCCTCGTCTCGCCGGCCGGAGGGGTCCACAACCAGCCGATGGGGCGCGCCATCGGGCAGCTGGCGAGGGACGTCTTCCGGGAGAGCACGAGGATGTTCCCCGTCGCGCTCCCCGACTACGTGAGGTTCGGGCCAGTCAACGGACTGCGCCTCTTCGCCGAGCTGACCCGCTTCCCGTCCCTCGAGCGACTGCTGCACACCCCGGTCCCGACCCTCGCCGTCCTCGGTACGCGCGATCCGCTCCTGCCGTCCCCCGACCGCATCCGCGAGGTGGCCCGGCTCGCGCCGGAGCACCTGACGGTCGCCCTGGTCGATCGGGCTGCGCACGCAGTGAACTTCAGCCACCCCGTGGAGCTGGCCGGCGTGATCGGGGCATGGCTCGACGACGCCGTCGGTGACGGCTCACTCCTCCCGCCCGGGGTGCGGGTGGTCGCGGCCACGTAGCCCGATCGGGGAGCGAACACGTCTCGCCCTCCCTCGCCGGGTGTGAGGACAACCCCGTGGCCGCGCTGGAGACTGGCTGTCGGCCAGCCCTGCTCGGGGTGCGGCCACCGCATACGGAAGGGACGACGGCATGACGACGAAGACCGACTTCTCCGAGGAGGACTGGGCCCGCATCGTGCGGGCACCGTTCGTGGCTGGGCTGGCGATCTCCCTGGCCGACCCCGGCGGCCCCATCGAGGCCGCGAAGGAGACGATGGCGACGATGAAGTCGGCCACGAGCCCGCCGAGCCGGGAAGAGCTCCTGGCCGACGTGGCGCTCGACGTCCAGGCGATGGTGCAGGAGCGCCGTCACCCGCTCAAGGGGTACAAGCCCACAGGCCCGGCGGTCGGGGACGAGGTGGTCACCGAGCTCCGTGAGGTGGTGGCGATCGTGGCCGCCAAGGCCACTGCTGAGGAGACGGCGGCGTACGGTGCGTGGTTGCTGGCGAGTGCTGAGGCCGCGGCCGCGGCCGCGAAGGAAGGGGGCTTCATGGGCTTCCACGCCGAGCAGGTCAGCGCGGGAGAGCAGGCGATGCTCGATCGCGTCCGCGAGGCCGTCGCCACCTGAGGCGACGCGCGGTTACGGCGTACGGCCGTCGTCGTCGCCCTTGGGACCGGGATCGGGGCGACCCTGCGCCATCCGTCCGGTGTCGCGTCGGATGCGCTCGGCCCGGCGTCGCTCGAAGAGCAGGATGGCCGCGACGACGCCGAGCATCACCACGACGGTGACGACGAGCCGGAAGGCGTCCATCCCTCCACCATGCCACGGGGCCGGCGGGCCTCGGCCGGGGGAGGGCTGGAGAGGATCGGCTACGTCCCGGGCAGCACGCGCATGTCGCGGTCGGCGCCGCCGTCGAGGGCACGGAGCGCCTCCTGGTAGGCCTCACTGTCGTGGGCGGCGACCGCCGCCTCGACGGACGGGAACTCGATCACGATCGTGCGGGTGGCCTCACCCTTCTCGAACGTCGCCTCCGGCACGCCGCGGACCAGGAACCGTCCGCCCGCCGCGGTCAGCGCGGGGCCGGCGAGCGTGGCGTAGGTCGCCACCTTGTCGGGGTCGTGGACGGCCTTGTAGGTGGTGATCCAGTACGCGGTCATGGTCGCGACACTACGGCGTGCGCCGTGGGCTGGGGGTGCGAGGCGTGGCAGAGCCACTAGCGTTCGTGGTGTGAGCTTCCTGCGCCCGTCGGACGAGCCCTCCGTCGCCATCCGGCAGCTGTCGAGGTGGCTGGAGGCCGACGCGTCGCCACCACTCCTCATCGAGACGTCCGGCTCCACCGGCAAGCCCAAGGGCGTCGTCATCCCGCGCCGCGCCGTGCTGGCCAGCGCGGAGGCGTCCGCGCACCGGCTGGGTGCCTCGGGGCGGTGGCTCCTCGCGCTGCCGTCGTCGTACGTCGCCGGGGTGCAGGTCATCGTGCGCTCACTCGTCGCCGGTCACGAGCCCGTCGTCGTGGACGGCCTCGACATCGGGCGTGCGATGGCCACGGACCATGCCGACACCCCGACGTTCGCCTCGCTCGTGCCCACGCAGCTGCACCGCATCGTCGGCAACCCCGAGCAGGTCGCCGCCCTCGCGCGGTGCCACGCGGTCCTCGTCGGCGGCGGCGGGCTGGACCCGGAGGTGCGCCGGCGGGCCGAGGCGCTGGGCGTGCGCGTCGTGGCGACCTACGGCTCCTCCGAGACCTCCGGCGGGTGCGTCTACGACGGCGTGCCCCTGGACGGCGTCGGCGTCACGATCGGTGCCGAGGGGCGCATCCGGATCGCCGGGCCCACCCTGTTCAGCCACTACGCCGAGGATCCCGGGCTGACCGCCGAGTCGGTCGTCGACGGATGGTTCCTCACCTCCGACGCCGGACGCCTCGACGAGGACGGCCGGCTGCAGGTCATCGGGCGCATCGACGACGTCGTCGTCAGCGGGGGCGTGAAGGTCCCGGTGGCCGCCGTCGCCCAGCGCCTGAGGCAGCACCTCCTCGTCAAGGACGCCGAGGTCCTCGGCGTCCCCGACCCCGAGTGGGGCCAGCGGGTCGTGGCCGTGGTGGTCGGCAACGTCCGCGAGGGCGAGCTGCGTGACTGGGTCAGCCTCGAGCAGCCCCGGTCGTGGGCGCCGCGCGAGTTCCGGTGGGTCGACAGCCTGCCGCTGCTGCCCAACGGCAAGGTCGACCGGCAGGCCATCCGGGCCGCGCTGTGACGGCCGACCTGCACGTCTTCTCCATCCCGCTCCGCACGATGTTCCGCGGCATCACCGTGCGCGAGGGCGTGCTGCTGCGCGGCGACGCGGGGTGGGGGGAGTGGTCGCCCTTCCTGGAGTACGACGACGCCACCGCACGCCCGTGGCTCGCCGCTGCGCGCGAGGCCGCCGACGTGGGCTGGCCGGCGCCGCTGCGCGACGTCGTACCGGTCAACGTCACCGTCCCGGCCACCGACCCGGAGCGGGCGCACGCGATCGTCACCGCCGGCGGCTGCCGCACGGCGAAGGTCAAGGTCGCCGAGCGCGGCCAGACGCTGGCCGACGACCTGGCGCGCGTGGAGGCGGTGCGCGACGCCCTCGGGCCCGACGGCCTGGTGCGCGTCGACGCCAACGGTGCCTGGGACGTCGACGAGGCGGTCCGCGCCATCGCGGCGATCGATCGTGCAGCCGGCGGCCTGGAGTACGTCGAGCAGCCGGTGGCGGCCGTCGAGGACCTCGCGGCCGTACGACGACGCGTGGCCGTGCCGATCGCCGCCGACGAGTCGATCCGCCGGGCCGAGGACCCCTACCGGGTGCGCGACCTCGAGGCGGCGGACGTCGCGGTGCTGAAGGTGCAGCCCCTGGGCGGGGTGCGTGCCTGCCTGCGCATCGCCGAGGACATCGGCCTGCCCGTCGTGGTGTCGAGCGCCGTCGAGTCGAGCGTCGGCATCGCGGCCGGCGTGGCCCTCGCGGCTGCGCTGCCCGAGCTCCACCACGCGTGCGGGCTGGCCACCGTGCAGCTGCTCACCGACGATGTCGTCACCGAGCCCTTGCTGCCGGTCGACGGCATGCTCCCCGCAAGCCGGCCGACGATCGACGACGCGGCCCTCGCCCGGCTCGCGGCGCCGGCCGACCGGGTCGACCACTGGCGCTCCCGGCTGGCGTCGGTGGGGCAGGATCGGCCGACATGACCAACCCCTCGACCCGCCTCGCCCGCGCGATGGTGACCGCGCTGCGTGGGTCGGCCGTGCGCGAGGTGGTCGTCGCCCCCGGCTCGCGCAACGCGCCCCTGTCCTTCGCGCTCTACGACGCCGCGCAGGCCGGCGCGCTGCGCCTCCACACCCGGGTCGACGAGCGCACGGCGGGCTTCGTCGCCCTCGGGCTCGCGAAGGTGACCAACCGTCCCGCCGCGATCACCTGCACCTCCGGCACGGCCGTCGCCCACCTGCTCCCCGCGGTGATGGAGGCGGCCCACGCCGGGGTCCCGCTCGTCGTCGTGACCGCCGACCGCCCTGCGCGGCTGCGCGGCACCGGCGCCAACCAGACCACCGACCAGGTGGGGATCTTCGGCACCTTCGCGCCGACCCTCGACGTCGCTGCAGCGGACCTCGAGGACGGCCTCGAGGACCTGCTCGACTTCGTGCGCAGCCACGACGGCCGCCGCCCGGTGCACCTCAACGTGCAGCTCGACGACCCGCTCCTGCCCGACGACGACGGCTGGGACGGGGGAGAGGCGCCGACGTGGGCCGTGCCCGCCGTCGCCCGGATGTCGCGACTCGTCCTCGAGCCCGGTCCGCGCACGGTCGTCGTCGCCGGCGACGATGCCGGCCCGCCCGCGCGCGTGCTCGCCGAGAAGGCCGGCTGGCCGCTCCTCGCCGAGCCCTCCAGCGGATGCCGCACCGGTGACTCGGTGATCCGCACCTACCGGTTGCTGCTCGCCGGCGAGCTCGGGGCGCAGGTCGAGCGGGTGGTCGTGCTCGGCCATCCCACCCTGTCCCGGCCGGTCGCCCGGCTCCTCGCCCGCGAGGACGTCGAGGTGGTGTCGGCCCGCCCACGTGGCATGTGGGCCGAGCGCCCCCACGCCGTCGCGCAGGAGGCGGACCAGGTCGACGTCGCGTCTCCGGACGACCCGGTCTGGGCCGACGCCTGGCGCGCCGCGGACCGTACGACGTCCCGTGAGCTCGACCGGCTGCTCGCCGCCGAGTCCGACCTCACGCCGTACGAGGTGGCCGGGGCGGTCAGCCGCGCGCTGCCGCCGGGCGGCCTGCTGGTCGTGGGGGCCTCCAACCCGATCCGCGACCTCGACCTGATGGTCGCCCGCTACGAGGTCGGCGGTCGTCGCAAGGTCATCGCCAACCGTGGCCTGGCCGGCATCGACGGGACCGTCAGCTCGGCGGTCGGGGCGGCGCTCGGTCGGCCGCAGTCGTCACGCGCGCTCGCGCTGATGGGCGACGTGACGTTCCTGCACGACACGACCGGTCTCTTCCTCGGCCCGCGCGAGGAGCGGCCGGACCTGACGATCGTCGTGGTCAACGACGACGGCGGGTCGATCTTCGCGACCCTCGAGCAGGGCGCGCCCGAGCACGCCGACCGCTTCGACACCCTCTTCGGCACCCCGCACGGGGTCGACCTGGCGAGCCTCTGCGCGGCCGCTCGGGTGCCGCACCTGCAGGTCGGCAGCCTGCCCGAGCTCGAGCAGGCGCTGGCGACGCCCAACGGCGGCATCGAGGTCGTCGAGGCGCGGGTGCGTCGCGACAACCGACGGGAGCTGGACGAAAAGATCCGCGCGCTGACCCTCCCCTGAAGCGGAAGGGCCAGCGCGCGGATCGCAGTGCTGCGGTGCGTCAGTGGCTCAGGACTGCGGGGTCTCCCACACGCGGACCCAGTCGACGTACATGTGCTGCGGGAGCTTCTTGTCGTTCATCTCCAGCGCCTCGTAGTCGGAGGCGAGCAGGCTCAGGATGAGGTACTGCTGGGCCTTCGACACGCGCTTCGACGTGCGCCACGTCTCCTTGCCGTCGATGCGGAAGATGATCGTCTTCGGCGTCCACTGGACCGAGAAGACGTGGTAGTTCTTCGACCAGCCGTCGCGCTTGTTCTTCAGGAACGACTTCGAGTCCTTGATCCACGAGCCGGTCTTGATCAGGCGCTTGCCCTTGTACCAGTGGATGAAGCTGGTGAGGCCGCCCTGCGGGTGCTTGTCACCGAAGTACTCGATGATGTCGATCTCGTGGCCGTCGCTGCCCGGGTGGTTGCCACCGACCGGCTGCAGCCAGAAGCTGGAGTGCTGGCCCTGGGACTTGTGCATCTTCACGCGCGCGGCGGCGACGCCGTACTTGAAGCTGAACGCGCCCTCGGTGCCGACGTGGCCGTTGAGGCGGTAGGAGATCTTCTTCTTCAGCTTGCGCGAGGTGGCCTTGCACTTGCCCTTGGCCGACTTGTCCTTGATGACGCTCAGGCGCAGGGCGCCGCTGCCGACCTTGACGGCCTTCGGGTCACCCTTGGAGCACTTGCGCTTGCTCTGCGGCTCGTACTTCTGGCCACGCATGCCCCACACGGGGCTCAGCGAGCCGCCGGAGAACTCGTCGGTGAAGGTCGGGGTCAGCCACTGCGAGGTGTCCTGGCTGCCGGAGCTGATCTTCTTGAGGCCCTTGAACTTCTGCGCGGTCACGCGGTAGGTCACGGCCGCGCCACCACTGGAGACGGCCGCGCGGAAGTTGGCGTCGCCCGACTTCTCCTGCTTGGCCGTGCCGACCTTCTTCCAGGACGTCCCGACGAGACGCTCGAGGACGACCTTGCGTCCGACCTTGACCGGCTTGATGGTCGCGGTGACGGCGCCCTTGGCGGAGTCCGCGCTGGCGGTGCGCTTGCCCTGCTGGACGATCTGCGGGAGCACCTCCACCGAGATCTTCTGGCCGGCCTTCTTGGTCAGCGACGACGTCGGCGCGGTGCGCTCGACGGAGTCGGTGGCCGAGCCGGTCTCGACCGTCAGGAGCAGGGACGCGGGCAGGAGCAGCGCGACGGCGCTGCCTGCGAGCACGCGGCGTGCAGACATGTAGAACTCTCTTCGTCTCGGGTGCGATTGGTGGTTCCCCCAGGGCACTCCACCCGTCGGAGGCTGCCCCACCCTAACCTTCCGCCCCATCCGTTCGGCGATTCCCCGCCCGCGGCGCGCGCCTATGGTGGGAACCATGCGGATCACCAAGTTCGGCCACGCGTGCGTCCGGGTGCAGGGTGACGGCGGTGTCGTCGTCCTCGATCCGGGGGTGTTCACCGACCCCGTCGCCCTCGAGGGCGCGGATGCTGTCCTGATCACCCACGAGCACGCCGACCACGTGCATCCCGACCACCTCCGCGGCAGCGACGTGCCGATCTGGACGATCGCCGCTGTGGAGCGGCTGCTCCGCGAGCAGGCGCCCGAGGTCGCCGAACGCGTGACGGTGGTGCGGCCCGGCGACCGGCTCGAGGTCGCGGGCACGGCGGTCGAGGTCGTCGGCGAGAAGCACGCGGTGATCCACCCCGACTACGACCGCTTCGACAACTCCGGCTACGTCCTGGAGTCCGGGGGAGCGAGCGTCTACCACCCGGGCGACGCGCTGACACCGCCCGGCCGCCAGGTCGACGTGCTCCTCGCGCCGGTGAGCGCGCCCTGGCTCAAGGTCAGCGAGGCGATCGACTTCGTGCGCGAGGTCGCAGCACCCCGGTCGCTGGCGATCCACGACCGCGTCTACAGCGACGTGGGCCTCGACATGGTCGCCTCGCACATGGCCAACCTGCTGCCCGAGAGCCAGGCCTTCGAGCGTCGCGAGCCCGGCCAGGACCTCTAGGTCAGTCTCGACCTCAACCCGGGGTCAGCCGGCGCCCAGCGCGTCGCGGACGGGCACGAACTTGGCCTGCGACTCCGCCAGCTCGGCCTCGGGGTCCGAGCTCGCCACGATGCCGCAGCCGGCGAAGAGCCGGACGCCGGACTCGGTGACCATGGCCGAGCGCAGCGCAATCCCCCACTCGCCGTCGCCGGAGGCGTCCATCCAGCCGACGGGGCCGGCGTAGCGGTCACGCGGCATCCCCTCGATCTCGGCGATGAGGCGCGTCGCCTCGGCGGTCGGGGTGCCCCCCACGGCCGCGGACGGGTGGAGCGACTCGGCCAGCTGCAGCGACGTCGCGTCGTCGTGGACGACGCCGTTGACGTCGGTGGCCAGGTGCATGACGTTGGGCAGGTGGAGGACGAACGGGGCCTCCGGCACGTTCATCGACGAGCAGTGCGGCTCGAGGGCGTCGGCGACCGAGCGCACGGCGTACTCGTGCTCCTCGAGGTCCTTCGACGAGCGGGCCAGGGTCGCCGCGAGGGCGAGGTCGCGCTCGTCGTCGCCCGTACGTCGGATCGTGCCGGCCAGCACGCGAGAGGTCACCAGGCCGCGCTCTCGGCGCACGAGCATCTCGGGGGTGGCGCCGAAGAGCCCGTCGACATGGAAGGTCCAGCACATCTCGTACTGGGCGGCCAGCCGGTGCAGTGGCCAGCGGACGTCGAGCGGCTCGTCGGTGGTGGCGATGAGGTCGCGGGCAAGGACGACCTTCTCCAGGTCGCCGGAGGCGATGCGCTGCACGGCCTCGGCCACGACCGACATCCACTCCTCGCCGTTGCGGGCGCCGTCGGAGAAGACGAGTCCGACCGGCGGCTCGGGAGCCGGGGCAGTGGTCAGCACGGGTGCCTCGACCGAGACGGTCGTCAGCCAGGCCCGGTCGCCGCGACGCCCGACGACGACCTGGGGGATGACGAGCACGGAGTCGCCGGGCTCGTCGGCGAAGGCGAAGGCGCCGAAGCAGACCAGCCCGGTGCCCGGTTCGACCACCTGGTCCTCGACCTCGGCGCGCGCGACGGTCTCCGCCCACCACTTCACCGCGTCGCTGAACCTGGTCGGTCCGGAGGTCTCCAGGCGGGCGGCGACACCCCAGCCGACCAGGCCCTCGCCGCGGCGCAGCCAGCTGACCGGCTCGTGCCGGGGCAGCAGGTCGAGGAGGGGGAGATCCGACGGGTCCACCGGGACGGTGCGCACGACGAGCGGCGGGGTGGAGGCGGACGCGGGGGTCGTCACGAGGGGGGAGCCTACGCCGAGGCGCGCAGGGCGACGACGAGAGATCGGCCAAACGGCGAACAGGAGAGGCGTACGTCACCTAGGTTGCCCCGGTAGCCGACACACTCCCCAGGATTCCCAGGAGCCCGCACGTGCCTGCCCACGAATCTCCGCTCGTCCGGTTGGAGCGTCACGCGCGCAACCGCGCGCTCGAGGTCGCGGTGACGGAGGTGCGCGACGGCTCGTGGACCACGCTGACGTGGAACGAGCTCTACCGCCGCGTGATCGACGGCGCCGCGGGCATGATCGAGGCCGGGGTGAACCCGGGCCAGGTGGTGGTCATCCGGGTCGCGACCGGCGTCCGCCAGCTCGAGCTCGAGCTCGCCACGCGCGTCGCCGGCGCGGTGCCGCTGCTGCTGCCGGAGCACCTCGACCCCGCCGAGGTCGGCCGGCTCCTCGACGAGGTCTCGGTGCGGCTCGTGGTCGTCGACGACGAGAGCCGCCTGTCCCTGCTGCGGCGGGCCGCCCTGGCCGACGCCCACCTCTTCGAGTGCGACGACCGCTCCTGGGAGCGCCTGCGCGGGATGGGCCTGGAGCGGCGCAAGCGTCAGCCCGACCTGCTGTCCTGGGTCGCCGGCGTGCGCGCCGGCGTCTCCTCCGCGCCGGTGCTGGGCCTGCCCCGGGAGAAGGCCCAGGCCTGGCTCTTCCGCCCCGAGTGCTCCGGCGCCCTGTCGGAGCTCACCGGCACCGACGTGGTCCTGCTGACCGGCGAGTCGACCGACCGCTTCACGACCGTCGTGCGCGACGCGCACCTCACGTCGGGGTTCACCCTCGCGTGGGTCGAGACGCCGGAGGAGCTCGAGGCGGCCCTCGCCCACGTCGCGCCGACGCACGTGCTGCTCGACCACACGGCGGCCCGGGTGCTGGAGGACCTCCTCGAGGCCGGCACCGTCGACGGCTCGCCGTGGCACGCGACACCGCGCGAGGTCCTCGACGCTGCGTCCGCCCAGGTCGCCGAGGCGCGGCTCGGCTCGAAGGAGCGCAAGCTCGCCGCCGACGTCACCGCCCTGGCGCCCTGGTGGGGCGGCCGGTTGCGGATGCTGGTGATGGACGCCCGCGTCCACCGCCGGATCAGCGCGCTGGCGACCACGCTGGGCTTCCGCCTCGGCCGCGTCGCGCACCACCCGGCCATCAGGCTCGAGCTGTCGCGCGAGCACGCGGTGGTCGACGTACCGGCGGCGACCCAGGCCGAGGCCGCCTCGGTCTCGCTGCCGCGCCGTGGTCGGGCGGGCGACGGGCTGGACTCGGCCTTCTCGCTCGCCGGGACGCCGGGCTCCTGAGCGTTCCCGCAGGAGCGGCCCCTCAGGAGCGGTAGACGATCACCTTGTCGCCGAGCCTGACCCGGTCGAACAGCCAGGCCACCGTGGCGCGGTCGCGGACGTTGACACAGCCGTGGGACGCCCCGTTGTAGCCGTTGGCGGCGAAGTCGGGGGAGTAGTGCACCGCCTGCCCGCCCGAGAAGAACATGGCGTAGGGCATCGGGGTGTCGTAGAGGCTCGAGACGTGGTCGCGCGACTTGCGGAACACCGTGAACGCCCCCTCGCGGGTGGGCAGCTCGTCGGAACCGAAGCGCACCTCGACGGTCTCGAGGACCACGCCGTCGACGACCCAGCGCAGCGAGCGTGACGTCTTGTCGACGCACATCGCCCGGCCCGAGAGGCAGCGCGGGTCGAGGGCCGGGCCCGCGGGCTCGATGTTGAACAGCTCGGCCTTCGTCGGCTCCCGCGTCATCGCCTTCAGCCGGGTGAGGGTGCGCCGGTCGACCGCACCGGTCACCGGGATCCGGCGCTTGGCCTGGAACCCCTCCACCGCCTTCACCGTCGCCTGCGTGTAGCGACCGGTCACCCGGGCGTCGTACCAGCGGACCTGCTTGAGGCGGGCCTGCACGTGGCGCACCCACATGCCGGCGTCGCCTCGCTGCAGCAGCGGCTTGCCGGGCGTGTAGACGTTGTGCAGCGCCTCGGTCGTCGGCTGGGTCGTGAGGCTGACGATCTTGCGCCAGGTGCGCTCGTCCACGACGCCGTCGGCGGTCCAGCCGCGCCGACGCTGGACGGTCGCGACGCCGTCGCGCGTCTCGCGGTCGAAGGTGTCGGTCACGACCTCGGAGTGGAGGCCGAGCTGGTGCAGCCGGCTCTGCAGCACCCGCACACGCCAGCCGCGGTCACCGAGCTGCATCGGCACGAAGGCGGCACGTGCGCCCGAGGTGGAGGGCGCGGCGGCGGATGCGGACCCCGTCGCGGCGACGCCCGTGAGGGTGGTCAGGGCGCAGAGCAGCGCCAGGACGAGCGCGAGTGGGCGGTGGCGTGACATGTGGGTCCTCCCCGGGAAGCCAGCGACGTGGTGATCATAGGGACGTACGACGACACCCCCGCGTTGCGCCTCCCGGGGTTCGGACGCCTACGCTCGCGGCGTGGCCCGCGCTGACCTGGACAAGCAACCGACCGACGTACGTCGCATGTTCGACACCGTGGCGAAGCGCTACGACCTCACCAACGACCTGATGACGGCGGGGATCCAGCGCACCTGGCGCCGCGCCATGGTCGACGCCGTGGCCCCGCAGCGCGGTGACCTGGTGCTCGACCTGGCCGCCGGCACGGGCTGCTCGAGCGAGCCCTTCGGCGCCCACGGGGCCACCGCCGTGCCGTGCGACTTCTCGGTCGGCATGCTCCGGCAGGGGAAGAAGGACCGGCCCTCACTGCCGTTCGTCGCCGGCGACGGCACCCGGCTCCCGTTCCTCGACGACACCTTCGACGCGGTGACGATCTCCTACGGCCTGCGCAACTTCGTCGACCCGGTGGCGGGCCTCCGGGAGATGCTTCGCGTCACCCGGCCGGGCGGGCGGCTCGTCGTGTGCGAGTTCAGCACCCCCACCAACGGCGCACTCCGCACGCTCTACCTCGACGGCTTCATGCAGGCCCTGCCCCGGATCGCCTCGCTCACCGCGAGCGCGGCCGATGCCTACGTCTACCTCGCCGAGTCGATCCGTGCCTGGCCCGACCAGGAGGGACTCGCGGCAATGGTCGCCGAGGCCGGCTGGCAGCGGCCCGAGTGGCGCAACCTCACCGGCGGCATCGTCGCGCTGCACCGCGCCACCGCCTGACGGCGCGCAATTAGGGCACGGCCGCGTCACCTAAATCCGCAGGTCAGGCCCGCAGTCACGGCGTCCGGGCTGGTCCGGACCCCCACGTGACGTACGTGACACCGGAGTCCTAGACTGTGGCCCGCGCCACTCGTGAAGCCATTCACAAGGGCACATGTCCCACGGGCACAGGCCCGGCAGGACGTGGCGCAGGTCCACCGGAAGGGAAGCGATGGAGCTCTACACGCCGATCCTGGCGCTGGCACTCATCGCGACGGGCTTCGCGGTCTTCTCCGTGATCATGAGCGCCGTCGTGGGTCCCAAGCGCTACAACCGGGCGAAGCTCGACTCCTACGAGTGCGGCATCGAGCCGACGCCGCAGCCCGTCGGAGGCGGCAGGATCCCGGTGAAGTACTTCATCACCGCGATGCTCTTCATCGTCTTCGACATCGAGATCATCTTCCTCTACCCGTGGGCCGTCCACTTCGACCAGATGGCCCTCTTCGGCCTCGTCGAGATGGTCCTCTTCATCGGCACTGTGTTCGTGGCCTACGCCTATGTGTGGCGCCGCGGCGGACTGGACTGGGACTGATTCATGGGACTCGAAGAGAAGCTGCCGTCTGGCGTACTGCTCACGACGGTCGAGGGCGTCGCCGGCTACATGCGCAAGGCGTCGTTCTGGCCCGCCACCTTCGGCCTGGCCTGCTGCGCCATCGAGATGATGACCACCGGCGGCCCCAAGTACGACCTCGCGCGCTTCGGCATGGAGGTCTTCCGCGCCAGCCCGCGCCAGGCCGACCTGATGATCGTCGCTGGCCGGGTGAGCCAGAAGATGGCCCCGGTCCTGCGCCAGATCTACGACCAGATGCCCGAGCCCAAGTGGGTCCTGGCGATGGGGGTGTGCGCCTCCTCCGGCGGGATGTTCAACAACTACGCGATCGTCCAGGGCGTCGACCACGTCGTCCCCGTCGACATGTACCTCCCCGGCTGCCCGCCGCGCCCGGAGATGCTCATCGACGCGATCCTCAAGCTGCACGACCAGGTCCAGCACACCAAGCTGGGTGCCAACCGTCGCGACGAGGTCGCCGAGCTCGAGACCGCCGCGCTGCGTGCCCTGCCCACCTCGGAGATGAAGGGCCTGCTCCGGTGAGCGACAAGCCAGACGAGAAGGCCGCCGGCAAGGCTGCGGACGAGTCCGACGACAAGACCGACAAGAACGAGGCCGCGCGTCCCGCCGAGGAGCGCAACCTCGAGAAGGCCAAGTCCGAGACCGGGACCGGCAGCGGGGTCGAGCAGCCGGCGCCCGAGCAGTCGCCGGAGAACGTCCCCGCCCCGACCGGCGAGGTCCGGGCGGTCGGCGAGCGCCGCGGCATGTTCGGCGTCTCCGGCACCGGCGACACCTCCGGCTACGGCGGCCTGGTCAGCGCGACGGTGTTCCCTGCCCCGTCGCAGAAGCCCTACGGCGGCTGGTTCGACGAGGTCGCCGGAGCGCTCGAGGCGCGGCTCGAGGCGACCGAGCTCACCTCGGCCATCGAGAGCGTCGTGGTCCACCGCGGCGAGATCACCTTCCACGTGCGCCGCGAGGACCTGCCGTTCGTGGCGCAGATGCTCCGCGACGACGAGGCGCTGCGCTTCGAGTTCTGCTCCGGCGTCAGCGGCGTCCACTACCCCGAGGACACGGGGCGCGAGCTGCACGCGGTCTACCACCTCACGTCGATGACCCACAACCGACGCATCCGCGTCGAGGTCACCGCGCCGGACAGCGACCCGCACGTGCCGAGCCTGGTGAGCATCTACCCGACGCTCGACTGGCACGAGCGCGAGACCTACGACATGTTCGGGCTGATCTTCGACGGTCACCCCGCTCTGACCCGGGTGCTCATGCCGGACGACTGGCCGGGCCACCCGCAGCGCAAGGACTACCCGCTCGGCGGCATTCCCGTGGAGTACAAGGGCGGGTCCATCCCTCCGCCGGACCAGCGCAGGAGCTACAGCTGATGGCACCCCACGACGTTCTTCGTCTCCTCCGCTTCGCTCCCCCGCCGAACAACGCCGCGGGGACCCCGCCCCTTGTGAAGGGTGTGTCATGACCACTGAACAGGACTTCTACGCCGCGCCCGGCGAGACCAGCCAGGGCCGCGTCTTCACCGTCACGGGCCAGGACTGGGACTCGGTCACGCAGAGCATCGGCGAGTCCGCCGAGGAGCGGGTCGTGGTCAACATGGGCCCCCAGCACCCCTCCACCCACGGCGTGCTGCGGCTCATCCTCGAGCTCGAGGGCGAGACGGTCACCGAGGCCCGCTGCGGCATCGGCTACCT
>DATIAJ010000163.1:0-6648 GCA_035458105.1 Nocardioides sp. | reverse complement strand
ACCACGTCGACCTGTGGCAGGTGCACGTGTGGACCGACGAGGCGCCGGTCGAGGAGACGCTCAGCGCGCTCGACCTCGCGGTCACCTCCGGCCGCGCCTCCTACGTCGGCATCTCCAACTACACCGGGTGGCAGACCGCGCAGGCCGCGACCTGGCAGCGGGCCGTGCCGGGTCGGGTGCCGCTCGCGTCGACCCAGGTGGAGTACTCGCTCCTCAACCGTCAGGTCGAGCACGAGGTGCTCCCGGCCGCGCGGGCGCTCGGACTCGGCGTCCTCCCCTGGTCGCCGCTGGGCAGGGGCGTGCTCACCGGGAAGTACCGCACCGGTACACCGTCGGACTCGCGCGCCGCCACCGAGCACTTCGCCCGGTTCGTGGGGGCCTACCTCGACGAGCGCGGCCGCGGGATCGTGGAGGCGGTCGTCCGCGCCGCCGACGGGCTCGGGTGGTCGCCCCTCGAGGTGTCGCTGGTCTGGGTGCGGGACCGGCCCGGGGTGACGGCCCCGATCGTCGGTGCCCGCACCGCCGCCCAGCTCAAGGGCGCCCTCGGCATCGAGGAGCTGACGCTGCCCCCGGAGATCATCGAGGCCCTCGACGACGTGTCGGCCGACTGAACACCACCCTTCGAGAGACGGGAGAGAGACGATGGCCAGGATCCAGCGCCGCCCACCGGGCCGCGGGGTGGAGTGGGAGTTCGAGACGCTCGTGCTGCCGAAGGACTTCTCCCGCCACGTCGTCACCCGGGTGCTCGTCGAGCGTGCCGAGCACGGTGGCTGGGAGCTCGACCGGCTCCGCATCGGCAACGACGGCAAGCGGCGCGTCGTCCTGCGGCGCAAGATCATCCGGCAGCGGCTCACGCTGTTCGCCGGCTGAGCGGCCTGCTCGCTGCTCCTCCTGACCGCCATGGGGCGCGGACCCCATGGACATCTCCCGTGCGCCGTGGTGGAGTCGAGGGGCGGGGCCACCCCGGCCCCGGTGAAGGGGGACGACGGACATGGCGACACGCAGGCACAGGCCGGATCTCGGGATCGTGGAGCTGGCGGTCGACCCGGCCGACGTGGACCGGGAGACCTACCCCGTGCGGATCAGGCTCACCCGACCGCTGACGACGTACGAGGCCGACGGGCTGGCATCGGTGGAGCCCGGGCTGCGCAGCGAGGGCGACGCGATCGTGCTGCCCGCGGCCCGCCTCGACGACGTCGCGCGCGACGTCGACACCTGGGCCGCGCGGCTCGAGCGCGTCCAGACGCGCGGCGACCAGCTGGAGGGCGAGACGCTGGTGGCCGACCAGCGACGCTTCGACGACCACGCGCGGCACGCGCCGCACCTCCAGAGCCAGCAGGTCAACGACCGCGGCCTGCACTGAGGCCTCGGGCCGGGGTCGGGACCCCGGAGCAGCTACCAGCCGGACGAGCCCGGGCCGCCCTTGAACGGACCGGTCACCCGAGAGGTGATCCAGCCGCCGTAGAAGCTGCCCGGCTGCGGCTGGACGACCTCGCCGTCCACGGTGCACCGGTCGACCCGGCCCGGGTAGAGCGCCACGTGGTCGACGAGCGCCTCGAAGCCCTGCGACGGCGTCAGGTAGGTCCAGGCGACCGCCGGCAGCACCGCGTCGCCGACGACGAGGTCGTAGTAGGTGGCCTGTCCCTTCCACTCGCACCACGAGGTGCCCTGCCCCGGCCGCAGCAGGCCGCCGGTGAAGTCGCCGACCGGCAGGTAGTACGTCGGCGGGTGGCTGGTCTCCAGCACCCGCAGGCTCGACGTGGTGTCGGCGACGACGAGACCACCGTGGGTGACGACGACGTGCTCGGTGCTCGGCTCCACCCGGGGCGGACGAGGGTAGTCCCACACGGACTCGTTCATGCCGCCAATCTACGGACCCGTCCCTATGACTGGAGGCCGCGCGACGCGAGCCACGCGCGGCCGCGCCGGTCCGACGCCTGCGCGAGCCACGCCTCCTCGACGATCTCGACCAGCTCGTCGCGCTCGATCTCCCCCACTCGGGACGCGCGCAGCAGCACCGACGGGTGGCCGTCGAAGTGCGCGGTCGTGAAGAAGGGCAGCCGCTCGTCCTGGAGCAGCGCCTGCTTGTCGCCCTCGGACGCGACCCAGATGACGACGACGTCGTCGTAGCGCTCCCCCGTCTCGGGGTCGACCGCGTCAGGTCGGGGCGTCCGGAAGAAGACGAACGACTTGCCACCGACCTGGTAGACCGGGTTCTGGTCCGGGCGCGCCACGCTCACGTGCGGCATCGCCCGCGCCGTGGCGTGGATGTCGTCGACCGTCGCCGGACGGCTCACGTCGGCTCCTCGCCGGGCCGGTGCGCGCGCCACTGCACCTTCGCACCCGGGTGGGTCCGGAGGTACTCCTCGATCCGCCGCTGGTCGGCCTCTTCCCGCGCGCGGGTCGGGCTCTCGGGCGTCAGGCTGGGCTCCAGGTCGTAGGTGTAGTAGACGAGGTAGGGCGCGTCGACGCTCGCGGCCCTCGACAGCGCGTCCAGGAGGTGCCGGACCGCTCCGGAGAACGAGCCGTACGGAATGGTCACGAGGTCGTCCCACTCACGCTCGGTCATGACGATCTCGACCCGCTGCCGGTCGATCCGGAGACGGATACGACCCGGCGTGGATGCGTCGACCTCACCGAGCGTGCCGAGCAGCGTGAGCAGGCGCTCCCACAGCCGCTCGTAGCGCTGCATCAGGCGCTCGCGGCCTCGGCCCGCTCGCGGAGGTCCTGGACCATCGCGTCGGGGTCGTCGGCGGAGTAGACGGCAGACCCGGCGACGAAGACGTCCGCCCCGGCCTCGGCGCACCGCTCGATGGTCTCGAGGGACACCCCGCCGTCGACCTGGAGCCAGGTCTCCACGCCGTGCTTGCGCATCAGCTCGCGTGTGGTGCGGATCTTGGGCAGGCACAGGTCGAGGAACTTCTGGCCGCCGAAGCCGGGCTCGACGGTCATGATCAGCACCATGTCGAGCTCGGGCAGCAGCGCCTCGTAGGGCTCGATCGGCGTGGCGGGCTTGAGGGCCATCGACGCGCGGGCGCCCTGGGCGCGGATCTCGCGGGCGAGCCGCACCGGCGCCTTGGCTGCCTCCGCGTGGAAGGTGACCGATCCGCATCCCGCCTCGGCGTACGCCGGCGCCCACCGGTCGGCGTCCTCGATCATCAGGTGCGCGTCGAGCGGCTGGCTGGCGTGCTTGCTCAGCGCCTCGATGACGGGCAGCCCCAGCGTCAGGTTGGGGACGAAGTGGTTGTCCATCACGTCCACGTGCACCCAGTCGGCACTGGGGATGCGGGCCACCTCGTCGGCGAGGCGCGACAGGTCGGCGTTGAGGATGCTCGGCGTGATCTGGATGCCCACGGGGGCGAGCCTAGTGACCCCGCGTGCCGTCGAGTCGCGCGGCACGGCTCGTGGCCGGTACGACGACGTGGAGCGCGTTGCGGTCGACCTCGAACGTCGCGGTCGTGGTGGCCGCGATCTCGCCGTCGAGGTTGACCGGGAGCGGCTCGTCGGTGACCAGGCGCAGCCGCCGGGTGGTGACGTGGTGGACCCGCTCGTGCTCGACGAGGTGGCCGGTCCGCAGCAGCCTCGCGACCGAGAGGTGGTCGCGCAGCCGGCCCTGCTCGACGGCGTACACATCGAGGAGGTGGTCGTCGATCGAGGCCTGGGGGGCGACGGTGAGGCCGCCCCCGTAGTGCCGGCCGTTGCCGACGGCGACCTGCATGAGGTCCGCGAGCTCCAGCGTCGTGCCGTCGTCGAGCTCGAGGCGGGCGGCGAACGGTTGGTGGGAGCGGTAGGCGGCCAGCGTCGCGGCCGGGTAGGCGAAGCGCCCGAGCCGTTGTTTGAGCGCCGGGGTGAGCCGCTGGGTGACGGCGACCGACAGGCCGACGGAGGCGACGTTGAGGTAGGGGCGCCCGTCCACACGACCGAGGTCCACGTCGACCACGTGGCCGTGGACGAGGGTGTCGACAGCAGCCGCGAGGTCGCCCGGGATCTCGAGGGTGCGGGCGAAGTCGTTGGCGGTGCCGAGCGGCAGCACGCCGAGGGCGCTGGAGGTGTGGGCGACCATCGCGGCCGCGCACCCGATCGTCCCGTCGCCGCCACCCACGACGAGAAGGTCCGGCTCGGACTCGACGGCGACCGCCAGCGCCTCCAGCAGCTCGAGGCCGCCGTGGGCGGGGTGCACCGTGACGTCGTCGGACACACCACGCATCGCCGCCTCGACCAGCGGCAGGGCCCGCGCTCCCTGCCGGGCTGCGGTGTTGACGACGACCGCGACCCGGTCCGTGCGGGGCTGGGCCGAGCTGTGCTGGTGCATCCCTCGACGGTACGTCGCCAGGGTGAGAGGACCATGAGGACGGCCTGTGCGCCGGCTGTGCCGTTCTCCGCTCGTGATGCGCGACGAGGCCTACTACCCGTCCAGCAGCGAGGTGTCGTGTGCTGCGGTGAGCCGACCTCCCGCCGCACCGGTGTTGACGACGCCTGCCGGCTCGAGGAGCAGCAGGCTGACCTCGTCCTCGGCCACCGGGCAGTGCTCGACGCCCCGCGGGACGACGTAGAGCTGACCCGGTCCCAGGACGACGTCGCCGTCCCGGAGCCGGATCGTGAGCCGGCCCGTCACGACGAGGAACAGCTCGTCGGTGTCGGCGTGGTCGTGCCAGACGAACTCGCCCCGCACCTTGACGAGCTTGACCTCGTAGTCGTTGAGGAGTGCCACGACCTTGGGCGACCAGTGGTCGGAGAAGGACGAGAGCTTCTCCGCGATGTCGATGACCTGCGGTCGCGGGCGGTCGTTGAGCGCAGAGAGGATCTCGTCCATCTCGGTCGTCGTGGCCGCGTCCCGAGCGGCTACCTGCTCACTGTCGACGAGGTCCATCGCGTCGAGCCAGCGGAGGGCTCGACGTTCCTGTCCCAGTGTGCGGTAGCGGCGCCACGCCCGGCCGACCTCCTCCGGCTGGTCGTCCACGACCGTCCGGAAGCGCCGGAACGCGCCGCGACCCGTAAGCGCATCCTCCATCCGACGCCGCACCTGGGCATCGGCGACGTGGTGGGCGAAGAGCTCCATGTCACGGTAGGCGCCGCGTGAACCCTCGCCCTCGACGAAGATCCAGCCCTTCTCGTCCGGGTGGTCGTCCTCGTCGTCGGTGCCGTGGTCGTCGTACGCCGGCCACACCTCGCCGGTCGCGGGGTCCAGGTGTCCACCCGGGTGTGCCTGACCGTCCAGCAGGTTGCCCAGCTCCTGGAGGTCGACGGCGTCGAGACCGATCATCAGTCCTCCTCCGGCTCCGGCGGCGCCGCCGCACCGTCCGCCTCGTCGCGCGACGCCCACTCGAGGAGCGGGGCGATGTCGAAGGGGTGGTCGTCGATGTCGGCGTGCAAGTCGCCGATCTCGGCGAACCGCTCGGGCATCGTGAAGATGGTGAAGTCGTCGGGCACGCAGTCGTCGACCTCGTCCCACCGGATCGGCGCCGACACCCGGGCCTCGGGGACGCCGCGGACGGAGTAGGCGGCGGCGATCGTGTGGTCGCGGGCGTTCTGGTTGTAGTCGACGAAGAGCTGCGCGGGGTCGCGGTCCTTGCGCCACCAGGCGGTGGTGACGTCTCCCCCGGCACGCCGCTCGACCTCCCGCGCGAACGCCAGCGCGCCACGGCGTACGTCCTGGAAGCCGTGGTCGGGCGGGATCCGCACGTAGACGTGCATCCCGGACCCCCCACTGGTCTTGGGGAAGCCCACCGCGCCGAGCTCGTCGAGGACCTCGTGGGCGACGTGGGCCACCCGCTGGACCGTGGCCCAGTCGCACTCCGGCCCGGGGTCGAGGTCGATGCGCCACTCATCGGGCTTCTCGGTGTCGGCACGCCGGCTGTTCCACGGGTGGAACTCGACCGTGGACATCTGGACTGCCCAGATGACGCTGGCGAGCTCGGTCACGCACAGCTCGTCTGCCGTCCGCTTCCACCGGGGGAAGAAGAGCTGGACGGTCTCGACCCACGCGGGCGCGCCCGCCGGCAGCCGCTTCTGGTGCACCTTGTCGCCGGCCAGGCCCTTGGGGAACCGGTGCAGCATGCACGGGCGCTCGAACAAGGCGTTGACGATCCCGTCGCCCACGGCGAGGTAGTACTCGACGAGGTCGAGCTTGGTGGCACCGCTCGGCCGCGCATCGGTGGGCGGGAAGTACACCCGGTCGGGGTTGGTGACCTTGACGACGCGGTCGTCGACCTCGACCTCGATGAACGGCGACGCCATGTCGAGGACCCTAGCCGTGAGCGCCGACGCGTGCGGGTCTCAGGGCGCAGGAGCCTCGGACTGGTCCTGCTGGCCGCCGTCCTGCTGGCCGCCGTCCTGCTGCTCCTGCACCTCCGGCTGGGGCGGCGGGGTCTGCTCCGGCGCCTGCTCGACCGTCACCGTCACGGTGCCGGACCAGCCCTCGTCGGCGTACTGGCTCTCGGGACGGTGCCAGCGGAACTCGGTGGTCTCCGCGACGGGTACGACGAGCCGCGACACCCCGTCGCGGCCGGCGAGGACGGGCTTGCCGACCGGGGCCCACTGGCCGCCGGGGGCCCGCGACTCGAGCACGAGCGGGTCACCGGTCACCCGGCCCGAGCCGTCGGTGACCCGGCCGGTCAGCTCCACGTCCTGTCCCGGCTGGGCCTGCTG
>DATIAJ010000162.1:0-7834 GCA_035458105.1 Nocardioides sp. | reverse complement strand
GGCCCCCGGCTCCGTCATCGCGATGGCCGTGACGAGGTCACCCGAGACGCAGCCGGGCAGCCAGCGCTGCTTCTGCTCCTCGGTCCCGAGCGAGGAGATGTAGGGGACGATGATGTCGGTGTGCACGGCGAAGCCCGGGCCTGACGCCCCGGCCCGCGCGGACTCCTCGGCGAGCACCATGTTGTAGCGGAAGTCCTTGATGCCCGGGCCGCCGTAGGCCTCGTCGACGTCGAAGCACAGCAGCCCGCGCTCGCCTGCCCTGCGCCAGACCTCGCGGTCGACGACCCCCGCCTCCTCCCAGGCGGCGTGGTGCGGTGCGACCTCCTTGTCGAAGAAGGCGCGTGCGACGGCGCGGAAGTCCTCGTGCTCCTGCTCGAGGATGCTGGGGCGGTCAGGCATGGTGACGGATCTTCCCGTTGAGGTGGTCGAGCATGGAGGCGGGGCCGAGGTCGGCGAGCGTGTAGCCGCCCGGGTAGGTGAGTGGCTGGTGGTGGAACGGCTCCCGGCGGGGCGACGCGAGGTGGCGCAGCACCCGCGCGCGGAGCTTGAGGCCGCGACGGACGCCGGCGGCGTACCACCGCGGGACCGGGTCGAGCCCGAGTGCCTCGCGCAGCGGCTCGTCCATCATCGCGATCGCGTTGCGGCGCGCGGTCGGGCGCAGTGCACGCGGCGCGGCGTCGCGGCCGATGCGGATCGTGGCCTCGGCGAGGCGCCTGCTCTGCGGGGTCGCGGCGAAGTGCTCGGCCTCGTAGGCGCGCAGCAGCGTGAGGTAGCCGTCGTAGGTCTCGGGCAGGTCGGTGATGCCCATCAGCTCGCCGAAGCGCGTGGTGATGCCGGTGATGGCGGTCAGCTCGTGGGGGTGCAGCGGACGCCAGCCGTACGCGCGGATCCACTCGACCGGCCCGACGATCGTGGTCGCGAGGACGTAGGCGAACTCGTGGTCGGGGATGTCGTAGTGGCCGTGGATCTGGTTGAGCCGCCGGATCGCGGCGTGTGATCGCGCCGAGTCGATGCCCTCCTCGGTGGCCTCGGTCCCGATCAGCAGGCTGTCGTCGTACCGCTTCATCCCGTGGTGCTCGAACTCGCCGGTGCGGTCGAGGAGCGCGGCGATGGACGGCACGCCGAAGTCGCGCAGGAACGCGATGCCGGTGCCCTGGTTGTAGTCCCAGGGGAACTCCAGCCGGCTGCTGATCAAGAAGATCTCGTCGCGGTCGGCCACCGGGTCGAGGGATTCGATCCGGCGCAGGTTGTCCCACCTGCCCCTCCTGCTCATGGACGGCCGCGACAGCCGCATCAGGACACCCATTCCTTGACCTGCGCCACCGTCGCGGCGGGGTCGTCGCTGACGGGCGTGACGTTGAGGTCGGTGACCCCGGCCTCGCGGAAGGCGGCGATGCGCTCCTTGACGTACGACGGCGGACCGACGAGGTTGGCGGCCTCGAGCCACTCGGTGGGCACGAGCGCCGCGGCGTCCCGCTTCCGGCCGTCGAGGTAGAGCTCCTGGATCTCCTCGGCCTCCTTCTCGTAGCCGTAGGCGCGGGCGACGTCGTTGTAGAAGTTCTTGCCCTTCGCCCCCATGCCGCCGACGTAGAGGGCGAACATCGGTCGCGCGAAGTCGAGCAGCGCCTTGGTCTCGGGGCCCTCGCCGATGGCCACCATGCCGCCGGCCATGACCTGCAGGGGGCCGAGGCCGTCCTGGCGCTTCGCGTTGCCGGCAGCCAGGGCGTCACCCCAGACGAGGTGCGCCTTCTCGGGGTGGAAGAGGTGCGGGATCCAGCCGTCGGCGATCTCGGCGGTCTGCTCGACGTTCTTCGGGCCCAGCGCGGCGATCCAGATCGGGATGGTGTCGCGCTCGGGGCGGGTCAGCAGCTTGAGCGACTTGCCGAGGCCGGTGACCGCGCCGTGCTCCTTGTCGAGCGGAAGGTGGAACTCGCCGTCGCTGGACAGCGCCTCGCGCCTGAGGCCGCGCCGGATGATGTCGACGACCTCGGCGGTGCGCGCCATCGGCCTGCGGTAGGGCACGCCGTGGAAGCCCTCGATGACCTGCGGGCCGCTGACGCCGAGGCCGAGGATCGCGCGCCCCTCGCTGACGTTGTCCAGGCCGGCCGCGGTCTGCAGCAGGGCGCCCGGGGTGCGGGAGTAGATGTTGAGGATGCCCGACCCGATCTTGACCGTCTCGGTCTTCGCCGCCAGGTAGCCCATCAGCGTGGGCGCGTCGAAGCCGTAGGCCTCCGCGACCCACACACTGTCGAGCCCCGCCCGCTCCAGCGCGACGACGTCGTCGGCCGCCTTGCGGGGGTTGCCGTCGTACATCAGCAGGGTCGCGAGGCGCATGCGGCAATCGTGACAGTGTCACTGTCACGGTGCAAGGGTGTCAGTCCTGCGGGCAGACGGATTCGTACGGCTGGGCGGGCAGGACCTGGGCCCACTCCTCCTCGGTCAGGTCTCGCCCGGCCATCTGGCAGGCGAAGTCCAGCGCACGATCGAGGTCGGTGTCCCACCGGTAGACCTGGCCGTCGTACGAAGCGATCGCCACGTCGTGGCTGTCGCCGATGAACTGCGCGCCGGACGGCACCGGCTTCCCGTGGCGGGGTGGGCGGACGGTGCCCAGCAGGTCGAGCGTCGCGGCGTCCCACAGGCTGACCCCGCCGTCCTCCGCGCCCGAGACCAGCAGCTCGCCGTCCCCGGAGTAGTCGAGCCAGTACACGGGGCTGCCCAGGGTGGTGGACTGCTTCAGCTCGTCTCCGGTCGCGACGTCGATCGTGACGATGTCGCCGGCGGTCCCCGCCGCCGCGACGGTCGAGCCGTCCGGGGATGCGACCGAGGCGTACACCCACTGGTCGAGGTGTCCCTCGGAGACGATGTCGCCGGTGTCCACGGCGACCACCTGCCAGTGCATACCGCCACCGATGGCCGACGCCATCTCGTAGACGACCGCCGTGCTCCCGTCGTCGACGGTGGTGGCGCAGCAGTCGGCGGTGATGGCGATGGGCTCGCCCCGGGGCCGCAGGGTCGCGGCGTCGAGCAGGTGGATGCTCGTGTCGGAGCCGCCCAGGTCGGAGTCGCCCACGAGCAGGCTGCGTTGCTCGTCCACGTAGGCGAGCGCCGAGACCGTCCCGTCGACGATGGCGCGGCGTCGGACCTGCCGCCCGGTGACTGGGTCGAACCAGGATGCGCTGCGCCCGGAGGTGCACTCCACGGTGCAGAACGCGACGTACTCCGTCCCTTGCGGGTGCCACGTCCCGCTCGGCCAGCCGAACCCACCCTCCATGGCGTCGACGGGGGCTCGTGACGGTGGCGTGGCGCGGCCGGTGGCGAGGTCGACGAACCTGATCCACCCTCGCCGCCGGTCGTCGAGCCAGCTGAGGGCGACCCTGCTCCCGTCCGGTGCGAAGTCGGCGTGGGCGAGCTGGGGGACGTCGCCGACCTCGGCCGTCTGCTCCAGGTAGGTCTGTCGCCCGGAAAGGTCCCAGGTACGCAGCATCGAGTCGGCACCACCGCCGTGGACGAGGTCGTTGTCGGGTCCGAACCCGACGCCGTACGGGTCGAAGGTGTCCCAGCGCTCGAGTGGCCGGCCGGTGACAGGGTCCCAGACGACGAGCTCGCCGTCCGTGGAGACTGACCCCGCCAGCGTCCCGTCGGGGGAGAAACGGAAGTCGAGCACCCCGTCGCGCTGGCCTCGCAGCACGCGGACCGTGCTGCCATCGGCGGGGTCGACGAGGAACGGGTCCTGCGTGCGTCCATCACCCCCGACCGCGAGCATCGTCCCGTCGGTGCTCAGCCCGAGACCGTAGGTGAGGACGTCGGGACGGCGCCACACGCGCCTGCCGGACGTCACGTCGTACGCCGTGAGCGGCCAGCTGGTGTAGAGCGTCCGGGCATCAGGGCTGAGCGCCATGTCCTGAAGGCCGAGCCCGACCGGCACTCGCGCCGGCGGGCTGTCCGGGGAACGGAGGTCCCAGACCAGGGCGGTGCCCGGGCTCTCCACGGATCCCGGGGGAGTGCCCTCCTTCCCCGGCGGGAACACGGTGGCGGCCAGGTGTCGGCCGTCGGCGCTGAACTGCGCGGCGGCGCCGTAGAGGGACTGGCTGCCCGGAAAGGCGAGGCCGGATGCGCTCGGCTGCATGGTGTCGGTGTCGAGCAGGCGCACGGGCTCGGTGGACGGCACGTTCTCCAGGACGACGGCGAGCCGCGTGCTGTCGGGGCTGAACGCCCCGAACATGAACCCCTGCTCGCCCTCAGCTGGCCGACCTGCGTCGTAGCTGCCCAGCAGGCGGTGGGTGGGGGCGTCGTAGAGGTGCATCCAGTTCTGGTCGTCCGACGACGCGATGAACCGGCCGTCCGGGCTCACCTCGAGCACCTCCATGAACGTGTCGGCCGGCGGGTCCGACCGGACCAGCAGGGGTCGTCTGGCCAGCGCCTCCAGGAGATTGACCCGCGTCTCCGGAGAGACGTCCAGACGGGTGCCCGCGGCCGCGAGCAGCAGCGACAGGCTGATGTCGTCGGTGAGCTGCGATCGCAGACCGATGCGTCGGGCGTCCGCGGAGACGGCCGCCTGCTCAGCCCGTGCGGCGTTGTCGCTCGCCCGGTCCGACTGCAACGCGGCCACGCCTCCCGCTGCCAGAGCGAGCACCAGCAGCACGACAGCCCCTGCGAGCACCGTGCGCAGGCGCGAGATCAGCCGCGCCTGCGACCGGGCGTGCTCGGCGGCGCTGCGCTGCTCGGCGTCGGACGCCTCGCGCGCGGCCTCCAGGAACTCGCGCTCGGTGTCCGTGAGGGTGGGTTCGGTGCGGGACTGCCAGTCCAGCACCCGCGTCAGCCGCACCCCGCGGTAGAGCTCGCTGTCGGGGCGGCCGAGGGTGTCCCAAGCGTCGGCCGCGCCGCTGAGGTGATGGCGGATCTTTTGCCCCTCGACGTCGTCGTCGAGCCAGCCACGCAGTCGCGGCCAGGCGCGGGTCAGGGCCTCGTGGGTGATCTCGAGGACGCCCTCGTCGCTGGTCACCAGTCGAGCGGCGACGAGGGCCTCGACGAGTTCGTCGTGCGCGGGCGCGACCAGCCGTCGCGGCACGCGCGTGCGCACCGCCTCTCCCTCGGTGCCGGGCGAGACCAGACGCAACAACAGGTCCTGCAGCTGCCGGCGCTGCTCGGGCTCGATGCGGCCGTAGAGCCGCTCGGCCGACTGGGCGACGGCGCCGTGGATGCCGCCCGACCCGCGGTAGCCCTCGACGGTGAGGGTGTTGCCCTCGCGACGTTGCCACGTCTCGAGCAGCGCGTGGGAGAGCAGGGGTAGGGCACCGGGGTCGTCCCGCACCTCGTGCACGAGGAGGTCGACCAGGCCGTGCTCGATGACCAGGCCGGCCTGTTCGGCCGGGCGCTCGATCGCCTGACGCAGACCGTCCTCGTCGAGCGTCCCGACGAGGTGCAGCCCGCCCTCCACCAACCGGCTGAAGCCTGCGTGCTCAGTCACCTGAGTGAGCCGGTCTCCCCGAATCGTGACGAGCACCGGTCGCCGTCGTGACTCCTCAGCCAGTCGCTCGAGGAAGGCCTGCCTCTCGTCCAGGTCGTCGCACAGGCTGAAGACCTCCTCGCCCTGGTCGACGGCGAGGGCGGTGCCGGGCGGAGCGTCCTCTTCGAGAGCGGTGAGCGACTGCATCGGCCTGGCTCCGGGAGTCACGAGGACGACCCGGTGCCCTCGGCGGCGCAGGGTCGCCAGCACGCCGGCACGGAGCAGGGATGACTTGCCGGAGCCGGACGGACCCGCGAGGGCGACGAATGAGCCCCGCGACAGGATCTCCAGGCACGCGGCCACGTCCGCGTCCCGGCCGAAGAACCGCTCGGCGTCGTCGACGTCGTACGCCCGGAGTCCCTGCCACGGGCACTGCGCGACCGCGGCCCGCTGCTGGGGGACCATGAGGCGGGGGTCCTGGTTGAGGATCGACTGCTCCAGCGCCTGCATCTCCGCCGACGGGTCGATCCCGAGCTCCCGGGACAAGACGCCGCGGAGCTGGCGCAGCGAGCGCAGCGCCTCGCCCTGGGCGCCGGTCTGGTACTGCGCCAGTGCAAGCAGCTCCCACCGGCGCTCGCGCAACGGAGCGGAGCGCACCAGCTCGTGCGCACGCGCCAGCACCTCCCGCGGGCGACCGCTGCGGAGCAGCGCGTCCACGTGCATCTCCTCGGCGTCGAGACGGAGCTCTTCCAGTCGTCCGGCCTCCCGGCGGGCCGGTGGCCAGTCGGGCAGGTCGGCGAACGCACGGCCGCGCCACTGGGCCAAGGCCTGCTCCAGCAGGAAGGCCACCCGGTCGCTCTCGCCGACCGTCAGGAGGGCGCGGGCGCGGGTCACCCGTGCCTCGAAGTCGTGGGCGTCGACATCGTCCGGCGGCACGGTCAGGAGGTAGCCGTGGGCCGTGGTCTCGATCGCGCCGGCTCCGAGGACCTTGCGGAGCCGCACGATGCAGGACTGCAGGTTCTTGGACGCCGACGCGGGCGGATGGTCCCCCCAGACCGCGTCGACGAGCTCGTCCGGGCTCACCGGGTGCCCCAGCCTCGCGGCCAGGGCCTGCAGTACGACTCGGTCGTGGGGGCCGAGACGGCCCGGTCCGTCGACGGTCAGCGGACCAAGGACATTGATCCCCACCCGCCCAGAGTCCTCGCCGTTGTGGGACCGGTCAACGGCGCGTGTACCGCGGCTGTACCGGTCCAGCCCGTGACCGTGTACCGACGACCGGCGCCCCGGCCTCGAGACCGAACGACGGAGCTCGTCAGTGCTGCGGGCAGACGGATCGGTAGGGCTGGGCGGGCAGGAACTGCGCCCACTCCTCCTCCGTCATGTCGCGCCCGGCCATCTGGCAGGCGAAGTCGATGGCCCGGTCCACGTCGGTGTCCCAGCGGTAGATCGATCCGTCGTACGACGCGATCGCGACGTCGTGGGTGTCACCGATGAACTGCGCGCCCGACGGCACCGATTCGCCGTGGCGGGGTGGGTGCACGGTGCCCAGCAGGTCAAGCGTCGAGGCGTCCCACAGGCTCACTCCGCCGTCGGCGGCGCCGGAGACCAACAACTCACCGTCGTCGGAGTAACTGAGCCAGTGCACCTCGGCACCCAGGCTGGTGGACTCACGCTCCGTCCCGGTCGCGATGTCGACGGTGACGATCTCGCCGGTGGTTCCCGCCAACGCGACCGTCGACCCGTCCGGTGAGGCGGCCGAGGTATAGACGAACAGGTCCGCGTCCCCTTCGGACAGCACCTCGCCGGCGTCGATGTCGAGCACCCGCCAGTGCGTGGACAACCCGTCCGAGGACCACTCGTGCACCATCACTGTGCCGCCGTCCCCGATCGCGGTGGCGCAGCACGTGGTGAGGACGTCGACGGGCTCGCCGCGCGGACGCAGGGTCTCGCCCTCGACGACGAAGGTCCGCTCGGAGTCACTCACGAGCAGGCTGCGACCCTCGTCGATGTATGCCACCGAGTAGATGTCGTCGTCACCGTCGACAAGGTCCTGGGGCTCCTGCGAGGAGCGTCCACTGGCCGAGTCGAGGACGGTCACGGTGCCGGGCGCCCCGCAGTGCACCCCGTCGCACCGGTACGACACGTACCCGACGTAGCGCCCGCCTCGAGGGTGCCAGGCGCCCGATACCCACGGTTGACCCTCCACGGCCGGAAGGCGGGTGGGCGGGGTCCGTTCTCCCGTGGCCGTGTCGACGAACCTGACCCACCCGGTGCCCGCGTCGTCGAGCCAGCGATAGACCGCCTGTTGCCCGTCGGGGGACAAGTGGGCCCACGCGAACGTGTCCGCGTCGCCGACCCGGGTCGTCTGCCGAAGGTAGGTGTCCTCCA
>DATIAJ010000161.1:0-5884 GCA_035458105.1 Nocardioides sp. | reverse complement strand
CATCCCGAAGAACCTGCCGACCAGCCAGAAGCCCGAGTCGTTGACGTGGGAGAGCACGGTGGCACCCGCCGCGATGGCGAGCACCAGCGCGACGAGCTGGAGGCTGGACGGGTCGGCGTCGGCCACGCCGGCGGAGATGAGTCCCGCCGTGGTGGTCAGCGCGACGGTGGCGGAGCCCTGGGCGACACGCAGGATGGTGGCGATGACGAAGGCCGACACGATCAGCGGCAGGCCGAGGTCGGCAAGCGAGTCGGACAGCGCGTCGCCGATGCCGCTGTAGCGGAGCACGCCGCCGAACATGCCGCCGGCGCCGGTGATGAGGATGATCGCGCAGATCGGGCCGAGGGAGTCGTTGAGCAGGGACTCGGTCTCGGCGAGCGAGTAGCGGCGGACGGCCAGGGTGTACGTCGCCACGAGGAGCGCGATGAGGAGCGCGACGGGCGTCTGGCCGATGAACACGAGGACGTCGACGAAAGTGCCCTCCTCGGCGATCGAGCCGTTCGTGCGCAGGGTCGTCAGCACGGTGTTGGCGCCGATGAGCACGAGCGGCAGGAGCAGGATGCCGAGCACGTGCCAGAACGCGGGCGGGTTGTCGGTGTCGGCCTCGCGGCCGCCGGTGAGCACCGAGTCGTCGATCGGGACGTAGACCTTGCCGAGCCACGTGATCGTGGCGAGATAGACGCCGACGAACCACGCGATGACCGCCACGACGACGCCGACGAGCAGGGTGAGGCCGATGCTGGCGCCGATCTCGGTGGCCGCGGTGACCGGCCCCGGGTGCGGCGGCACGATCGCGTGCATGGCTGCGAACGCGCCTGCGGCGGGGAGGGCGTACATCAGGACCGAGCCGCCGAAGCGCTTGGCGACCGAGAAGATGATCGGCAGGAAGACCACGAGCCCGGCGTCGAAGAAGATCGGCAGGCCGAACAGCAGGGCCGCGACGCCGAGCGCGAGTGGCGCCCGCTTCTCGCCGAAGCGCCCGACGAGGGTGTCGGCGAGGACCTGCGCTCCTCCGGTCACCTCCAGCAGGCGTCCGATCATCACGCCGAGGCCAACGAGAAGCGCGACGGTGCCGAGCGTGCTGCCGAAGGCCGCTATCGCGATGGTCGGCACGTCGGCGACGGGTACGCCGGCGGCGATCGCGGTGAGGAAGCTGATGAGCACCAACGCCACGAAGGCGTGCATGCGCAGCACGATGATCAGGACGAGGAGTGCGGCGACGGCGAGCGCGGCGATCAGCAGCAGCGTGCTCGAGCCGTAGACGGGGGTCATGGTGTCCACGCGGGGCCTCCGAGGTGGGCGGGGAGTGGTCGCCCCACCCTAGGACCTCCAACGCTCTGTCCGCGCCGCCCCTCCGTGGACTGAAGGAGTGGTCTCGATTGTCTCCAGATCTCCTCAAGCGCGTGTTGACCCGGTGGGGTGCTGGGTAAAGGCGGTCCATGATCATCTCCGGCCACCTCCAGCACGACCGCACTGGCCGCGCCGTGGTGTCCTCGTTCACCGATGCCCGCGTCGCCGAGGTCGACGCCCGCCGACGTGCCGCCGAGGCCAGCATCGACGCCCTCGTCGTGGCCTGGCAGGGAGGGGCGGCGCGCCACCAGCGCTCGGGCTGGCACGAGTGGGACGACGCCGCACGCGACGCCATCGACGCCCTCTCGGCGCTGCTCGCCGCACTCGACCTCGCTCGTCGGGAGATCGCTGACCTCGAGCAGGGCCCGCTTGTCCCGCGCCAGGTCGACCGGCGCGACCACTAGGCCGCTTCTCCACAGATCGCTTCTCCACAGATCGCTTCGGAGGGGTGTCGCGGCCGGACGCCGGCGAGCACCATCGGAGCATGATCCTCTCGGGAACACTCCAGCTCGACCCGGCAGCCCATGCCGCGGCCACCGCGTCGCTCGGTGACCGGCTCTCCGACCTCGACGCGCGCCGGCGGACCGCCGAGTCGACGGTCGAGGGCCTGCTGGCCACGTGGCACGGAGAAGCGGCCTCCACCTTCCGTGAGCAGTGGGAGGTGTGGAGCCGTGCGGCGAGCGGGGTCGTCGACCAGCTCGGCGTCGCGGTCCACGCGCTGCCCGCGGCCGCCTCCGACGTCGTGGGAGCCGACGACCGTCGCGGCGTCGCCGGCGACCACCTGCGGGGACGCCTCGGCGGGCGGCTGCCGTGAGCGCCTACGACGTCGACCTCGCCGAGGTCCGGCTCGCCGTGGCCCAGCTCGCGGCCTGCCAGCGCGACCTCCTCGGCCTCGCCGTCGAGATCGACCACGCGCACGACCGGCTGCAGACCGACTGGCTCGGCCGCGCGAGCGACGCGCAGGCGTCGTCGTACGACTCCTGGCGCGACGGGTGCGCCGAGATGGTGACCGCGCTGGCGGCGCTGCGCGGCGTCGTCGCCGCGGCCGACGACCACTACTCGTCGGCGGTCGGGGCCAACCTGGCCCTGTGGCAGCAGGTCAGCGGCTGACAGTGACCCGCCCGGGCACCACGCACCGGGCGTAGACCCCGAACATCGGCTCCCCGGCGCGGTTGGTCGGGCGCTCGCGCACGAGTGCCCGCAGCAGCCGCACGTCCTTGACCCCGGTCTCCGGGTGGTGGTCGACGACGGCGCACCGCGGGACCGGGCCGCCGATCCGTACGACGGCCTCGCCGATCTCGATCTCCTGCCCGGCCCAGGAGTCCTCGACGTGGGGCTCGTCGGTCTCGACGACGAGCGTGGCCCGGAAGCGCGCCGACAGGTCGGCGACCTCGTCATGCCTCGTACGACGGGCGAGCTCGCGCAGCGACGCCGTGCCGACGACGGTCAGCGGGTCGCCGAACACCACCCCGCCGCGCGGCGCGACGGCCATCGACACGCGCCGGCCGAGCCAGTCGGAGACGAGCTCGGCGTGCGGACCCTCGGTGAGGTCGACGTCGACGCTGCGACCCCAGTAGTCGCAGGGGATCGTGCGTCCGGACCTCCGGGCCGTCGCGCTGGTGGCGTCGCCGGTGGGGAGGGTCAGGTCGAGGACGTCGCCCTCGACCTGCGCCACGACGCCGATGAGTGAGGGGTGCTGCACCGTCTTGAGCACCCGCGCCGTGTCGACGTCGACCAGGCAGTACGACCGGTCCCCGACAGCGCCCTGCTCGTCGAGGTCGATCCCGTCGAGCGCGAGGTGACGCATGCCCTTGACCGGCGCGAACCCGGCCCGGCGCACGACGATCTCCTCCGGCATGCGGCCATGGTTCCACGTGCCTGCGACGGTCGGTCACGCGCGGCGTGGCCGGAGCTCGATGACGTTGTCGAACCGGCCTTGGCGGGGCCGCGCCGGCCGCGACGCCACCGCCACCTCCTCGCAGGGCGTCGGCACCTCCGAGCCGGTCACGTCGTTGTCGGTGGCCGTGACCATCCGCGTGGCGCGGTCCCCGTGGCCGCGTCCCACGACGACGCCGAAAGCGACGTGGTCGAAGGTGAAACCTGCGAGCCTCGGATGGCCCTCCCCCTTCGCTCCCGGCCGCAGCAGGTGGTCGACGACGAACCGCAGCGACTCCACCATCCACCTCGGGTCCTCGAGGTGGGGATTCCACTGCAGGCAGCAGCCTTGGCGGCAGGGCTCCCACGCGAGTCGCGCGAAGGGCACGTCCCTGTCGCCCCGGCCCGTCGGGGTGCCCCGCAGGGTGCCGTCGGAGTCGAGCACGTGGAGGAGGAAATCGCACTCGGCGTCGTTGAGCGCCGGCTGGATGCGGATGCAGCCGATGAAGCGTGGGTCGAGCGCCATGGGGTCCTCCTCGTCGGGTCGGGTGCGAGGACTCCCCTGCCCGCCCGGCACCGCGGGAAACGCGGGATCCGGTTGCTGTGGAGAACCCCTCCGGTCCGTTGTCCACAGATCGCCGCGCTGGTCTGGCGGCGCCACGTCGGGCTCGGCGAGGGTCGAGCCATGCGGATCACCGTGGAGTGCAGCGGGTTCACCCGGGCCGCCGACGCCTGCCTCACGGCCAACCACGTCGCCGCCCTGCTGACCGAGTCGCTCAGCTCGCGACTGACCACCTCGGCGGGGATGGCGGGCGACGACGCCACGAGCATCGACTTCGCGACGGCGTACGACGCCGCGGCTGCCGAGGCGGTGGCCGCGCTCGCCGATCTCACCCACGCGTTCACCGGGGCCGGCAGGCTGCTTGCCGCCACCGGCGACAACCACGAGCGGGCGGAGGCCGGGGCCGCCCAGCTCCCCTACGACGGGATCGCGGTCCTCGACGACAGCGCGTTCGCGCGCGTCGACCCACTGTCGCCGCCGTCGAGCCTGGGCGCGCAGGAGCCGTCGCTGGGTGTGGTCGACGGGTGGATCCTCGACCAGCTCGAGGGCTTCGTCTGGCCGGGCGCCGACGTGGCGGCGCTGACCGTCGCGGCGTCGGAGTGGCGGCACGCCGCAGCCACGACGGCCCGGCTCGCGGACCACGTCGACGTCGCCATCGGCCTCCTCGAGGCCCAGCGCTCACCCGAGGTCCCACTCGCCGTCGACGCGTTGACCGAGCTCACCACGCTGATCGGCGACACCGCCTGGCAGCTGTCGAACCTCGCCACGGCCTGCGAGGAGTACGCCGCTGCGGTGGAGGCGGCCCGCGAGCGGACCCGCGCCCTGCTCGCCGAGGTCTCGCAGATGATCGTCGAGGGCGCCGCGATCTCGGTGATCGTCACCGGTCTGACCGGTGGCCTCGCCGGCGGGGCGGCCGCGGCCGCTGCCGCAGCCCGGGTGCGATCCGCCGCGCCACGCTTCTACGCGCTCCTGGTGTCCTTGCGCGCCGGCGTCGCGACCGCGGCAGCGCGGGTCGAGCGCGCCCGCGACGACCTGGCGGACGTCCGGGCAAGGCTCGAGAAGTTCCTCCGGGTCCAGGCCCGAGACGAGGCCGGGACGATCAAGGGCCCGGGTGGGGGGTTGCCGCGGCGACGGGGTTGGCTCAGGGACCACGAGGTTCCGCCCGGACACACCCTCGAGCGTCACGTCGGAAAGACTTTGGATGAGCTGCGAGAGCGTCTCAGGCAGCGGCCACAAGTTCCGCTCGCTTCCAGCTTCACGGACCAGCGAACCGCCGAGCGTCTGATTGCGTCCGTTCTGGATCGGCGGGCTGCCGACATCGAGTCGTGGTTGCGGAACCCCGGTGGTCGTCTCAAGCTCATCGAGGATCTCGATGAAGGAACCGGCATCAGCGTTGCAAGGGATGGCACGGTCCGCACCCCTACCGGCATACGTGTCGTACTCATGCCCGACTCGAGCACGTCCGCGGGCTGGCGCATACTGACAGCGTTCCCTGACTGAGGAGTGTCGACATGACGGCAGTTGAGCAGCTGATGGGGGCGTACTTCCATCAGGACTGGGACATCGACGGCGGGCAGGTGTCCGACACCGTCGCCGCGTTCCTTCACGAACCTCGCGACACGGTGCTCGCAGCCGCCGATCAGATCGACGAGCTCATCGACATGAACCTTCCCGAGGGCGGATTGGCGGCACTCCTCGAGAGCATGGGATGCCAGTACTACGCAGGGGAGAGCGACGGGGACTATCGCCAGTGGCTGGGCGACATTCAGCGTCAGCTTCGCAGCTTCTTGGCGACCAGCGCGGCCTCGTGACGACAATCCCCTGACGTACCATCGCCAAACGGCCGACAATCAGCACGTGCCTCCTCGGACCTCGGTGACCGTGATCGCCACGATCGCCGTCATGGCTGCGGTCGTGGCGTGGCATCCGGCCGAGCAGCTCGACCCGGTGCGGCGCGCGGTGGGGTTGGGGCCCGAGCGGCCGCTGCCGGCGCCGAGCGTCGTACAGCGGGGTGGGACGTTCACCTGGGCCATGACCCAGCCCGGGAGCAGGGACCCCGTCGGCTGGGACCCGTGCCAGGAGATCCGGTACCGGATC
>DATIAJ010000160.1:0-2072 GCA_035458105.1 Nocardioides sp. | reverse complement strand
GGAGTGTCGGACTCGCCCACCCAGCAAGGCGTCATGTCGGGCCGCCCCAGTCCCAGTGCGGCATGACCAGGTCGTCCGGCACGTCGTCCTTCGAGCGTCCCCAGGCCTGGAACGGACCGGTCGCGGCCCACGTGACGTAGTCGGCAAGGGCCTGCCGCACCTCCGGGTCGGCAGGCACGCCGGCCTCGTCGAACGAGTCGACGACGCACTGCACGAACCGCGGGCTGGCCTCGACGGCGTACTCCGCCTCGCCCGCGTGCAGGCGCTGCACGTGCGACTCGCTGCCGCCCATCGTGGTGGTGTACGTCGGCGGGCCGCCGAGCGCCTCGGCCCAGTACGCCGCCAGCCGGTCGGTGTGGTCCGGCTGGTTGTCGGCGTGCGAGAACGGGTGGTTGAGGAGCGGGTCGGCCAGGCAACGCTGGTGGGTCGCCTCGGCCAGCCGGACGAAGACATCCATGCCGCCGACCGCTTCGTAGATCGTGCTCACCCGTCGATGGTCGTACGTCCTCCTGTCCGAGTCGAGTGCGCAGCCTTGTGGCCACGACGACCGCGTGCGCACTCGACCTCGCGGCGGGCGGGCGTCTTCTCAGCGCCACCTCAGCCGGTTGGGGGATGCTGGCCCCGTGACGACCGCCGCCGATGACGTACGCCCGTGGTGGCGACTTCGGGACACACCCGTCCCGGGAGGCGTGCCGGACCTGGCGAGGGCGCTGCTGTGGGCCGAGCTGGCGATCGTGCTGCTGCTCTCGCTCGGCCGGAGCGCGGTCTACTCGATCGTCAACATCGTCGCCGCGCTCAGCGCGCCGGGCCCGTTGTCGGCGCAGGCGGCGAACCTCAACAACTCCCTCGCCCCGGACCGGCCGTGGCTCGACCTGACCTACCAGCTGCTGCGGATCGGCTTCGCGCTCGTGCCGGTCGCGCTCGCGGCGTACCTCCTGGTCCGCTCCGGGTCGGACCTCAAGCAGGTCTGGGCGCGCGACGGTGGCTGGAGCACGTGGCGCGACTGGGGCCGCGGCGCCTGGCTCGCGGCCGGCGTCGGCTCCGTCGGAGTCGTGTTCTACCTGGCCACCTTCGCGCTGGGCACCAACCTCACGGTCGTCGCCCAGTCCCTGCCGGGGGAGTGGTGGCGGGTGCCCGTGCTGGTGCTGGCGGCCGCCGAGAACGCGGTGCTCGAGGAGTTCGTCGTCCTCGGGTTCGTGCAGGTGCGGCTGCGCCAGCTCGGCTTCGGGGACACCGCCGCGATCGGGCTGGCAGCGCTCCTGCGCGGCAGCTACCACCTCTACCAGGGGCTCGGCGGGTTCGTCGGCAACCTCGCGATGGGGCTGCTCTTCGGCTGGCTGTTCCGCCGCTGGGGGCGGGTGATGCCGTTCGTCGTCGCGCACACGCTGCTCGACGTGGGCGCGTTCGTGGGCTACGCCCTGCTCGCCGGGCGGGTCGACTGGCTGCCGACCCGGTGACCCCGGCGGACGACAAGGCGGGCTACTCGCCCGTCTCGACCTCTTCGCGCTGCTGCTCCTCGGTGAGAGCCGGACGGCGTCGGTCGAGGAGGCCACCGGCCCACAGCGCCCACAGGACGAGGACGGGCTGGAAGAACAGCCGGACGAGCCGGGCGCGGTCGGTGTCGAGCCCGAAGGCGTCGGTTCCCTCGACGTACTGCGCGATGTTGCCCGGGAAGATCGCCACGAAGAAGGCGGCCAGCAGTGCGCCGACGGTGCGCCGGTGGCGCGGCAGCGCGACGAACGCCCCGCCCAGCGCCACCTCCACGACGCCCGATCCGAGGACGGTGAGGTCCTCGTCGACGGGGAACCAGTCGGGCACCTGCGCGCGGAACTCCTCGCGCTGCGTGGTCAGGTGCAGCACGCCCGCACCCACCATCGCGGTGCCGAGCAGGAGGCGGGCGGCCGTGCGGGGAGCGCTCATGGCGCCACTGTAGGAGCGGGTCCCAGCGCCGATGCACCTCGGTCCTCGGGTCCCAACGCAAGCCCTCCTCCGGCACGGAGCCGGTCACGTCCCGATCACGTGGCGGGTGCGGGCACGGCATGGGCTCGCCTGAGAAGACCGGTTCCTCGACG
>DATIAJ010000159.1:0-6743 GCA_035458105.1 Nocardioides sp. | reverse complement strand
GAGCTCGTGACCGAGGGCTTCAAGGAGGGTCAGGTCGGCTCGTCCGCGATGCCGCACAAGATGAACACCCGCTCCTGCGAGCGCGTCAACGGCCTCGCCGTGATCCTGCGCGGCCACCTGTCGATGGTCAGCGAGCTCGCCGGCGACCAGTGGAACGAGGGTGACGTCTCCTGCTCGGTCGTGCGCCGGGTCGCCCTGCCCGACGCGTTCTTCGCCACCGACGGCCTCTTCCAGACCTTCCTCACCGTGCTCGACGAGTTCGGTGCCTTCCCGGCGGTGATCCAGCGCGAGCTCGACCGCTACCTGCCGTTCCTCACCACGACCAAGGTGTTGATGGCCGCGGTGCGCAACGGCGTCGGCCGCGAGGCCGCCCACGAGGCGATCAAGGAGGCGGCGGTCGGCACCGCCCTCGCGATGCGCGCCGGCCAGGTCGACAACGACGTCTTCGCCAAGCTCGCCGCCGACGAGCGCCTCGGCCTGACGCGCGAGCAGATCGACGCGCTCGTCGCCGACCCCATCGAGTTCACCGGCGCGGCCGTGGCCCAGACCCGTGCGGTCGTTGCCCGGGTCGAGGCCCTCGCGGCCGCCCACCCCAGCGCGGCGGCGTACTCGCCGGGCGCGATCCTCTGAGCTTCGAAACCTGACTCTGCCCTCGCGAACCGGGCGGGGTTGTCGGGCGGTGCCTGCACTTGTCAGGCCGTGCACGGGCCGACATGTTCAGGAATCCCCGGCCGGCCGGGGATCGCTGAAGATGTCAGGGATTTCAGTCGCCGCGCCGCCAGGACCGTACGGCGGCGGCGAAGGCCAGCGAGAGCACGGCGAGAGCCGCCAGCAGGGCGGCCCTGGCCGCGACCGGGGCGGAGGCGACCGTGCCGACTGCTTGGTAGACGGTCATCAGCAGCGCGGCGCCGAGGGCCGATCCGATCCGCTGGCCGGTCTGCAGTGCCCCGCCAGCGGCGCCGCCCATCGCCGGGGGCACCTCAGCCAGGGTGAGGGTGAAGTTGGGGGAGATCACCCCGCCGCCGCCGACCCCGGCGAGGAACATCGCGGGGGCGAGGGTCCACCACAGGGTGTCGGTCGGCGAGGTCACCAACCATGACGCGAGCGCGGTGCCGGTCATCATCACCCCGAGCGCGACGAGGGTCACCCGCCGTCCGAGCCGACCGACCAGCCGGCCGGCGAGCGGTGAGGTCGTGGCCGCTCCGACCGCGAACGGAGTCATCAGCAGGGCCGCCTGCAGCGGCGAGAACCCCTCTCCCTCCTGCAGGTGCACCGACAGCACCAGGAAGATGCCGGTGAACCCGGTGAAGTAGAGGGTGCCGACCAGCAGGCCGTTGGCGTAGCCGGGCAGGCCGCGCAGCAGCGACACGTCGAGCAGCGGCGGGCGGCCGAGCCGTACGGTCCGCGCCTCCCACCACACGAACGCCCACGCCAGCGGCGGGAACGCGACCAGCACCACCAGCGGCAGACCGGCGCCGCCCTCGAGGCTTATCAGCGGGTACAGCACGGCCAGCACGGCGACGCCGAGGAGGACCGCGCCGACGACGTCGATCCGCGAGTCCTTCGGAGCGGCCTCGGGCCCGGCGCCGACGGGGTTGTCGGGCACCAGCCGCCGGATCAGCACCAGCGCCACGAGCCCGATCGGCACGTTGATGAGGAAGAGCGAGCGCCAGCCGTTCTCCTCGCCGAGCAGGCCGATCAGCAGGCCACCGATCAGCGGTCCGGTCGCAGACGCGACGGCCACGGTGAAGCCGAACATTCCGAAGGCGCGCCCGCGCTCCTCACCCCGGAACAGCTGCTGGATCAGCCCGGAGTTCTGGGGGGTGAGCAAGCCGGCGCTGGCACCCTGGACCAGGCGGGCCAGCACGATCGCGGCCGCGTTGGGCGCGAGCCCGACGGCCGCGCTCGACACGACGAAGCCGACGAGCCCGATCGTCATCATCCGGCGCCGGCCGTGCGCGTCGCCGAGCCGGCCGCCGGCGACCAGCGTCATGCCGAAGGCGAGCGCGTAGCCCGACACGACCCACTGGATGGTGGCGGCGGAGGTGTCGAGGCCGGCGCGGATCGACGGCACGGCGACGTTGACGATCGTGACGTCGAGCAGCGACATGAAGCCGACGACGAGGGAGACCGCGAGCACGCGCCAGCGCCGCGGGTCGGGCTCGTGCGCCGCCTCGTCCCCGCGCTCGCGCTGGGCCCGCTCGTCCTGGGCCTGCTCGTCCTGGGTCATCCGCGTCAGCCTCTCACCCGGTCCCAGCGTCGAGGACCGCCCGGCGGGAGGGGGCAGGATGGGTGCATGAAGGCGGTCCAGGCCCGGGTGACCGGGCAGGTGCAGGGCGTGGCGTTCCGGTGGCACACCCAGGAGCGGGCGCAGCAGCTCGGCGTCGTCGGCTGGGTGCGCAACGAGGTCGACGGCAGCGTGCTCGTCCACGCCGAGGGCGAGGACGACGCGGTCGACGCGCTCGTGGAGTGGTGCCGGCACGGGCCGCCCTCGGCACGGGTGCGCGACCTCGCCGCGCGAGAAGCCGCGGTCACCGGTGCGTCGTCGTTCCGGGTCACCGGCTGAACTGTAGTGATCTTGTCGACTATCGTGGGGGCATGACCGCCGTGACTGCCGCACCGCCGACCTACGACGACGTCGAGGTCGTGGTGCCGGCCCCGGGCCCGGGTGCCGGCAACTGGGCGGGGGCGGCCAGCGCCGTCCTGGTCGACGGCGTCTTCTGGCTGACCTGGCGGGTCCGCCGCCCGCTGACCGACGGCCGGGGCGTGTCGGTGGTCGTCGCCCGCTCCGACGACGGCGTCGCCTTCGAGCCGGTCACGGAGGTCGCGCGGGAAGCCTTCGGTGCCGAGTCGTTCGAGCGCCCGGTGCTCGTGCCGCTGCGCGAGGGCGGGTGGCGGCTCTACCTCTCGTGCGCCACGCCGGGCTCCAAGCACTGGTGGGTCGACAGCCTCACGGCCGACACGGTCGCGGGCCTGCCCGACGGCGTACGACGACGCGTGCACGACGGCGACCGCGACACGGGCGTGAAGGACCCGGTGATCACCGTGGGGGACGACGGCTACGAGATGTGGCTGTGCTGCCACCCCCTCGACGAGCCCGGCCACGAGGACCGGATGACCACGCGCCGGCTCACCAGCCCCGACGGCCTGGAGTGGCGTGACCGCGGCGAGGTGCTCGCCGGCCGCGAGGGCCAGTGGGACGCCCGGGGGGCTCGGGTCAGCGCCGTGCTGCCCGACGGCACGGTGCTGTACGACGGCCGCCCCGACGCGGAGTCCAACTGGTTCGAGACCACCGGGGTGGCCACCTGGGACGGCTCGGCCCTCACCCGCCTCGACCAGCCGCCCATCTCGTCCCCGCACTCCGACGGCGCGTTCCGCTATGCCACCGCGGTGCCGCTGCCCGACGGTCGGGTGCGCTACTACGTCGAGGCCGCCCGCCCCGACGGGGCGCACGACCTCGTCACCTGCGTGCGCTGACCTCGCGGCCCACGCCGACCGTACGGTCCGCCTCGCGCTCGACGAGGCGGGTCACCGTCGCCGCCCGCTGGGCGAACGAGCCACGGCTCTCCGGGTTGAGCCAGTCGCCGAAGTCCTGACCGGTGAGCTCGCCGAGGAGTGCGACGTCGTCGGCGTAGCCCTCGATCAGTCGCTGGCGGCTGACGGCGTCGAGCCGGGGCCGGTGCGCGTCGCGGTGGTCGCCCAGCAGGCCGAGCGACAGCGGGTGGACCGCGCGCCACACCTGCGGTGGGGCGAACTGCCCGAGCCGGGCACCGCTGCGCACGACTGGCCCGAACAGGCGCGGACGCCAGCCCGGCGGGACGAAGCTGCGCGAGTTGTCGCGCGGGATCGAGTCGACCAGACCCTCGCGGATGCCGAGGAACCGGCTCACCCGGTCGACGGTCGCGCCGGGCGCGTCGACGAGGTCCCGGTAGCGGATGACGAGGATCCGCTGCGGGTCGACGTGGCGGTGCAGGTGCGCGAGCTGCTCGCCGTACCTCCCGAGCTCGCGGTAGCGCCAGAACGGCGCCCACCCGGCCCGCACCCGCTCCGCCTCGCGGCCGAAGGCGGTGACGAAGTCGGCCTCCGGCTCGAGGCCGTCTGACCACAGGTGCATCCAGTTGCTGTAGGCGCGGTCGACCGGGTCGCGGACGACGGCGACCAGGCGCACGTCGGGGAGGTCCTCGGCGATGCGGCGGTGGGCCCCGCGGCTCCACAGGTAGAACGGGGTGCTCTCGCCGCGCACCTGGTGCGGCGCGGCCGGGGCGAAGAGCGGGTAGTAGCGGTCGGCGCGCCAGATCCACTCCTGCTGCGAGTGCTTGTCGCCCGGGCCCCGCCACGCCGGGGGCGGCGCGCCGTCGCACAGCCAGTACTTCGGCTCCTTCGGGTCCGACACGAAGACGTCCGGGTGCTGCGCCAGTGCGGCGTGCAGCGCGGTGGTTCCGGCCTTCGGGGCGCCGATGACGAGGAAGTCGGGACGTGGTGATCGGGACACGGTTCCCTCCCGGGTGGCTGGTGACCTTAGTAGACTAAGTCACTAGACAATACTCCGCCAGAGCCGGTCAGCCGATGATCCCCTGCCGGCGCGCGGTGGCGGCGGCCTCCGTGCGGTTGGCCGCGCCGAGCTTGGCGAGGATGTGCGAGACGTGGACGCTCGCCGTCTTGGGCGACATGAAGAGCCTCGCGCCGATCTGGCCGTTGGTGAGTCCCTCGGCCACCAGTCCCAGGACCTCGGCCTCGCGCTCGGTCAGCACCCCGTCCGTACGACGTTCGCTCGCGCCGATCGCCCACCTCCCCGCCAGCGCGTCGGCGCGCGCCAGCATCGGACGCGCCCCCAGCTCCTGCGCGATCCCGCGACCGGCCGCGAGATGGCGGCGGGCGGCGTCGCGGTCGCCGTGGATCGCCTCCTGCTCCGCCAGCGACAGGTGCGTGACCCCCGCGTCCGGGACGTGCCCGATCCGCTCCCACCCCTCCAGCGCCGCTCGCAGCGCCGGTCTCGCGTCCCGGCCGTGGAAGCGGTCCAGCTGGGCGGCGAGGTCGAGGGGCCACACCTCGCCGAGGACGCCGTACCGGCGGAACCGTCCGGCCGCCGCCTGCAGCTCCGCGACGTGCGTGCGCGCCGCCGCGTCGAGGTCGCCCGGCGCCGCTGAGAGGACGGCGTCGGCCTCGGCGCGCGCGGCAACGAGGAGGCTCTGCCACAGCTGGTCGCTGTCCAGCACCACGCGGTCGCCGTGCCAGAGGGGCGCCAGGTCCGCCCGCATCTGCGGCAGGTCACCCTCGACCGCGGCGCTGGTGGCGATGGCCTGGCGCATCATGCACTCCGGTGCTCCGCCCTCGACCGGCGACGCGGCCTGGCGGCGCCACCGCGAGACGTCGGCCGTCCCCTCCTGGGCGAGGTCGAGCAGGGTGAGGTAGAGGTTGCTGCAGCGCAGGTCGTCGGCCCACCACGGCGCGGTCTCCTCGAGAAGCGACCTGGCGCGCACCCACTGCCCGGTGAGCAGCCACGTCGACGCGGCGTTCTCGACCAGGTGCTCCCACACGTGGACCGAGAGGAACGGGTGGTCGAAGCGTCGCAGCGACTCGGTTGCGGCGGCGTCGGCGGCCTCGTGGTGTCCGCAGATGGACTCGCACCAGACGAGGTTGCCCCACAGGTGGAAGACGCCGTCCCACCGTTCGTCCCCGAACTCAGCGAGTGCCGCTCGCAACGAGGCGGCCGCCTGCTCGGGATCCCCGTTGACCTGCGCCCGGTAGGAGTCGTTCGCCGCCACGGCCACGCTCATGCGGACGTCGCCCAGCGTGGCGGCCGCGCGACGCGACTGGGTGCACAACCGCTCGCCGCGGGCCGGGTCGTCCGTCATCGCCGCACCCAGGGTCGACCACATCTGGGCGGAGAGGAGGTCCACCGGGTCGTCCTCGACGAGGTCGGCGATCGCGGCCAGCTCGTCCTGCGGGTGCGCGTTGCCCTCGCCCTTGCCGTGGACCTCGTGCTCGAGCGCGAAGTAGCGCTGTTCCACCCGGTTCAGCATGTGCACGGGCACCGCCGCTACCCAGTCCCCGAGGCGGCGGGAGGCGTGGGCGACGACCCCGCTGCGGGCGAACACCTCGCGCAGCGACATGCCTGCGACCTCCGGCGCGTCAGGTAGCTCGGGGAAGGCGCGGAGGACCCGAATCCACAGGGCGACCTCCTCGTCAGGCCGACACACTCGCTCAGCAGCCGGTAGTGCGGCGACGGTCGCAGCGAGCGCTCGTCGTACGTCCCGCGCCTGGTGCCAGTGCTCCGCGATCGCGAGGAGCGCAGGGTCGCCGGCCAGCACGCCCGGGTTGTCCTCCAGCACCTCGGCCCACCTGCGGTGCCACGAGCGCCGGGCCCCCGGTCCGGTCTCGCGGTTCGTCGCCTCGCGCAGCAACGCGTGCCGGAAGCCGCTCGCGTCGCGCTCGTGGTCGGTCGTGAGGATCCCGGCGCGCACCGCCTCGACCAGAGCTGCGTCGAGCTCCTCGGGCGTCACGTCGAGGACCTGCTCGAGCAGGCTGATCCGCAGGTGGCCGTCGCCGACCGCAGCCGCCTCCACCAGCCGTCGCGTCTCGGGGGCGAGGCTGCCGAGCCGTCCGGCTGCGACCGCCGCGACCGTGGTCAGCTCCGGTCGCCCGGCAGCGGCCACCAGCTCCTCGACCACGAACGGGATGCCGTCACTCAGCCGCTCCACGCGAGTGGCGACCTCGGCCGACGGGCCCGACCCGAGGAGGTC
>DATIAJ010000158.1:0-6440 GCA_035458105.1 Nocardioides sp. | reverse complement strand
GCCCGGCGGGGCATCAGCCGACGAAGCCGTGGGGGTTCTGCGACTGCCAGCGCCAGGTGTCGGCGGCCATCTCGTCGACCGACCTGGTCGTGCTCCAGCCGAGCTCGCGGTTGGCCTTGGACGGGTCGGCGTAGGAGGTGGCGATGTCGCCGGGTCGCCGGGCCACCACCTCGTAGGGCAGCTCGCGACCGACGGCCTTCTCGAACGCGTGGAGCATCTGCAGGACGCTGGTGCCGTGGCCGGAGCCGAGGTTCCAGATGTGGACGGCCTCGTCGGTGTCCTCGAGCGCCTTCAGCGCGGCGATGTGACCCGCGGCCAGGTCCTCGACGTGGATGTAGTCGCGCACGCCGGTGCCGTCGACGGTGTCGTAGTCGTCGCCGAAGACCATCAGCTTGTCGCGCTTCCCGACGGCCACCTGGGCGATGTAGGGGACCAGGTTGTTGGGGATGCCGGAGGGGTCCTCGCCGATCGTGCCGGAGGGGTGCGCGCCGACGGGGTTGAAGTAGCGCAGCAGCGCGAAGCGCATCTCGGGCGCGGCCACGGCGACGTCGCGCAGGATCTGCTCCTGCATCACCTTGGTCCAGCCGTACGGGTTGGTGGCGTAGGTGCGGCGGTCCTCGGTCGCGGCGGCCTGGTCCTCGCCGTAGACGGTCGCGCTGGAGGAGAAGACCAGCTTGTCGACGTCGTACTTCTGCATCGCCCGGACGAGCGAGAAGGTGGAGACGAGGTTGTTCTCGTAGTACTCCAGCGGCTTCTCGACGCTCTCCCCGACGGCCTTGTAGCCGGCGAAGTGGATGACGCCGTCGAAGTGCTCGGCCGCGAAGAGGTGCTCGGTCTTGTCGTAGTCGCACAGGTCGAAGGAGTGCAGCGTGATCTGCTGCCCGGTCAGCGCCTCGAGCCGCCCCATCACCGTCGGGTTGGAGTTGCTGAAGTTGTCGACGATGACGACGTCGTAGCCGGCGGCGACGAGCTGGACGACGGTGTGCGAGCCGATGTAGCCGGCGCCGCCGCTGACGAGGATCTTCATGCGGCCCACCCTACTGAGAGCAGTCCTGACAGAATGCGCCGCATGCCCAACGCCCTCATCACCGGGATCACGGGGCAGGACGGCCTCTACCTCGCCGAGCTGCTGCTCGAGAAGGGGTACGACGTCCACGGCCTGCTCCGCGGCCAGAACAACCCGCGCCGCGCCCTGGTCGAGGACCTCGTGCCGGACGTACGGCTCCACACCGGCGACCTGACCGATCTCTCGAGCCTGATGCGGGCGATGCGCGACTCGCAGCCCGACGAGGTCTACAACCTCGGCGCGATCTCGTTCGTGGCCTACTCCTGGGAGAACGCCTTCGTCACCAGCGACGTCACGGGCATGGGTGTGCTCAACATGCTCGAGGCCGTACGCCTGCACGCCGGCGACGACCCGTCCTCGATCCGCTTCTACCAGGCCTCGAGCTCGGAGATGTTCGGCAAGGTGCAGGAGGTCCCGCAGTCGGAGAGCACCCTGCTCTGGCCCCGCTCGCCCTACGGCGTCAGCAAGGTCTACGGCCACTACATGACGATCAACTACCGCGAGTCCTACGGCATGCACGCCTCTTCGGGGATCCTGTTCAACCACGAGTCGCCGCGCCGCGGGCCGGAGTTCGTGACCCGCAAGATCAGCCAGGCCGTCGCCCGGATCCACCTCGGCCAGCAGGACTCGGTGGCGCTCGGCAACCTCGACGCCCGCCGCGACTGGGGCTACGCCGGCGACTACGTCGAGGCGATGTGGCGGATGCTCCAGCAGGACGAGGCCGACGACTACGTCATCGCCACCGGCGAGACCTGGTCGATCCGCGACTTCCTCGACCTCGCCTTCACCCACGTCGGCATCGACGACTGGAGCAAGCACGTCACGCAGGACGCGCGCTTCATGCGCCCGGCCGAGGTCGAGCTGCTCGTCGGCGACGCCGGCAAGGCCAAGGACAGGCTCGGCTGGACCCCCACCGTCTCCTTCGCCGAGCTCGTCGCGATGATGGTCGACGCCGACATCGCGGCCGCCAAGGCGGGATGGTGACCGCAGCCGCCTTCATCACCGGCATCGGCGGCCAGGACGGCACCTACCTCGCCGAGCGGCTGGTCGCCGACGGCCTCGAGGTCCACGCGCTGGTCCTCGAGGCCGACGGCCACCCGGCCCACTGCCCGGAGGGGGTCGTGCTCCACGCCGGCGACCTCGGCGACGTCGAGGCCACCCGGCGCCTGGTGCGCGAGATCGCACCGCGCGAGGTCTACAACCTCGCCGCGATCAGCTCGGTCGCCCAGTCGTGGGACGAGCCCGACCGCACCGCCCACGTCAACGGCCTGGCCGCGGTCGCGCTGATGGAGTCCGCGCGCGCGGTCGACGGCGTACGACTCGTGCAGGCCTCGAGCGCGGAGATCTTCGGCGAGGCGTCGGAGTCGCCGCAGGACGAGGAGACCCCGATCGCGCCGGTCAACCCGTACGGCGCCGCGAAGGCCTTCGCGCACCTGTCCGCCCGCGTCTTCCGCCAGCGCGACCTGCACGTGTCGAGCGCGATCCTCTACAACCACGAGTCGCCGCGCCGGCACCCGCGCTTCGTGACCCGCAAGATCACCTCGACGGTCGCCGCCATCGCGCGCGGCGAGACCGACGAGCTGGTGCTCGGCAACATCGACGTACGCCGTGACTGGGGCTGGGCTCCCGACTACGTCGACGCGATGGTGCGGGCGGCCCGCGCGGACGAGCCGGGCGACTACGTCGTCGCCACCGGCACCGCCCACTCCGTGCGCGACTTCGTGGCCGCCGCCTTCGCTGCCGCCGGCATCGACGAGTGGGAGCACCTGGTGCGGCAGGACGCGGCGTTCTTCCGCCCGGCCGACCCGACCGAGCTGGTCGGTGACGCGAGCCGTGCGCGCGAGGAGCTGGGCTGGGCGCCGACGGTCGAGTTCGCCGAGATCGTGCGGCGGATGGTCGCCACCGACCTCTCCGCCGCCGACTGAGCTGACGTCAATTCAGTCGATCGTCTCGGCGTCCTCGGAGAGCCGCTCGTCGACCACGTCGGCGTCGAGCTCCTCGCAGTCGCGGACGACCTCGATGGCGAGGACGCCGGGCTCCACGGGCGTCTCCTGTGCGCTCACGCGCAGGGCGCCCTCAGCCGGGTCGGTCGAGACGTAGTTCTCGGGTCCGTCGTCGTCCATCGGCAGCCCGAGGCTCTCGATCACCTCGGTGGCCGCGGCGGCCTGGTCGGCGAGCGAGCCGGACTCCGGGGTGGTGGTGAGGCCGGCGCCGTACTCGACCTCCGGCGTCTTGAGTCCGCACGCGGAGTAGGAGCCCGTGGCCTCGGTGACCTCGATGCCCCGCTCCCGCAGGCCCTCGACGACCGTGCGGACGGTCTCGTGGACCTCGACCCGCATGTCGTCGGCGATCGTCTCGGACTCCTCGGGCCCGGGCGCGCCGCAGCCCACCAGCAGCAGCGCCCCCAGCGCCGCGGTCGCAGCACGTCGGTTCATCCGGCGTTCTCCCGCCTGTCGGTGGTGTTGCTGCTCCCGGCCTCGTTCTCCGTCGGCTCCCGGACGGCCTCCGGGTCGACGGGCGCGCCGTACCAGGGGTCGTAGCTCTGCTCCGCCGGGTTGATCTGGTCGCCGTGGCCGTCGACGACACGCCCGATGTTGTAGAGCGACTCGGTGTCGTTGTTGAGGTAGGACCCGTGCGCGTCGCCGGTGTTGGTGTGCCAGCTGCGGTCGACGTCCTCGGCCTGGAACCGGTTGGCGTCGAAGTCCTCCGACGACGGGTCGGTGCCGAGACCCACGCCGAACTTGCCGATCCAGCCCTCGTCGCCGAGGGTGGCCACGAAGTCCCGGCTGTCGCGGCCGACGTAGACGTGGTCCGCGCCGGGGCCGAGGTCTCCGGCGTCGTCGGCCGGGCCCGCGCCCGGGCTGCCGATGAGCACCACCTCGTCGACCGCGGAGGCGTCGCCGTGGGTGCCGTACGCCGTCGTGGTGGAGCCGTAGCTGTGGCCGACGGCCGTCAGGTGCGCGGGGTCGTCGGGGCGCGAGGCGCGCAGGCCGTCGATCGCGTCGGCCAGGTTGCGCCCGCCCTCCTCGGCGCGCGCCTCGGTCATGGTCGCCGTGTCGGTGATTCCGTCCGGTGCGTCGTAGCCGAGCCAGAACATCGTCGCGACGCTCGAGCCGTCGCCGTTGTAGCGGGTGGACTCGTAGAGGTTCATCATCTGGTCGGTGTAGCGGATGGTGTCCTGCATGTCGGTGGTGATGCCGGGGGTGAAGACCGCGACGTCGGTGGCGTGGTCGAGGTCGCCGACGGCGACGCCCACCCGTCCGTCGCCGTCGTAGGCGGCGGGGTCGTAGAGCCACAGCGCGCCGCCGGGGCGCAGCGTCGGGTCGAGCGGGTCGGTGTAGGCGTCGGCGTTGGCGAGGGCGTCGCGCGCCTGCCCGGCGTTGGCGAGCACCCGGCGCTCGAGCGGCGAGATGGTGCCGTCCTCCTCCTTCGCGGCGAGACGCGCCAGGTCGTCGTCGAGCAGCACCCGGTTGGCCTGGTCGCGCGCCGTGGCCGGCAGCCCGTCACCCTGGCCGACGCGCTCGGGGTAGGCCGTGATGACGGCCTCGCGCTCGGCCTCGGTGAGGCCCTCCCACCAACGCTGCACCTCCTCGGGCGTCGCGCCGCTCCCGGGCGCGCCGGGGCGGTTCATCGCCGCCTCGGCGATCGGCGGGACGCCGCCGTCCGCGGACAGCGACTCCGGGAGGGTGTCGGCGGCCTGGAAGACCTGGCGCAGCAGCGTCTCGTTGTCGCGCACGCGCCGCTGCAGGTCGTCGTCCGCGGTGACGAGCTCGGAGTAGTCGGCACGCAGGTCGACCGCCCGCTCGCGGAAGGCGGCGATCTCGGCGTCGGTGACGTCGGTGGCGGCGTCGATGTCGGCGATCAGCGCGGTGCGCCGGTCGTCGAGGCCACGCTTGCGCTCGACGAGGTCCTCGTGGTCGCGCAGCAGGTCGCGCAGGGTGTCGGCGAAGGCGGTCACGCCCCGGCCGACGCGGCGTACGGTCGTGGCCATCGCCGTGTGCTCGGTCGACGCCGTGCCGGAGGCCTCCTGGTAGGAGGCGTACGCGATGCCGGTCCAGCTGCCGAGGGTCTGGAGCTCGCGGCACCGGTCGGCGAACTCCTCGTAGCGCCCGGCCGCGGCGTGGATCGTCGTCGCGAGCGTGTCGGCCCCACCCGCGTCTCCCTCGGGCTTCCTCAGCTGTGCCGGGACCGAGGCCGGCACCTCGATCGTGACGGTCATCGCCTCGGCCCCAGACGCCCGTCGAGGTCGCTGAACTGCCGGTCGGTGGCGTCGTCGGTGGTCGAGTAGTCGTCGGACGTCGCGTGCAGCGCGCCGACGAAGCCCTGCGCGATCGCGGCGCTCTGGGCGGCGTAGCCCGCCCACCGGGTCAGGAACGTGGTCGCCGCGCCCTGCACGCTCGGCGGCAGCGCCGAGGCCGACGCGCCGCGCAGCTCTCGGGCCGAGGTGTCCATCAGCGTCTCCTGCGACTCCCACCCCTGGGTGCCGCGGCGCAGGCTGTCCATCTGCCAGACCAGCGGGTCGCTCATCGCGCGTCCCCGCCCGTCCCCGTCGCCGCGGCCGCGGCGGCCTCGCCGACGACGACCAGCGCGGAGCGGATCCGCAGGACGACACGGCCGGCGGAGGGCGCCAGCACCTGCACGTCCTCGCGACCGATGCGACCGGGGCGTCCGGCGAGGACGCGGGGTACGCCGTCGGGCGGGGCCAGCACGTGCCAGCCGTCCGCCTCGGTGAACAGGTCGCGGGCGCCCTGGAGGGCATCGGAGACGACGACCGGGTCCAGGTCGTCGAAGGTCGCCGTGCCCTGCCAGCGCAGGGTGCCGGGGGCGGACCCGGCGAACCACACGTCGTCCAGGTGGCTCGGCTCACCCTCGAGACCGAGAGCCGCCCATAGCCCGGCCAACCGCGCCCGCAGCTCGTGACGGGCCGCGTCGGGCTCCACCCTCGGTTCGTCGGCCGGGACCTCGGCGCGCTCGGGCACCTCGGGCGGGAGCACGACGAGGTCGACGTCGTCGTGCCGGCGCAGCACCGTCGCCCAGAACGGGTCCCGCATCACCTGTCGGGCCGCAGGCGCACCCGTGACGAGGTCGAGCGAGTTCGGGTCGGGCACGGCGTCTCCTCGTGGTGCGGTCTGGGCTGCGGTCCGCTACCCCTGTCCTTCCCCCGCCGGCGGCTCGGCCAAACGCGGAGGCGTCAGCCGTGCTGGAGGAGGCTTCGCAGGTACTCGCCGTAGCCGCTCTTGCGCAGCGGCTCGGCGCGGGCGACGAGCTCGTCGTCGGACAGCCAGCCCATCCGCCACGCGACCTCCTCCGGAGCGCCGACCTTGAAGCCCTGCCGGCCCTCGATGGTGCGCACGAAGTTCGAGGCGTCGTTGAG
>DATIAJ010000157.1:0-3928 GCA_035458105.1 Nocardioides sp. | reverse complement strand
GAGACGAGCGTCGGCTCGGGCAACCGGCGCATCGAGGCGCTCACCGGCGTCGAAGGGTTCGGCTACCTCGCCCGCGAGCGTGACGTCGTCGCCCAGCTCACCGGCCTGCTCAAGACCCAGCCCGACGACCTGGTCAGCCGTGTCCAGGGCCTCACCGAGCGCTTGAAGAGCGCCGAGAAGGAGCTGGAGAAGGCGCGGCTCGCCCAGCTGCTCGGCGCCAGCGCCGACCTGGCGACCGGTGCGACGCAGGTCGGCCCCGTGAAGCTCGTCGCGCACCGTGCCGACGGCGCCGGCGGGGGCGACGTACGCAACCTCGCGATGGACGTGCGGGGTCGGCTGCCGCAGGGTGAGCCCGGCGTCGTGGTCATCATCGGGCAGGCTGACGGCAAGGTGTCGGTCGTCGCCGCCACCAACGACGAGGCACGCGCGCGCGGGCTGTCCGCCGGCGAGCTGGTCCGTGCCGTCGGTCCGCTGCTCGGCGGCAAGGGTGGCGGCAAGGACGACGTCGCCCAGGGCGGCGGCACCGACGCCTCGCGCATCGACGAGGCCCTCGAGCTCGTCGCCCGCGAGGTCGCCGCGAGGACGCAGGGCTGAGTGGGACCGGACATGCGGTTCGGAGTGCGGCTCGGCGTCGACCCGGGGGATGCCCGGATCGGCGTGGCGAGCAGCGACCCCTCCGGCTTCCTCGCCACGCCCGTCGAGACGGTGCGCAGCGGCAAGGGCGACGTACGTCGTCTGGCGCAGCTCGTGACCGAGCTCGAGGCCGTCGAGGTCGTGGTCGGCCTGCCGCGCTCGCTCAACGGGTCGGAGGGCCCCGCGGCCGAGAAGGCGCGTGCGCTCGCCGGGCGGCTGGCCCGCCGAGTTGCCCCCGTGCCTGTCAGGCTGTGTGATGAACGACTGACCACCGTGTCTGCCGAATCGATCCTGCGCGAGCAGGGTCGCCGAGGGGCCAAGCGACGCGCGGTGGTGGACCAGGCAGCAGCGGTGCTGATCCTGCAGACTGCACTCGACACGGAGCGGTCGAGCGGACAGGCACCGGGAGAGATCGTCGAGGTGGCGGAGACAGATGACTGAGCGCGGGACCGAGCCCGACGAGGTGGCGTACGACGACCCCCAGGACGACTACCAGGACGACCGCGAGTACGTCCGGGGAGGCAGGCGGCGCAAGGGCCGCGGCCTCAAGGGCTGTGTAGCCGTCCTCGTGGCGCTGGTCGTGCTCTTCGGCGGCTTCTGGTTCGCCCTCGACCGGGGCGTCGAGTGGGTCGCCGACCAGTTCCAGGGTCCCGAGGACTACCCGGGCCCCGGCACCGGCTCGGTGGAGTTCACCGTCAACGAGGGCGACGTCGTCGCCCAGATCGGCCGGAACCTCAAGGCCGAGGGCATCACCGCGTCCGTCCAGGCCTTCATCGACACCTGTCAGGACGAGTGCAGCGGCATCCAGGTCGGCGCCTACGAGCTCCAGAAGGAGATGAAGGCGGCCGACGTCAAGGAGGTGCTCATCGACCCCGACAACCTCGTCGGCTTCCCGACCGTGACGATCCCCGAGGGCCTGCGGGTCACCGAGATCGTCTCGACGCTGGCGCAGAACACCGACTTCCCGGAGCAGGCGTGGAACCGCGCGCTGCAGCAGCCGGACAAGATCGGGCTGCCCGACTACGCCGGCGGCAACGCCGAGGGGTACCTGTTCCCGGCGACGTACGAGATCAAGCCGGGCATGAAGCCGGTCCGGATCCTCAAGATGATGGTCGACCGCTGGCGCGAGGCCGCCGACGCCGCAGGCCTGGAGGAGCGTGCAGCCGAGCTGGGCAAGACGCCCGGTGAGCTGATGATCATCGCCTCGCTCATCGAGGCCGAGGGCCGAGGCGACGACATGCCCAAGATCTCGCGCGTGATCTACAACCGCCTCGACGGTCCCGGCGACAAGGGCGGCACCAACGGCACGCTCGGCATCGACGCCTCGATCGCCTACGGCCTGGGGCTCTCGCCCGGCTCGACCGAGCTGACGCCCGAGCAGCTGGCGCAGGACACGCCCTACAACACCCGCATCAACGCCGGCCTCCCGCCGACGCCGATCGAGGCGCCGGGCGACGACGCCATCGAGGCGGCGGCCAACCCCGCTGACGGCCCCTGGTACTACTACGTGACGGTCGACCTCGAGACGGGCGAGACCAAGTTCTACGAGGACTACGACGACTTCCTCGTGGGCCGCGACGAGTACAAGACCTACTGCGAGACCTCCGACCGGTGCTGAGCCGGCGCTGCGGCGTGCTGGGCGACCCGATCGCCCACTCGCTGTCGCCGGTGCTGCACCGTGCGGCGTACGCCGAGCTCGGGCTCGACTGGACCTACGACGCCCACCGGGTCGCCTCCGGTGGGCTCGGAGAGTTCGTGGCGGGGCTCGGCGAGGAGTGGCGCGGGCTGTCGCTGACGATGCCGCTCAAGCGGGAGGCGCTCGCGCTGGTCGACCGGCTCAGTGACCGGGCGCGCCTGGCCGGCGCGGTCAACACGGTCGTCCTCGAGGACGACGGCACCCGGTCAGGCGACAACACCGACCTGCCGGGTGCGGTCGCCGCGATCCGGGAGCGCACGACGTCCCCGCTGGCGACGGCCGCGATCCTCGGTGGCGGCGCCACCGCCACGTCGGTCGGGCTGGCGCTGGCCGACCTCGGGGTCACGTCCATCGTCCTCGCGGTGCGTGAGGAGGCCCGGGCGGCCGAGACCCTGACGGCCCTGCGGTCCCACCCCTCGGCGCCGGAGGTGCTCGTCGAGCCCATCACCGGCGGACGGTGGAGCGAGAGGCCCGACCCAGCGGCCGTCGGCTCCACCGTCGACGTCGTGGTGTCCACCATCCCCGCTGTCGCACAGACCCCGGAGCTCGTCGCCGCCTGCGCGGACGTGCCGGTCGTCTTCGACGTCCTCTACGACCCGTGGCCGACCCCCCTGGCCGCCTCCGCCGACGGACGGGTGCTCGTCGGCGGACTGGACCTGCTCGTCCACCAGGCTGCGCTGCAGGTCGAGCTCTTCACCGGGCTGCCCGCCCCGCTCGCCGTCATGCGAGATGCAGGCGAAAGCGCCCTCGCGGCGCGCAGTGCCGGTTGAATGTCGCCGTGACCGACACCTTGCTCGCCGCGCTTGTCGCGGGCCTGCTCGCCGGGCTCGGCGGCCTGCTGGTGCCGATGCTCATCCGTCGCGTGCCCGAGCCCGAGCCGAAGGCGGAGCCCGAGGTGGCGGACGTCGAGCACGACGAGCCGCCCAAGATGCTCTACGCCGCCATCGCGGCCCGGCCCGGGCTCGCGTGGCGGAGCGCGCTGGCCTCGGCCGCCGCCGGGGCGTTGCTCGGCGCTGCCACCGGCCCGGACTGGTCGCTGCTGTGGCTGGTGCCGCTGACCCCGGTCGCGGTCGCCCTCTCGGTCATCGACTGGCACACCCGGCTGCTGCCCCGCGTCGTCGTCCTGCCCGCCACCCTCGCCGCGGTCGTCGCGGTCACGGTCGTGGGCCTGGCCACAGGGGAGCGCGACGCCCTGGTGCGCGCCCTCGTCGCGATGGTGCTCGCCCGGTCGTTCTTCTGGGTGCTGTGGTTCGTGCGGTCCGCCGGCATGGGCTTCGGGGACGTCCGGCTGGCGGCGCCCGTCGGGTTGGTGCTCGGCTGGGTCGGCTGGGGCGCCCTGGCGATCGGGTTGTGGGCGAGCTTCATGCTCTTCGTCGTCCCGGCGCTGACAGTGATCGTCGCCCGACGCGACCGCAGCCTGCTCAAGAGGTCCTTCCCGTTCGGCCCCTTCATGGTCGGCGGGGCCCTCGTGGGTCTCGTCTGGGGGACCGCGCTCGCTGGGCGCCTGTGGGGCTGAGAGACTTCACGCATGCTCCGATGGCTCACAGCAGGCGAGTCCCACGGTCCCTCGCTGGTGGCGATCCTCGAGGGGCTGCCCGC
>DATIAJ010000156.1:0-7235 GCA_035458105.1 Nocardioides sp. | reverse complement strand
TCGCCGCACGGGTGTCGGGCGCGCCCGGGCGGCGGCCGCGGCGGCCGGCTGTGGCAGTCATGGGGCGGTCACGGGCCCGCCGGCACCCGGAAGTACTCCCGCGCGAAGGCCAGGGAGTCACGCAGGTCGGCCTCGCGCTGCTCACGGGTCGCCGCCTTGCGGGTGTTGATCTCGACCACGACGTCACCGTCGAAGCCGGAGGCGGCCACGTGCTCGAGGAAGCCCTGGGCGTCCATCACCCCGCGACCGGGCACGAGGTGCTCGTCCTTGGCCGATCCGGTGCCGTCGGTGAGGTGGACGTGGCGCAGGCTGTCACCCATCCGGTCGGCCATCTCGATGACGTCGCTGCGGGCGATGGCCGCGTGGGAGAGGTCGATGGTGGTGTTGGCGTAGTCCTCGGAGCTCGGGTCCCAGCCGGGCAGGTACATCTCCATCGCGCGGCGCGAGGACGCCCGCCACGGGTACATGTTCTCCACCGCGAAGGCGATGCCGGTGCGCGCCTCGAGGGAGGCGATGCCCTCCACGAAGCCGGCGGCGTAGTCCTTCTGCCAGCGGAACGGCGGGTGCACCACCACCACGTCGGCTCCGACCGCGGTGGCCATCTCGGCCGACTTCTCCAGCTTGACCCACGGGTCCGTGCCCCACACCCGCTGGGTGAACAGGAGGCAGGGGGCGTGGACGGCGCAGATCGGGACCTGGTGGTGGTCGCTGAGCTTCCTCACCGCGTCGACCTGCTGGCTCAGCGAGTCGATGCCGACCATCACCTCGACCGCGTCGTAGCCCAGCTGTGCCGCCCACCCGAAGCCGTGCGCGGTCGACTCCGGGTAGACCGAGGCGGTCGAGAGGCCGATCAGCGGGACCGACGGGGACGCGGCCATGGTCAGCGCACCCGCGTGACGACGGAGATCTGGTCGAGCCGCTCGAGGATCACGCCCTCGCGCAGCGCCCAGGGGCAGATCTCCAGCTCCGTCAGGTCGAAGATGTCCATGCAGGCCTCGGCGACGAGCGCGCCCGGCACGATCTGGTGCGTACGGCTCGGCGAGACGCCCGGCAGGTCGGCGAGATCGTCGTCGGAGAGCTCCATCAGCTTGGGGATCCAGTCCGACAGCGTCTCGAGCTCGAGGGCGCGGGGCACGAGCGGGCCGTCGCCGCTCGGCGCGGCCCCGCAGATGCGCGCCAGGGAGCGGAACGTCTTGGAGGTCGCCGCGGCCCGGTCGGGCACCCCGGGGCGCAGCAGGTGCCCGGCGTCGCGGGCGATCTCGGCGCGCACCTGCTTGCGCAGCTCGCGTACGTCGTCGTCGCTGGGCCGGCCACCGCCGAACCAGGCTCGCGACATCCGGGCCGCGCCGAGCGGGAGCGACCAGGCGACGTCGGGGGCCTCGTCCGTGCCGCCGGCGATCTCGAGCGACCCGCCGCCGATGTCGAAGACCGCGAGCCGGCCGGCCGACCAGCCGAACCAGCGGCGTACGGCCAGGAACGTCAGCCGCGCCTCGTCCTCGCCCGAGAGCACCTCGAGCCGGACGCCGCTGTGCTCCTCGACGTGCGCGAGCACCTCGTCGGAGTTGACCGAGTCGCGCACCGCCGAGGTGGCGAAGCCGAGCATCTCCTCGCAGCCCTTGTCCTCCGCGATCTGCGTGGCCGAGGCGCAGAAGTCGGTGAGGGCCTTGATGCCCTTCTTGGTCACGGCCCCGTCCTCGTCGAGGTGCTCGGCGAGGCGCAGCGGCTGCTTGTGCGAGGACGCCGGCAGCGGCGCGGCACCACCGTGCGCGTCCACCACCAGCAGGTGGCCGGTGTTGGAGCCGATGTCGAGGACGCCCAGGCGCATGAAACCCAAACTACTAGGCTTCACACGTGCCCGAAGTCGACCTGGTCTTCCCCCGCGCGTTCGTGGAGTTCGCCGACCCCGCCGACGAGTCCCAGGTGTTCCGCTGCGACCTGACGTGGCTGACCTCGTCCTACACCTGCATCTTCGGGCAGGGGTGCCAGGGCATCTACGCCGACGCCCCGGACGTCGGCTGCTGCACGCTCGGCGCCCACTTCGCCGACAAGGACGACGAGAAGCGGGTCGCGGCGTTCGTCGCCGAGCTCACCCCCGACGACTGGCAACTGCACCCCGGCCGGGCGGTGCGGAAGGCCGACTGGATCGAGGCCGACGACGACGGGGAGCGCAAGACCCGCGTCGTCGAGGTGGACGGCCAGCAGGCGTGCGTGTTCCACAACCGCACCGACTTCACCACCGGCGCCGGGCACGTCGGCGCCGGCTGTGCGCTGCACGGCCTGGCCCTGCGCCAGGGGCGCAACCCGCTGGAGACGAAGCCCGACGTGTGCTGGCAGCTGCCCATCCGCCGCCAGTTCCGCGAGGTCGAGCGCCAGGACGGGACGGCCTACACCGAGGTGTCGATCGGGGAGTACGACCGGCGCGGCTGGGGGCCGGGCGGCCACGACCTCGACTGGTACTGCTCGGGCAACACCGAGGCGCACGTCGCACCCGAGCCCGTCTACGTCACCAACGAGCCCGAGCTGGTCGAGCTCATGGGCGCCGCGGCGTACGCCGAGCTGGTCCGCCACTGCGAGGCGCACGTGCTTTCGCGTTCCGCGCTCGCGTTGCACCCCGCGTCACCACAGCACTTTTGACCGTAGCCACGCAAAAGTGCCGGACACGGCGTTGAAAGTGGTTGTGACGTGCATTACCTTCGACAGGTGGCACCCTCCCCCAACCCCCGGTCCGAGGATCACGGTCCCGCCGGCCGTCTCGGCATCTGGTTCATCGGCGCCCGCGGCTCGCTCGCGACCACCGCGACCATCGGCCTCAGTGCCCTCGCGGCCCACCTGACCGACGAGACCGGCTGCGTCTGCGCCCATCCCGACCTCGACTCGCGCGGCCTGCCGGCCTACGCCGACATCGTGGTGGGCGGTCACGACGTCGACACCCTCCCGCTGGTCAAGCAGGCCGAGCGCCTCGTTGCCGGCGGCGTGGTGCCGGGCATCCTCGCGCACCAGGTGGGCGCCGAGCTCGAGGCGGCCGAGACCCGGCTGCGTCCGGGCGTCCGTCACGGCGACACCACCGACCAGCGCGCCGACGTCGAGCGGCTCGCGGCCGACATCCGCGAGTTCGCCGCCGTCGTCGACCGGGTCGTGGTCGTCGACGTCTCGAGCACCGAGCCGCCGCACGACGCCGGCACGGACGCCGACACCTGGAGCGACCTGGAGGCGGCCTGGGCGGCCGGGCGGGCGCCCCTGTCGCCGAGCTCGGTCTACGCCTGCGCCGCGGTGCTGGCGGGGGCGGCGTACGTCGCGTTCACCCCGAGCCCCGGCATCGACGTCCCGGCTCTGCGCGAGCTGGCCGACGAGCGCGGCCTCCCCTACGCCGGCAGCGACGGCAAGACCGGCGAGACCCTCGTGAAGTCGGCCCTGGCCCCGATGTTCTCCACCCGGTCGCTGGCCGTGCGGTCGTGGACGTCGATCAACCTGCTCGGTGGCGGCGACGGTTCGACGCTGGCCGACCCCGCTGCCCGGGAGAGCAAGACCAGCACGAAGCGCTCGGGCCTCGAGTCGATGCTCGGCCACCCCGTGCCCGGGCCGATGCACATCGACTACGTCGAGGACCTCGGCGACTGGAAGACCGCCTGGGACCACGTCCGCTTCGACGGCTTCCTCGGCACCCGGATGACGATGCAGTTCACCTGGGAGGGCTGCGACTCGGCCCTCGCCGCGCCGCTGGTGCTCGACCTCGCCCGCCTGACCTCGCGCGCGCTCGCCGTCGGCGAGACCGGCCCGCTGACCGCCCTCGGCTTCTTCTTCAAGCAGCCGATCGGCTCGGACGAGCACCGACTCGCGCAGCAGTGGGACGCCCTGCTCGCCTGGTCGACGGCGTGCGCCGACCGGGTGACGACATGAGGGCCGCCGACCTCGTCGAGCTGACCCGGGCTCCCGCCGCGTTCTCCATCCCCGGCGACGCGTGGTCCGGCGCGGCGCACGCCGCGGCGGGCGCGCGGGGCTGGGCGATGCCGGTGGCCTCCACCTGCCTCTACTGGTCCGGGATGGCCTTCAACGACTGGTGCGACCGCCACGTCGACGCGGCCGAGCGGCCCGAGCGCCCGATCCCCTCGGGCCGGGTCAGCCCCGACGCTGCCCTCGCCGTGGCCGCGGGGCTCGGCGCCGCGGGACTCGGCGTCGCCGCCCTCCTCGGCGGCCGCTCGGCCGTCGCCGTCGGCGTCCCGCTCGCCGCGATGGTGGTGGCTTACGACGCCGTCGCCAAGGATGCGGCGATCGGCCCCCTCGCGATGGCCTCGACGCGGGGGCTCGACGTCCTCCTCGGCGCGCACGCCTCCCCGGCCAGCGCCTGGCAGCCCGCCCTGGCGATGACCGCGCACACCGCGGGCCTCACCTGGCTCAGCCGCGGCGAGGTGCACGGCACCCGCCCGGAGGTCGCCGCAGCGGTGACCGCCGGCACCGCCGTCGTGGCGGCCGCCACGGCCCACGCCGCGTTCCACGACCCGCACGCCGGTCGCCTCGCCCGAGCAGCCGGCGTCGGCCTGTCAGCGGCGTACGCCGTCGTGGTCGGCCGCGCCCAGGCCCGGGCGGCGCAGGAGCCGACGGCCGAGGCGGCGCGCACCGCCACCCGCACCGGGATCGGTGGGTTCTCCCTCCTCCAGGGCGCGTGGCTGGCTCGCCGCGGCCGGCTGGTGGCTGCCGCGACCGTCGTCGGCGCCGGTCCCGCCTACCGCGCCCTCTCGCGCCGCTGGAGCCCGACGTGAGCGGGCTCCGGCTCGGCTACGGCAGCAACGGCTTCTCCGGCCACCGGTTCCCCGACGCGTGCGAGGTGATCGCGGGGCTCGGCTACGACGGGGTCGCCCTCACCCTCGACCAGCCTCACCTCGACCCCTTCGCCGACGACGCCGCGGCCCAGACAGCGCGCGCCGCGAAGTCCCTCGCCGACCACGGCCTGGCCGTCGTCATCGAGACCGGCTCGCGCTACGTCCTCGACCCGTGGCACAAGCACGAGCCCACGCTGGTCAGCGACGGTGACCGCGGCCCGCGGATCGAGCTGCTGACCCGCGCGGTGCGCATCGCGGCCGAGCTGGGCGCCGAGGCGATGTCGTGCTGGTCGGGCGTGCTGCCGGAGGGGGCCGACCCCGAGGAGGGCTGGCGCCGGCTCACCGACGGCCTCGGGCCCGTCCTCGACCTCGCGCACGACCTCGGGGTCACCGTCTGCTTCGAGCCCGAGCCCGGGATGCACGTCGACACCGTCGACGAGGCCCTCGAGCTGCGCCGCCGGCTCGGCGAGCCCGACCACCTCCGGCTGACCCTCGACCTGGGCCACCTCGTGTGCAACGAGCCCCGCAGCCCGGAGGCCTCCGTCGCCGTCGCGGGCCCGCTCATCGGCAACGTCCAGGTCGACGACATGGTGCGCGACGTGCACGAGCACCTCGAGCTCGGGACCGGGACCCTCGACCTCGACGCGGTCCTCCGCGCGCTCCTCGCCACGGGCTTCACCGGTCTCGCGAGCGTGGAGCTCCCCCGCCACTCCCACGCGGCGCCGACCGTCGCCGCCCGACAGATCGCCGCCCTGCGCGCCTCCCTGGCCCGCCTCGACACCTCCGACAGGGAAGGATCCACGCCGTGACCGAGATCGAGCCGCTCGTCGACCACGACACCATCCGGAACGCGCTCGACGCACGCGCGCAGGAGCAGCTCGACGCGCTGACCACCGAGGTGGCCGGCGACGCGACCCGGCTGGGCCGGACCTTCCCCGCCGCCGCTCGCCGGACCGGGCGCGGCCCCCTCCCCGGCGCCGACGGCGTACTGGTCGAGGACGCGGTGCGGGTCCTGCTCGTGCAGGTCGCCGCGCGCTCGCTCGACCCCGACGCGCTGCTGGCCGAGCTTCGTGAGGTCTACCGCTACGGCGACAGCGACGAGAAGCGTGCGGTACTGCACGCCCTGTCCGGGGCACCCGAGGAGGTCGACGGCAGCGACCTCGTGCTGGACGCGCTGCGCACCAACGACACCCGCCTCGTCGCCGCCGCGATGGGTCCGCACAGCGACCGGCTCGACGACGACTCGTGGCGCCAGGGAGTCCTCAAGTGCCTGTTCACCGGCGTGCCGGTCGCCTCGGTCACCGGGCTCGCCCGCCGCGCCGACCGCGAGCTCGCCGAGATGGTGCAGCGCTACCGTCGCGAGCGCGAGGCGGCCGGGCGCGACGTACCCCTCGACGTGCAGGTCGTCCTCGACGCCTGCGCCGCCTCCCCCGAGCAGCCCCAGCAGACCCGGCACGAGCAGAAGGACCTCTGATGCGCATCTTCGACCCCCACATCCACATGACGTCGCGCACCACCGACGACTACCAGGCGATGGCCGCGGCCGGGATCGCGGCCGTCGTCGAGCCGGCGTTCTGGCTCGGCCAGCCCCGCACCTCGGTCGGCAGCTTCGTCGACTACTTCTCGTCGCTCATCGGCTGGGAGCGCTTCCGCGCCTCGCAGTTCGGCATCCGCCACCACTGCACGATCGGCCTCAACCCGAAGGAGGCCAACGACCTGTCGGTCCGCGACGAGGTGCTCGCCGTGATGCCCCGCTACCTCGAGAAGGACGGCGTCGTCGCGGTAGGCGAGATCGGCTTCGACTCGATGACTGCGGCCGAGGAGGAGGCGTTCGTCGACCAGCTCGCCATTGCCCGCGAGCACGAGCTGCCGGTCCTCGTGCACACGCCGCACCGGAACAAGGAGGCGGGCACGCGCCGGACGCTCGAGCTGCTCGAGGAGGCGGACTTCCCGCCCGGGCAGGCGGTCGTCGACCACAACAACGAGCTGACCGTGGCGATGGTGCTCGAGTCCGGCTGCTGGGCCGGCTTCTCGATCTATCCCTTCACGAAGATGGACGAGCACCGGATGGTGCGCATCCTCGAGGAGCACGGGCTCGAGCGCATGCTCGTGAACTCCGCCGCCGACTGGGGCATCAGCGACCCGCTGAAGGTCGCGAAGACGGTCGCGGCCATGCAGGACGCGGGCTTCTCGGACGACGACGTCGACCGCCTCGTCTGGCGCAACCCGGTCGAGTTCTTCGGCCAGAGCGGCAGGCTCGAGCTCGACGAGGTCGAGTACGACCGCGCCGAGACGTTCGCCGGCAGCTCCGTGCTCCGCGGCGAGCGGGTGGAGACGTAGGCCCGCGATGCGCTTCCGCCATCCCGACGGCAGCGTCGTCCACCTGGCGTACTGCACGAACGTCCACCCGGCCGAGGA
>DATIAJ010000155.1:0-3701 GCA_035458105.1 Nocardioides sp. | reverse complement strand
CAGGAGGCAGCGCATGCGCTGCCCGTTCGTCCGCGCGTCCATGACAGCCAGACGCTATCGGGCATGCCGCGCGCTCACCGCAGAACGACGCAGGGCGCCACGACACGAGAGCCGCCCCGACGGGTGTCGGAGCGGCTCTCGTCAAGAGGGCTGTGCGCAGTGGAGCTGCGGGGAATCGAACCCCGGTCCTCGAGCGTCGATCCAGGTCTTCTCCGGGTGCAGTCAGTGATGTCGCTTTTCTCGGCCCCGGCGCTCGCACAGACACGTCGCCGACAGGCCCAGTCAGGATGAAGTCCCGGTCACCCCTCCTGACAGGGAGTGACCAGCAAGTCTCCTAGATGAGGCCTGGATCCGGGACGGAGACGGGTGCCCGGTCAGACCCTTCGATCACTGCTCAGGCAGCGAGAGCGAAGTCGTTGCGATTGGTGTTGGCAACTATGGATTTCCAGCGGTCGTTTACGAGATGACGCTGGCTTCTCGACCCGCTTCCCCTGGAACTAACGTCCCAAGTCGAAACCGATCAGCCCCTCTTGTGTTGTCAAGCAGGCCCGAGCCCACGGCTCCAGCCTACTGGTCCCAACCGACAACCGGCGAACGCTATTCCTTCGGGTCCTTCGGGCGCAGCGGCTCGGAGTGCCAGACGTCGTCGTCGAGACGCCACAGCTGGCGCTCGGCGCTGTCGACCAGGTCGGCGGGCACGTCGTGGTCGAAGTCGAGCCCGGCCCCGTGGACGTCCTCCGCGTGCTCGGTCCCGTCGGGGCCGATCGCGTAGAGCCGCTCGTCGCTCACCCGGTCGTCGGCGCGCACCAGGAGCGTGCCGTCGTCGCGCCAGCGGAACCGGACCGACCACCCCTGACCCTTCAGGTGTCCGTCACGGTGCGTCGCGACCGCATCGTCGGGGAGGAAGAGGCCCCAGGTCGCGAAGTCGTCGGCGAACGCCTGCTGCTGGGGCGTCGGACCGCCCGGTCGCCCTTCCGCCTCACCGCCCTCGTCGGGCACGTCGGGGGCCGCGTGCAGGCGGACGCGCGTGATGCGGTGGCCGTCGAGCTCGACGACCTCGAGCGTGCGGCCCCCGACCACCACCGAGTCGCCGAGCTCGGCCATCCGGGCGAGGCGGTGCAGGACGTAGCCGGCGACCGTCTCGTAGGGCCCGTCCTCGAGCTCCACCCCGGTCCGCTCCGCGAACTCCTCGATGGTCAGGCCGGCGTCGACCGTGGTCGGGTCGGCGGAGGCGGCGATCTCGGCGTCGGTGTCGTACTCGTCGTGGATCTCTCCGACGAGCTCCTCCATGAGGTCCTCGAGGGTGACGATGCCGTCGGTGCCGCCGTACTCGTCGACCACCAGCGCGATGTGCGCGCCGAGGCTGCGCAGCTGGTCGATGGAGGGCAGGACGCGGTTGGTCCGGGGCAGCACCGGGAGCTCCCGGGTGATGTCGGCGACCGTGGTCGAACGGTCGTCCGCGCGCCCGAGCACGTCGCGCAGGTGGAGGTAGCCGAGCACCTCGTCGAACGACGTGCCGGTCACCGGGTAGCGGGTGTAGGGCTGGTCGACGATCACGGCCACCGCGTCGGCAAGGCTGAGGTCGCCTGCCAGGAACACCACGTCGCCGCGCGGCTTCATGACCTCGCTCAGCGACCGGTCACCGGCCTCGAAGACGTCGTCGACGAGGCGCCGCTCGCCCTCCGGGATGTCCTCGTGGCCGGAGATCATCATCCGCAGCTCCTCCTCGTCGACCTCGTCACCGGCGGCGTCGGGGTTGCCGCCCAGCAGGCGGACGAGCAGGTTGGTCGAGAGCGACAGCAGCCAGATCACCGGCGTCATCACGGTGGCGAACTTGCCGAGCGGCGGGGCGAAGAGCTTGGCCACCCCGACCGACCGCTGCAGGGCGAGCCGCTTGGGCACGAGCTCGCCGAGGACCAGCGAGAGGTAGGAGACGACCAGCGTCGTGACCACCAGGGACACCGTGTCGGGCGCCGGGACGCCGAGGTTCTCGAAGGCCGGCGCGAAGGAGGGTGCCAGCGTCGAGGCGCCGAAGGCGGCGGAGAAGAAGCCCGCCACCGTGACGCCGATCTGCACCGCGGACAGGAAGCGGTTGGGGTCACGGGCGAGGGTGGCGACCGCGTGCCCGCGCCCTCCCTGGGTGTCCAGACGCTCCACCTGGCCGGAGCGCAGCGACACCAGTGCGATCTCGGTCGCGGCGAACACACCGCCCACCAGGATGAACGCGAGCACGAGCAGGACGTCGATCCAGGTACCGGCTTCCACGGCAACAACCTAGCGAGCGCCCGTGAGACGAGCGGCCGGGAACCGTCAGAGACCCTGCCACTCCGGCTTGCCCACCCAGACCTCGCGGTAGTGCTCGACGCGGGTGAGCGCGGACGCGGCGGCCGGGTCCAGCAGCACCGTCGCGTGTGGGTGCAGCTGCAGCGTCGAGGCCGGGCAGGACGCCGACACCGGTCCCTCCACGGCGTCGGCCACCGCCTGGGCCTTGCCCTGGCCGGTCGCCACCAGCAGCAGGTGCCGGGCGCGGCCGATCGTGGCCAGGCCCTGGGTCAGCACGTGCCGGGGCACGTCGTCGACCGAGCCGAAGAACCGGGCGTTGTCGGAGCGGGTGCGCTCGGCCAGCGTCTTGAGCCGGGTCAGCGAGGCCAGCGACGAGCCCGGCTCGTTGAACGCGAGGTGGCCGTCACCGCCGATCCCGAGCACCTGCAGGTCGACGCCACCCGCCGCCACCAGCGCCGCCTCGTAACGAGCGCCGGCCCCCGGCAGCCCCTCCTGGGCGGGGTCGGGGCTCGCGACGTGCTCCCGGGGGATCCCGAGGTCGTCGGTCACCTGCGCGAGGATCGTCTCGCGGTAGGTCTGCGGGTGTCCCGCCGGCAGGCCGACGTACTCGTCGAGGGTGAAGCAGCGCACCCGGTCGTACGACGGACCGGTGCCGTCGCGGTGCCGCCGGACCAGCTCGCGGTAGGTCGGCAGCGGGCTCGACCCGGTCGCCAGGCCGAGGACGGCGTCCGGCGTGCGGCGGACCAGCGCCTCGATCGTGTCGGCGGCCAGCGCGGCGACCGCCTCCACGCTGTCGAGGGGGACGACCTCCATCAGGACCCCCTGGCGTCGTGGACGACGCGACCGCCGACGACCGTCGCGACCGGCTGCAGGTCGTCGTCGACGAGGGTCAGGTCACCACGCCGGCCGGGCTCGAGTCGGCCGCGGGTGGGGTCGCCGACGAGGTCGGCCGGCGTGGTGGTCACGGTGGCGACGGCGTCCTCGAGGGAGCAGCCGGTCGTGGTGTGCAGCAGGCGCAGGCAGTCGAGGAGGCCGGCCGCCGACCCGGCCAGCGTGCCGTCGACCAGACGGACGGTGCCGGCGGAGACCACCACCTCGTGGTCGCCCAGGCGCGCCCGTCCGTCGGGCAGGCCGAGTCCGGCGGTCGTGTCCGAGACGGTGAGGAACCGCGAGGGGCCCAGTGCCCGCCACATCGCGGTGACCACGTCGGGGTGCAGGTGGTGGCCGTCCACGATCACGCCCGCGACGAGCCGGGCGTCCGACCGAGCGCCGAGGGTGACGCCGACGGGACCGGGGTCGCGCGCCAGCATCGGCGGCATCGCGTTGCCGAGGTGGGTCAGGCTCGTCGCGCCGGCATCGACCGCGGCGAGCACGGTGGCCGCGTCGGCGTCGGTGTGCCCGACGGCCACGCGCACCCC
>DATIAJ010000154.1:0-15406 GCA_035458105.1 Nocardioides sp. | reverse complement strand
GCCACTCCTCGCGGAGGAGGGCGTACTCGTAGGAGTCGGTCCAGGTGCCCTTGGACCAGAAGTCCCCGAGGCGGTGGACCTCGCGGCGCATGCCGAGGCGCTCGCAGAGGGCGGCGGAGCGGTCGTTGCGCGCGTCGAGGTTGGCGACGATCCGCCGGAGGCCGAAGTGCTCGAAGCCCAGGCGCAGCACGGCGCGGGCGGCCTCGGTGGCGTACCCGCGGCCGCCCGACCCGGGCAGGATCGTCCAGCCGATCTCGCCCTCGGTGAGCCCGGTGCCCTGGAGGTGGAGCATGGAGTCGCCGACCACGGTGCCGTCGTGGGTGGCGACGACGAGGCCGACGAAGGTGCCGTCGCCGGGGTCCATGCGTCGCCGGACCATCTCGCCGACCTCGGCGCGGTTCATCGGCCGGCTCAGCAGCAGGCTCGTCCACTCCTCCGAGGCCCACCCGACGGCCAGCGCGTCGGCGTCGGCGGGCTCGAAGGGTCGCAGCACCAGCCGCTCCGTGCGCAGCGGCCAGACCGGCGGGACCGGGGTGAGGAACGCCGCGCGCGGGCCGTCGACCCACCTCTCGCGGACCGTGGGCCCACCGAAGCGCAGCCGGTCGTACGCCGTCATCGGCAGGAGGATCGCGTCGAGCCCGGGCACGGCCAGCACGCCGTCGACGGCCTGGCCGAGCAGGCCGCGGCCGATGGGGTCGTGGGGGTCGTGGCGGAGCAGGTCGACCGCGGCCGCTGCCTCGGCGACGCGCTCGGTCTTCGCCCTGATGCGCGTGGGAGTCACGTCGCGGAGGCAGACGTACTGCCCGGACAGGTAGTGGTCCCACTCCTGCTCGCCGGTGGCCGGGTCGTCGGGCCAGAAGGCGACGAACCACCTCCGCAGCCGGTCGAGGCCTCCGGCGACCTCGGCCAGGGCGCCGTGGTCCGCCGGCACCATCGGCGTCCCGTCGCCCAGCACGTACGACGGCAGCGGCAGGCGGCCGGCCAGCATCTGCTCCATGGCCTCGGGCGTCGCCTCGACGAAGTGCTCGCGGACGTAGGCGTCGTCCGCCTCGGTCATCGGGTGGTCGCCGTTGACGGCGACGAAGCGGTCCCGGGCAGCAGCGACCAGGGGGTCGCTCAGCGCGTCATCTCCCACACCGTCAAGGCTGCCATGAACACGCAGACGGCCGCACCCACGTAGTGCAGCACCGAGAGCCGCACCCGCTGGAGCAGCAGCCGGCCGACGATGACAGCGAGGCCGGAGACTGCCAGCAGGGCGCCCCAGGCGCCGAGGAACACCGACACCGGGTCGTCGTACTTGGCGACGAGGGAGATCGTCAGCAGCTGCGAGAGGTCGCCCCACTCGGCAGCGAAGAGGACGAGGAAGGACGTGACCACGACCTTGAACCCGTGGGCCGCGGAGTCGGACTTGGCGGCGTACTCGTCCTCCTGCGCCCCCTCGTCGGCGTCGGCCGTGCGCGCGGCCCGGAACAGGATGATCGCGCCGATCACGAACATCAGCGCGGCGATCGTGTGGATCAGCTGCTCGGGCAGGAACGAGACGACCTTGCCGACGGCGACCGCGACACCGGTCTGCACCATGAAGGCGAGCGCAACCCCGATCCAGACGAAGAGCGGCCGCATCTTCGTCGACATCACCAAGGTGGCGATGAACGTCTTGTCGGGGAGCTCGACGACGAAGATGGCGCCGAAGGCGAGGGCTACGACGAGAGGTTCGATCACGGTCCCGAGTCTTTCATTGCGCGTTCAACGACCTGACGGCTACTCCGCCCGGAAGGCGTCGGCGGGGTAGACGCCCAGCACCTTGACCTCGGTGGTGAAGAACGCGAGCTCCTCCAGCGCGTTGCGCACGGGCGGGTCGTCGGGGTGACCGTCGACCTCGGCGAGGAACTGGGTGGCGGTGAAGTGGCCGCCGACCATGTAGGACTCGAGCTTGGTCATGTTCACGCCGTTGGTCGCGAAGCCGCCGAGCGCCTTGTAGAGCGCGGCCGGGAGGTTGCGCACGTTGAAGATGAACGTCGTCACGACCGGGCCGTTGCCCGACGGCGCCTGCTCGAAGTCGCGGGACAGGACCACGAAGCGGGTGGTGTTGTGGTCCTCGTCCTCGATCTCCTCGCGCAGCACCTGCAGGCCGTAGATCTCGGCGGCCAGCGGCGGGGCGATCGCCGCCTGGGTCGGGTCGCCGGACTCCGCGACCTCCCGGGCTGCGCCCGCGGTGTCGCCCGCCACCACGGGCGTGAGGCCGAGCTCGCGGATTACCCCGCGGCACTGGCCGAGCGCGTGGACGTGGCTGTGCACGGTGCGCAGCGAGTCGATGCTCGCCTCCGGCAGCGCCATCAGGGAGAACTGGATGCGCAGGAACCGCTCGCCCACGATGTGCAGGTCGGAGGTCGGCAGGAAGTGGTGGATGTCGGCGACCCGGCCCGCGATCGAGTTGTCGATCGGGATCATCGCCAGGTCGGCCTCGCCGGTCTCGACGGCGGCGAAGGCGTCCTCGAACGACGCGCAGGCCAAGGGCTCCCAGTCGGGGTAGGCCTGCTGGCACACCAGGTGGGAGTTGGCGCCGGGCTCTCCCTGGTAGGCGATGCGTCGGGTCACGTCGGCGAGTGTGTCACCTCCGGCCGTGTCCGACCGTCCGTGACCGCCCCCCGAACATAGGGTTCGGGAATGCTCGATGTGGTCGCCGTCGTCCTCGCCGCCGTCGCCTGCGCGCTCGCCGCGCTCGCCCTCCGTCGTACGACGACCCGCACCGGTGGTGAGGGCGTCGACGCGCTGCCCGAGGACGTGCACGGCCTGCGGCAGGAGGTCGCGGCCCTCAAGGCGGAGAGCTCCGACGCGCTGCGGCACCTGTCGGTCGTGCGCTACGACGCCTTCGGCGACGTCGGCGGGCACCTCAGCTGGAGCCTCGCCGTGCTCGACGACGCCGGCCACGGGGTCGTCCTGACGTCGATCCACGGTCGCAGCGAGGCCCGCACCTACGCCAAGTCGATCTCCTCCTGGTCGTGCGAGCAGCAGCTCTCGCCCGAGGAGGAGGAGGCGATCGAGCACGCCCGCCCCTGACGCCGGCCGGCGGCGTGACAGCGCCCGCTGGCTGCCGCGCCGGGGGTCCGCGTCAGCGGGGCACGCGCACCAGCAGGCGGCCATGGATGCACTCCATGTGCAGCTCGCGGCCCTCGCCGATGGAGTCGCCGTCGAGCTGGCGGGGGGTGTCGGCGGATGCCTTGATCCGCACCCGGGAGCCGGTGCGGCGGTCGAGGGTCTCGTCGACGATCGTGCTCTTGCGCAGCACCCGCATCGCAACCGTGATCCACGACAGGAACTGTCGCGGGTGGATGATCACCACGTCGAGGATGCCGTCGTCGATGGTGGCGTCGGGCAGCAGCGGCATGCCGGCCTGGAGGAAGCCCACGTTGCCGACGACGACCGTGCGCGCGCGGTGGACGGTGGGCTCCTGGTCGTCGATCTGGATCTCGACCTTCACGGCGGGGAACATCAGCGACCGCAGGCCGGAGACGACGTACGCCACCCAGCCGATCCTCTTCTTGATGTCCTCGTTGACGCCCTCCATGATTGCGGCGTCGAAGCCCATCCCGGCCATCACCATGAAGTGGGTGTCCTCGATGCCGTCGCCGCCGACCTCGACGAGGTCGATCGCCCGGTCCTGCCCGTTGAGGGCGACGTCGATCGCCGAGCGGATGTAGAGCGGGACGCCGAGGTTGCGGGCCAGCAGGTTGCCCGTGCCGGCCGGGATGATGCCCACCGGGATGCCGGTGCCGGCGAGCTCGGCACACACCTCGCGCACGGTGCCGTCGCCGCCGCACACGATGACCAGGTCGGCCCCGGAGACGGCGGCGCGCTCGGCCATGCCGGTGCCGGGGTCCTCGACGGTGGTGTACTGCCAGGTCGGCTCGGACCAGCCGGACTCCGCGGCCATCGACGCGACGAGCGAGCGGAACTGGCCGACGTCCTCGACCTTGATCGGGTTGAGGATGACGGCGACGCGCTTCTCCGAGGCGTAGACCTCCGGGAGCGGGTCGACCCTGGCCGCGGTCGAGCGCGGGCGCGGGTCGATGAAGGCCAGGGCGAGGAAGAAGACCGCCAGGGCCAGCAGCGCGCCCCCGATGACGTCGCTCGGGAAGTGCCGGCCCAGGAGCACCCGGTCCAGGCCCACGACGAGCCACCACGCGACGACGGCGGCGATGCCGAGGCGGCGCAGCGACGTACGACGTACGAACAGGACGAGCAGCATGACGAGCAGCGCGGCGAAGGCGGCCGTCGACGAGGCGTGGCCCGACGGGAAGCTGAAGTTCACGTGCTCGCCCAAGGCGTCCTGCCAGTCCGGCCGGTCGCGACCGAGCCAGTGCTTCAGGCCGGTCGTCGCCAGCGAGGTCACCGACATCACCACGACGACCAGCAGCGCCGCCCAGCGGTGACGACGCAGGAGCAGGACGAGCGCCAGCAGCACCGTGAGGACGGTCATCCCGATCGTGCCGAAGGCCACCTCCACGAACCGCAGCACCTCGACCAGCAGGCCCTGGTCGTCGGCCCAGTCCTCCAGCCGCCGTCCCTCGGTGTCGAACGCGTCGAGCGGAGACCGGTCTCGGGTCACGAAGAAGCCGAGGACCGCGAACAGGGCTGCCGCGAGGGCTGCCCCACCGAGGGCGCGGTTGCGGGAGGCGGGAGTCACCCGCGAAGTATGCCCACACCGGGACTGCCTCCCCACGCCCGGACGGATAGCCTTCCTCTGTGATAGATCCCCGCCTGCTCCGTGACGACCCCGACCGCGTGCGCGCCGCCCAGGCCAAGCGCGGGCTGTCCGACGACGTGGTGGACCGGGCGCTGGCGGCGGACTCCGCGCGGCGACAGGCGATCGCCGACTTCGAGGCGAAGCGGGCGGAGCAGAAGGCCAGCGGCGCACTGGTCGCCAAGGCGCAGGGCGAGGAGAAGCAGGCCCTGCTCGCGCAGGTCAAGGACCTCGCCGCGAGCGTCAAGGAGGCCGAGGCCACGCGCAACGCCGCTGAGGCCGAGTGGGACGAGGCAATCAAGGCGATCCCCAACCCGGCCGCCGACGAGGCTCCGGCCGGCGGCGAGGACGACTTCGTCGTGCTCGAGCACGTCGGCACCCCGCGGGACTTCGACTTCGAGCCGCGCGACCACATCGAGCTGGGCAAGCTCCTCGGCGCCATCGACCTCGAGCGGGGCGCCAAGGTCAGCGGCTCGCGCTTCTACTTCCTGACCGGCATCGGTGCGCAGCTCGAGCTCGCGCTGGTCAGCATGGCGATGGACCAGGCCCGCAACGCCGGTTTCACCCAGGTGATCGCCCCGTCACTGGTCAAGCCGCGCGCCATGGAGGGCACCGGCTTCCTCGGCCAGGCCGCCGACGACGTCTACCGCATCGAGGGCGAGGACCTCTACCTCGTCGGCACGAGCGAGGTCGCCATGGCGGCCTACCACTCCGACGAGATCCTCGACGCCGGCTCGCTGCCGCGGCGCTACGCCGCCTTCAGCCCGTGCTTCCGCAAGGAGGCCGGCAGCCACGGCAAGGACACCAAGGGCATCATCCGCGTGCACTGGTTCGACAAGGTCGAGATGTTCGTCCACACGACCGTCGAGGAGTCCTTTGCCGAGCACGAGCGTCTGTTGGCGTGGGAGAAGGAGTTCCTCGACAAGCTCGAGCTCGCCTATCGGGTCATCGACGTCGCCGCCGGAGACCTCGGCCTCAGCGCTCAGCGCAAGTTCGACTGTGAGGCGTGGATCCCGACACAGGGCAAGTACCGCGAGCTCACGTCGACCTCCAACTGCACCGACTTCCAGGCGCGCCGCCTCGACATCCGGACCCGCGACGACCACGGCCAGACGGTGCCGGTCGCGACGCTCAACGGGACGCTCACCGCCATCACCCGCGCGATCGTGGCGATCCTCGAGACCCACCAGAACGAGGACGGCTCGGTGACCGTGCCGCAGGCGCTGCGGCCCTACCTCGGCGGCCTGGAAGTGATGAAGCCCCTTGGAGACTGAGTCGCGAGCGCAGCGAGCCACTCAGGCTCCTGAGGACCGTTTGAGCGCAAGCAACGACGACTGGACTCCCCGGGTCGTCGCGCTCGACATCGACGGCACGCTCCTGAAGTGGGTCGACGGGCAGACCGAGGACTACGAGACCATCACGCCCGAGGTGTACGACGCCGTGCACCGCACCCTCGACGCCGGCGCCCACGTCGTGCTGGCCAGCGGCCGCTCGCCGCACGGCATGACGACGATCGCCGACCTGCTCCACATCCCGCGCGAGGAGGCCGACCGCCTCTGGGTGGTGGCGTCCAACGGCGCCGTGGTCTTCCGCTACCCGCCGATGGAGGTCGTCCACGAGGAGACCTTCGACGCCGCCCCGGCCGTCGCCGCGGTGCTGGAGCACCACCCGCACGCCCTGGTCGCGGTCGAGGAGCGCGAGGTCGGCGGCTACCGCGTCAACCGGGTCTTCCCCGACGGCGAGCTGTCCGGTGAGCAGGTGATCACCCACGTCGACGACATCGTCGGCGAGCCGGTCAGCCGCGTGATCGTCCGCGACCCCGAGGCGACCGCCGACGACTTCATCGAGCTGGCGGCCAACCTCGGCCTGCACGGCACCGACTACGTCGTCGGCTGGACCGCGTGGCTCGACCTCTCCCCGGTCGGCGTCTCCAAGGCCTCGGGCCTCCAGCACGTCTGCGACCGGATCGGGCTGGCCGCGGCCGACGTGCTCGCGATCGGCGACGGCCGCAACGACATCGAGATGCTCCGCTGGGCCGGTCGCGGCGTGGCCATGGGTCAGGCCGTCGACGAGGTGAAGGCCGCCGCCGACGACGTGACCGCGACCGTCAACGACGAGGGCGCCGCCGTCGAGATCTCGCGCTGGTTCCCCCAGGACACCTGAGTCGTGGACGAGGGCGTCACCTTCACCGCGGAGCTCTGGCGCTGGACGGCGCGCAAGGAGACCGCGGACTCCGGCGCCTGGTGCTTCGTGACCCTGCCGGCCGACCTCGCCGAGGAGGTGCGCGAACGGGCCGGTGAGCCGCGGGGCTTCGGCTCGGTCCGGGTGCGGGCCCGGGTCGGCTCGACCACGTGGGACACCAGCGTCTTCCCCGACGCCACGTCCGGCAGCTTCGTGCTCCCGGTGAAGAAGGCCGTCCGCATGGCCGCGGGCGTGACCGAGGGTGACCTGCTCACCGTCACCGTGTCCGTCCGGGACGGCTCGTGAGCGCTCCCCGCCTCGTGGCCACCGACCTCGACGGCACCCTCCTCGACTCGGAGGGCCGGGTCTCCGCGCGCACCCGCGCGGTGCTCGACGAGCTCGACGCCGCCGGCGTACCCGTCGTGTTCACCACCGGACGGCCCATCCGCTGGATGGAGGAGCTGTGGGAGGCCGTCGGCGGGCACGGGATCGCGATCTGCAGCAACGGCGGGATCGTGTACGACGTCGCGCGCCGCGAGGTCGCCACCGCCCGGACCATCCCGGCCGAGGTGCTGCTCGAGGTGGCCGCGCGGTTGCGCGCGGACCTGCCCGGCACCGTCTTCGCGCTCGAGAAGACCACCGGCTTCGCGAAGGAACCCGACTTCATGCCACGGCTGGCGGTCAACCTCGCACCCGACGTGCCGACGGGTCCCCTCGAGGAGCTCGTCGACGGCGACGTGGTCAAGCTGCTCGCCCGCCACGAGGACCACGAGCCCGAGCCCTACTGGGAGCTCGTCGCAGGCGCCCTCGGCGAGCAGGTCGTCACCACCTGGTCCTCGGTCGGCACGCTGGTGGAGATCAGCGCGGCCGGAGTCACCAAGGCGTCGACGCTGGCCACCGTCGCGGCCGGGATGGGGCTCGGTCCCGACGACGTCGTGGCCTTCGGCGACATGCCGAACGACCTGCCGATGCTGGAGTGGGCGGGCACGTCCTACGCGATGGCCAACGCCCACCCGACGGTGCGCGAGCTCGCCGACCACCTCGCGCCCCACCACGACGAGGACGGCGTGGCCGCGGTGCTCGCCGACCTCTTCGGACTCCCTTCCGATCTCCCTCGCTAGGCTGCCCGCCATGATCAGCGCCGTCCGACTCGCCGCCGCACTGCTCCTCGCGTGCCTCGGCCTCGTGGTGACGGTCCAGGCCCCGGCCGCGGCCGACTGCACCTGCCAGCCGGGCGGTCTCGGCCAGCAGGTCGAGCGCGCCGACGCGGTCTTCATCGGCACCGTCGACAACGTCGAGGTCGCCGGCAACGACCACACCTACGACGTCACCGCAGCGCGGGCCTACCAGGGCGAGCCGGAGCGCTCCACGCAGGTCTTCTCGGCCGGTGGCCGGAACGCCTGCGGCCTCGGGGAGCTCGCGGTCGGCACCTCCTACGTCTTCCTCGCCACCGGCACAGAGGCGCCGTTCGAGGCCGACAGGTGCAGCGGCACCAGCGAGGCCAACCCGGCCAAGGTGTCCAGGATCGAGGGCCTCCTCGGTGAGGGCACCTCGGTCGAGCCGCCCCCGCCCCCGACCGCCGAGCGCACGCTGGTCGAGGACTCGCCGCCCGCCGGGTTCGCCCGCACGGCGGCACCCGGCGCCGCCGCCGCGATCATCGGCCTCCTCGGCCTCGTCGTCGTACGCCGCCTCGCGCGCTGACGTGGCCGCCCGCCTGCTCGCCGTCCTGGCGCTGCTGGCGGGCGGGCTCGTGCTGGGACCGGCCGCCCCGGCCGCGGCGTGCAGCTGCGCCCTCCTGTCGCCGGAGGAGTACGCCGCCCGGGCCGACGTCGCGTTCGTCGGGACCGCGACCAGCGAGCGGGCCGCGGACGGGGAGGTGGTCTACCGCTTCACCGTCGAGACCGTCCACGCCGGCCGGGTGAGCCGCACGCACGACGTCGTCGCGCCGCGGACGGGCAGCACGTGCGACCAGCGGCTGCCCCTCGACCGCGAGCTGCTCGTCCTCGCCGGCCTCGACCCACGCGGTCGCCCGGCGCTGCGGGACTGCCTGGACGTCGCCTGGTACGCCGAGGACGTCTACGCGGGCAAGGTGGCTGCGGCCCTCGGCCCCGGGACGCAGCCGATTCCCGGTCGGTCGGAGGTCGAGGTCGAGGACACGACGGTGCGCGACGTGCTGTGGGCCGCCGCGGCGGTCGGCATCGTCGGGGCGCTCGGCATGGTCGTCGTACGACGCCTCGCGCGCTCGTCAGGTCGGGGCTGAGCCCTCAGAGGTACATGCCGCCGCGGTTGCCGGCGGAGTCGTCGGACTCCTGGCCGCCGCCCGGCATCGTGGGCATGCCGGTCGGCTGGTGCGGACCGTGGTCGGGGTGCCCGCCGTGGCCGGCCGGGAGAGCGCGGCGCATCTGCTCGAGCTGGGCGCGCGAGGCCATCTGCTGGGCGTAGATCGCGGTCTGGATGCCGTGGAAGAGGCCCTCGAGCCAGCCGACGAGCTGGGCCTGCGCGATCCGGAGCTCGCCCTCGGACGGGGTGCCGTCCTCGGTGAACGGGAGCGAGAGCCGCTCGAGCTCCTCGACCAGCTCGGGTGCGAGGCCGGTCTCGAGCTCCTTGATCGACGCGGCGTGGATGTCCTTGAGCCGGTTGCGGCTGGCCTCGTCGAGCGGCGCCGCCTTCACCTCCTCGAGGAGCTGGCGGATCATGCTGCCGATCCGCATCACCTTGGCCGGCTGCTCGACCAGCTCGGTGATGTGGCGCTCGCCGTCGTCGTCCTCGTCGTCATTCTCACCGGCGACCTGCGTCATCTCCGGGAGCGCGCTCGCCGGGATGGTGCCGATCGGCTGGCCGTCGGGGCCGACGACCACGACCTGCTCCTCACCGCCGGTCGGGTCCGCGGTGGGCTCGGGCTGCTGCTGCTCGGTCATGGCTCCCACCCTAGGTCCCGCCCGGTGGCGCCTGCCCGAGCGGTGAGTGACGCAGCTTCTGAGCGCGGAAGACGTGCCTCACGCACCGACGTACGTCGTCGGGCCGGGGCAGCGGTGAGTGACGCAGGTTCCGAGCGCCGAGAACGTGTCTCACTCACCGCTCGAGGCGCAAGTCAGAGAGTGAGGACGATCTTCCCCGCGCGCCCGCCGTCGTCCATCAGCTGGTGGGCGCGGGCGACGTCGTCGAGGGGCATCGTGGTCTCGACGATCGGGCGGACCCGGCCGGCCGCGACGAGGGGCCAGACGTTCTCCACGACCTCGCAGCAGATCTTGGCCTTCTCGACGAGCGGGCGGGAGCGGAGCGCGGTCGCCGTCACCGAGGCCCGCTTGCGGAGCAGCGCGTTGATGTCGAGCTCGGCCTTCGAGCCGCCCTGCATCCCGATGATCACGAGGCGACCGCCGGTGGCGAGGGCGGAGACGTTGCGGGCGAGGTACTTCGCACCCATGTTGTCGAGGATGACGTCGGCACCCCCGGCCTCGGTGAGCACCTCGACGAAGTCCTCGTCGCGATAGCTGATCGCCCGGGTCGCGCCGAGCGAGCGGCACAGCTCGAGCGTCTCCGGGGAGCCGGCGGTGGTGTAGACCTCGGCACCGCGGGCCGCGGCCAGCTGGATCGCCATCGTGCCGATGCCGCCACCGCCGCCGTGGACGAGGAACCGCTCGCCCTTGTCGAGGTGGGCGGTCATGAAGACGTTGGACCACACGGTCGCCGCGACCTCCGGCAGGCAGGCCGCCTCCACGAGGGAGACGCCGGACGGGACCGGCATGACCTGGCCGACCGGCACGGCCACGCGCTCGGCGTACCCGCCACCGGCGAGCAGTGCGCAGACCTCGTCGCCGACCTTCCAGCCCTCGACCCCCTCGCCGAGCTCGGCGATCCGGCCGCTGCACTCGAGGCCGAGGACCTCCGAGGCCCCGGGCGGGGTCGGGTAGAAGCCCTGCCGTTGCAGGGTGTCGGCCCGGTTGACGGCCGTGGCGGCGACGTCGAGGAGCACCTCGCCCGCACCCGGGCGCGGGTCGTCGACCTCGCCGACGGACAGGACGTCGGGGCCACCGGCCCCGCTGCTGACGGCAGCGCGCACGCGATCAGTCCTCGTAGAGGTCGCTGGAGTGGTCGACCGAGGAGTCGTCGGGGACCTCGTCGTCGACGTCGTCGGGGTCGGGCGCGTCCGCGGGCCGGTCCCAGCTCTCGGCGAGCTGCTGCGCGCGGGCGGCGAGCCGCTCGACCTGCTCGGGATCGGCATCGCTCGCGCCGGCAGCGAAGCCGAGCAGGTAGGCGGTGATGGGCGCTGCGGTCTTCTGCACGTTCTGCGCGGCCACGCGGGCGAGGTCGAGGACCAGGCCCTCGTCGACCTCGGTCTCGACGTCGAGCACGTCGGCGAGCTCGTCGATCCAGTCGTGGAGGTTCACGAGCCCAATGTCTCGCACCCCACCCGGGTGCGGCAAGGGAGACACCTCAGCCTGGCTCAGCCGCGCAGGTCGCGCAGGTCGGCCCACGAGTCGACGTCGACGGCCTCCTCGCCGGTCGCCGCCACCTCCGCGAGGTCGAGGGGCGCCAGCAGGCGGTGCAGCGCCATCCCGTGCTGCCCCTCCCGGTCGGGTCGTACGACGTCCAGCCGGGCCGCGTCGAGCACACCGGCCAGCTGCCGTCGACCGTCGCCGTCGACCAGGAACGCCCCGTCCCGGCCGCCCGCCGCCTGGCGCAGGCGCCGCATCGTCGCCGCGGTCACCCGCGGCATGTCGACCGCGAGGACGCCGACCAGTCGCGGTCGTCGCATCAGCGCGTCGACCCCGGTGAGCAGCCCGGCGACGGGCCCGCCGCGGGGCGGGTCCTCGACGACGAAGGTCACCGGCCGGGAGGTCCGCACGGTGTCCGGGCCGACGACCACGACCTCGTCGGCGTCGACGAGCGCGTCGACGGCGTACTCCAGCAGCGACCGGCCGGCCAGCTCGACCGACGCCTTGTCGGCCCCGTCCATCCGTGCGGCCGTGCCGCCGGCCAGCACCACGCCCGCGAACCCGCCGGTCGCGCGCGCCGGGTGGTGAGGGTTCATCCCGTCATCCTCGCAGTCCTACGCTGGGCCCATGTCCGACCGGCCCGACCAGCTGCGCGTGCGTGTCCACCAGTGGGCGAGCGGGCTCGACCCTGACGCCAACCGCGTCCGTCTCGCCGAGGTGGTGCCGGGCGCGGACCTGGTCGTGCTCCCCGAGGCCTTCGCCCGTGACTTCGGGCAGGCCGGGTCCGACGTCAGCGCCTTCGCCGAGCCGGTCGACGGACCGTTCGCGCGCGAGGTCGCCCGCGTCGCGGACGCGACGTCCTCCACGGTGGTGGCCGGGATGTTCGAGGTCGCGGACGACCCCGACCGCCCGTTCAACACGCTCGTCGTCGGCGGCCCCAGCCCGGCGACGTACCGCAAGATCCACCTCTACGACTCCTTCGGCTACCGCGAGTCCGACCGCCTCACCGGCGGCGCCCTCGAGCCGGTGGTCGTCGAGGTGGCGGGCTGGCAGGTCGGACTGATGACCTGCTACGACCTGCGCTTCCCCGAGCTCGCGCGGCGCCTGGTCGACGCCGGTGCCGAGGTCCTCGTCGTACCGGCGGCGTGGCTGCCCGGTGACCGCAAGGTCACGCACTGGCGCACGCTGCTCGCCGCGCGGGCCATCGAGAACACCTGCTTCGTCGTCGGCGCGGGGCAGCCCGAGCCCCGCTACGTCGGTCACTCCGCCGTGCTCGGCCCGCTGGGCGACGTCCTCGCCGAGGCGGACGGGCGCGAGCAGGTGCTCGACGCGGTCCTCGACCGTGCCGACCTCGACGAGGCCCGTCGCACCAATCCGTCGCTCGCCAATCGGCGGCTGTAACCTCATCCGTCGTGTCTTCCCCCACCTCCGACAGCCCCCGCGGGTCCTCCCGCGGCAAGCGGGCTGCCGAGCGGCCGCCCTCGCGGCTGCGGCGTACCCGGAAGACCGAGCCCGCGAGCGTCGCCGCACCGCCGTCGGCGCCTCCGCCGCCACCTCCGTCGACCTCGGCACCCGCCGAGCCGGTCCCCGCGGCGCCCCCCGCTCCCGCCCCCGTGACGGCCCCCGCGTCGAGCACTCCCACCGAGACGGGGACGACCTTCGCCGACGGTCCGCGACGCTCGCTGCTCGCCCTGTGGTTCGGCGTGCTGATCCTCGGGACCGCCGCCCTCGGCTGGTCGGCCGTGAGCGGCGTGCTGAGTGACGTCGCGGCGGTGGGCGACGCAGCGGCGGCGCCCGAGTGGCTCGACGGTGTCGGCGCGGTCGCGGTGGTGACCTCGCTGTCGTGGCTGCTGGCCACGCGCACGGCCGGGCGCGCTCTCGTGTCCGCGGGCCTGGCCCTGGTCCTCGGCGTCGCCAGCCTGCTCGTCGGCGGCCGAGTGCTGCCCACGGGCGCCGCGGTGATGACCTGCGTGGTGGGCAGCGTGTACGCCGTCATGGTGACGGTCCCGGCCGTCACCGGCCTCAAGGCGATCCGCGAGGCGCTGATCGCGTCCCTCGTCGCAGCGGTCGCCGCCTTCGCGGCCGTCGGCTTCGAGCCCACCGTCGCGACCGAGCGGTTCGAGATCGTCGCCCTGCTCCTCGCCCTGGTCCTCGTCCTGGCGATCGTCTACCGCCTCGGCGCCGGCCTGCACGGCCTCGGCCGGCGCGGGATGATCGTCGTCGCCATCGGACTCGGCGTCCTCTTCGCGACCCTGGCGTACGCCGAGCTGTTGCGGCGCTACGGCGCCCAGAGCTTCGTGTCCTCGGTCCTCGACTTCGCCGACTGGACGTCGGCCCGCATCGGCGCGTTCCCGCGGCCGCTCGTGGTGCTGCTCGGCATCCCGGCGCTGGTGTGGGGCACCCACGTCCGCGCTCGCCGGCGCCAGGGCTGGTGGTTCTGCGCCTTCGGTGTCGCCGCCACCGTCCCACTCGCGACGGGGCTGGTCTCCCCGGACACCTCCTACCTCGAGGCCGGCCTGCGGGCGGCGTACTCCCTCGTCCTCGGCCTCCTCCTCGGCTGGCTGGTGATCCGCGCCGACCTCGCCCTGACCGGGCCGAAGGGTCGCGGCGGTCGCCGTGCCGAGGAGGCCGGTCCGCACCGTCCCGAGCCGCGCCGCTTCGCCGAGCTCTGAGCCGGCTCGATCCGCGCGTACGCCCGGGTAACCGCTAGCGTCGGGGCCATGGCCCGCCCCACCTCCCTCGAGATCGTCTCCGAGCTGGTCGCCAACGTCCTCACCATCGAGGTCGCCGAGGGCGACCGCGTCGAGGCCGGCGACACCGTCGTGCTGCTGGAGTCGATGAAGATGGAGATCCCGATGCTCGCCGAGCGCGGCGGCACTGTCACCGCGATCAAGGTGACCGAGGGCGATGTCGTGCAGGACGGCGACGTCCTCGTCGTCCTGGACTGAGCCCGCCCCTCCGGGCGGGGCTCCGCACGACGCCTCGCTAGTGTCGGAGGAATGGAATTCCGATACCTCGGCAACAGCGGACTGAAGATCTCCGAGATCACCTACGGCAACTGGCTCACCCACGGCTCCCAGGTCGAGAACGACATCGCCACGCAGTGCGTGCGCGCCGCGCTCGACGAGGGCATCTCGACCTTCGACACCGCGGACGTCTACGCCAACACCGCGGCGGAGACCGTCCTCGGTGAGGCGCTGAAGGGGGAGCGCCGCGAGTCGCTCGAGATCTTCACCAAGGTCTACTGGCCGACCGGCCCCAAGGGCAAGAACGACACCGGTCTCTCGCGCAAGCACATCATGGAGTCGATCAACGGCTCGCTGCAGCGCCTCCAGACCGACTACGTCGACCTCTACCAGGCACACCGCTACGACGTGGAGACGCCGCTCGAGGAGACGATGCAGGCGTTCGCCGACATCGTCCGCCAGGGCAAGGCGCTCTACATCGGCGTCAGCGAGTGGACGGCCGACCAGATCCGCGCCGGCGTCGAGCTGTCGAGGGAGCTCGGCTTCCAGCTGATCTCCAGCCAGCCGCAGTACTCCATGCTCTGGCGTGTCATCGAGGACGAGGTCGTCCCGACGTCGCGCGAGCTCGGCGTCTCGCAGATCGTGTGGAGCCCCATCGCGCAGGGCGTGCTCACCGGCAAGTACAAGCCCGGGCAGGCCCCGCCCGAGGGTTCGCGCGCCACCGACGCCAAGGGCGGCGCCGACATGATCTCGCGCTTCATGCGCGACGAGGTGCTCACCGCGGTGCAGGACCTCGAGCCGATCGCGGAGGACTGCGGCCTGTCCATGGCCCAGCTCGCCATCGCCTGGGTGCTGCAGAACGACAACGTCGCCGCCGCCCTCGTCGGCGCCTCGCGCCCCGAGCAGGTCGCCGACAACGTCAAGGCCGCCGGCGTGAAGCTCGACGACGACGTGATGAAGCGCATCGACGACGCCCTCGGCTCGGTCGTCATCCGCGACCCGAAGATGACGGCGGAGAACTCGCCCAAGGGCCGCGTCGCCTGACGTCGTACGTCCGCGTCAGGGATCCCCGGCCGGCC
>DATIAJ010000153.1:0-10873 GCA_035458105.1 Nocardioides sp. | reverse complement strand
GAGCGGGCGCGGCTGCCCGTTGACGGTGACCTGCGGATCCGGCACGTGCTCTCCCCTCGGGCAAGCCATCAGGCGCATGGTTCAGGGAGTCACGGGCCGCCGGTTGTCCATGCCGAACGACGACCTGCCACCGACCATGCTACGTGACCTGGGTCATATCAGCAGTGAGAACCGTCACCGCCGGACGTCCGGTTGGGGCCACAGCCGCGGGTGCCGGTTGACGTCCTTGTAGAGCAGGTAGCGGAACCGCCCGGGCCCGCCGGCGTAGCAGGCCTGCGGGCAGAAGGCGCGCAGCCACATGAAGTCGCCCGCCTCCACCTCGACCCAGTCCTGGTTGAGCAGGTAGACGGCCTTGCCCTCGAGGACGTAGAGCCCGTGCTCCATCACGTGGGTCTCCGGGAACGGGATGGCACCGCCCGGCTCGAAGCTCACGATGTTGACGTGCATGTCGTGGCGCACGTCGAGCGGGTCGACGAAGCGCTGCGTGCCCCAGGCGCCACCGGTGTCGGGCATCGGCTCGACCGCCACGTCGTCCTCGTGCACCACGAACGGCTCGGGCACCTCGACGCCGTCGACACGCTCGTAGGCCTTGCGGATCCAGTGGAACGTCGCCGACTCCCCCGTGGCGTGCAGCGACCACGTCGCGCCGGGCGGGAGGAATGCGTACGTCCCGGGCCGCACCGTGTGCACGTCGTCCCCTGTGCGGAGCTCGGCAGCCCCGTCGACGACGAGGAGCACGGACTCGGCGTCGGGGTCGTCGTCGGGCCGGTCCGACCCGCCGCCCGCCGCCACCTCGACGACGTACCAGGAGAACGTCTCGGCGAAGCCGGACAGCGGCCGGGCGATCACCCACAGCCGGGTGTCGTCCCAGTGCGGCAACCGACTGGCGGTGATGTCGCTGAGCGTGCCGCGCGGGATGACGGCGTACGCCTCGGTGAAGACCGCGCGGCCGGACTGCCCGGTGGTCAACTCGGTCTGCGCCGGCAACCCGCCCCTCGGCACGTAGTAGGTCATCACGCTCCCCTTCTCAGCAGGCGCCCGCGCGGGGCGTCGGCGACCTTGATCGGCGCCCCGCGCAGCCAGGTGGCGCGGACGGTGCCGGTGAGCGTACGCCCGGCATAGGGCGAGACCGGGTTCTTGTGGTGCAGCGCGGCGGGGTCGACGACCCACTGCTCGTCGGGTGCGAACACGCAGAGGTCGGCGTCGGCGCCGACGACGATCTCGCCCTTGCCGGGCAGGCCGACGCGTCGTGCCGGCGCGGTGGCCATCCAGCGCACCACGTCGGCGAGAGGTACGCCGCGCTCGCGGGCGCCCGTCCAGACGACCGGCAGGCCGAGCTGGAGCGAGGCGATCCCGCCCCAGGCTGCGGCGAAGTCACCGGTGTCGCGGACCTTGAGGTCGGCGGTGCACGGCGAGTGGTCGCTGACGACGAGGTCGATGTCGCCGTCGACGAGTGCCTGCCACAGGGCGTCGCGGTTGGTCGCGCCACGGATCGGTGGGCAGCACTTGAGCTCGGTGGCGCCGTCGGCGATCGTCGCCGCGTCGAAGTGGAGGTAGTGCGGGCAGGTCTCCACCGTGACGTCGACACCGTCGGCCCGCGCGGCCCGCAGGATCGGCACCGCGCCAGCGGCGCTGAGGTGCACGACGTGGGCCCGCCCGCCGGTGCGGCGGGCCGTGTCGACGACGAGCCGGATCGCCCGCTCCTCCGCCGCGTCGGGGCGGCTCTCCAGGAAGCCGCGGTAGGCCGTGCCGTGGGCGCACTCGGCGATCTCGTCGGCGTCCTCGGCGTGCACGATCATCAGTGAGCCGATCCGTGCGGTCTCGGCCATCGCGTCGGCGAGCTCGCCCGGCGCGAGGTGGGGGAACTCCTCCACCCCGGAGTCGAGCAGGAAGCACTTGAAGCCGAGGACCCCGGCCTCGTGGAGCGGGGCCAGGTCGGGGACGTTGCCCGGGACGGCGCCGCCCCAGAAGCCGACGTCCACCCACACCTGGCCGGCCGCGACGCGGCGCTTCTCCTCCAGCGCCGCGAGCGTCGTGGTGGGCGGGATGCTGTTGAGCGGCATGTCGACGATCGTGGTGACGCCGCCGGCGGCCGCGGCCCGCGTGGCGCTGGCGAAGCCCTCCCAGTCGGTGCGGCCCGGCTCGTTGACGTGAACGTGGGTGTCGACCAGCCCCGGCAGCAGCACCTCGTCGTCGGCCAGCACGACGGTCTCGGCGCCGACCAGCTCGTCGTACGCCGCCACGGCGACGATGCGCCCCGCGCGGATGCCGACGGCGACCGGGCGCTCCACGCCACCGACGACCGCCCGGCGGGCACGGACCACGACGTCCGCCTCGGTCCCGTCCGCCACGCTCAGCTGCCCCGGTAGGTGGAGTAGCCGAAGGGGCTCAGCAGGAGCGGCACGTGGTAGTGCCCGTCGTCGACGACGGTGAACGTGACCACCACCTCGGGGTAGAACGCGGTCTCGCCCCGCGCGGCGAACCACCCGCCCGTGTCGAACCGCAGGACGTGGTCCTCGGCGACGAGGTCCGCGGCGAGGGTGCCGACCCGACCGTCCGCGTCGGTGAGCGCCTCGGCGAGGACGTTCCCGTCGGCCGACTCCAGGGTGATGCGCAGGCCCTCGGCGGGCCGTCCGGCCGCGGTGTCGAGGACGTGGGTGCTCAACGTCGCCATCAGGACATCATCTCCCTCATCCGCAGGACCGCGATCTGGGTCAGCTGGTCGATCGTCGCGGCGCGCTCGAGATCGTCGCTGTTGTCGAGGCGCTGCTGCAGGTGCTCGAGGATGTCGTGCCCGTCGCGGCCCGCCGCGCGGACGATGAAGACCCGGCCGAAGCGCTCCTCGTAGGCCCTGTTGCCGTCCGCGAGCCGGCGGGCGAGGTCGGCGTCGTCGCGGTCGACGCCGGACTGCTCGCGCGTCGAGTGGGCGGCGTCGTGCCGGTCGGCGTCGGCGCGCTCGCCGATCCTCGGGTGCCGGGCCAGTGCCTGCTCGAGCTCCTCGTCGGAGATGGTCGCCGATGCCGCGACCATGGCGGCCTCGACCTCGCCGACGGTGTCGTAGGGCCGACCGGCCACCACCCGGTCGGCCCAGACGGGCGCGTCGAGGCAGGTGAGCAGGAGTCCACGGGCGTCGTCCTCCGTCGCGGCGTTGAAGGTCTCGAGGCTCACGACTCCTCCCGCACGACCACGGCCTCGATCAGCCCGTAGGGCCGGTCGGCCGCGATGAAGACCTCGCCCGGGTTGTCGAGCCCGAACGGCTCGAGGTCGACCAGGAAGTGGTGCTTGTTGGGCGCGGAGAAGCCGATCGACTCGATGTCGTCGTGGGCCTCGAGCACGGCGCGCCCCATGGCGTACAGCGTCTCCTGCAGCGCCCGGCTGTAGGTCGTGGCGAAGGTCTCGAGCAGCAGCGCCCGCACCGACTCGTACGTCGTGCCCCACCCGGGTCGCGCGCCGTGGCGGTAGCGCCACTCGGCGCGGAGGGCCGTGGCGAGGATGCGGTCGTCGGCGTCGGGGAGCGTCGTGTACTCGTCGCGGAGGAAGCCCTTGAACTCCGAGCCGGTGGACTTCAGCACCACCAGGTCCTTGAGCCCGGACGTGACCGCCGCACCGGCCGACGTCACCTCCACCACCGTGGTGCGCACCTCGCCACCACGACGCACGAACGCGTGGTCGTGGCCGAAGCCGTTGACCGGGATCCGGTCCCACGCGTACTCCTCGACCTGCACCACGGCACCCTCTGCGGCCGGTGTGGCCTCGAGCAGGCGGCCGCCGAGCGCGATCGCGTAGTCCTCGGGCGAGGCGACGCCATGCCGCTTGGCGAAGGCGAAGGCCGTGTTCTTCTGGGTGTCGGTGGGCAGCACCTGCGACTGGTCACCGTCGGTGTGCGCGGCCGCGAAGTCGCCGTGCAGCGAGGTCGACACGTTGAGGTCGCGGATCTCGTGACGCTCGGTGTCGCGCACGATGCGTACGACGCGCGACTCCGCCTTGCCGTAGCGGTTCGGTCCCAGCACGATCCCCATGCCTCAGCCTTCCTGTCCGTGGGCGCGGTGCGCCAGCCGTGCGAGCCGGTGCGCGTCCAGCCCGGTCCTCGCGGTCACCTCGTCCTGCGACAGGGCACCGCAGTCGGTGCCGCGCAGCAGGAAGTCCGCGAGCGCCCGGGCGGTCGCCGGCTCGTCGAGGACGCCGGAGTCGCGACGCTCGACGTAGGTGCGCAGCCGGTCGGCCGCGCTCGCGAAGCCGTCGCGGTAGAAGCCGAACGTCGCCGCGAACCGCGTCGGCAGCTGCGCCGGGTGGAGGTCCCACCCCTGGTAGAAGCCGCGCGCCAGCGACCGGCGTACGAGCCGCAGGTGGTTGGCCCACGCGGCGGTGACCTCGTCGGGGCCACCGACCGGCAGCACGTTGGTCGAGCCGTCGGAGAGGCGTACGCCGGTGCCGGCCGCAGCCGCCTGCATGACCGCCTTCGCGTGGTCGGCGGCGGGGTGCTCCAGGCTCTGGTGGGCCGCGGCGATGCCACAGGCCGCGGAGTAGTCGTACGTGCCGTAGTGCAGGCCGGTGCAGCGACCGGCCGAGGCGTGCACCATCCGCGCGACGAGCGCGCTGCCGTCGGGTCCGAGGATCGACTGCGGCGTCTCCACCTGGATCTCGAAGCGCAGGGTGCTGTCGTCGAGACCCAGCTCGGACTCGAGCCGCGCCGCCACGTGGACGAGCGCCTCCACCTGCTCCACCGCGGTGACCTTGGGCAGCGTGACGACGAACGCCTGCGGCAACGGGCCCTCCTCGACCAGCGAGGCGAGGAAGAGCGTCAGGGTGCGTACGCCGCGGGCCCGGGTCGGAGCCTCGAACCCCTTGAACCTGATGCCGGTGAACGGCGCCGCCGTCCCCGCCTCCAGCGCGGCCCGCAGGTCGCGCGCCGCGCGTCGTACGTCGCCGTCCTCCTCGTCGTCGGATCGGGTGCCGTAGCCGTCCTCGAAGTCGATGCGCAGGTCCTCGACAGGCTCGCGCCCGAGCTTCGCGCGCACCAGCGACAGCAGGTCGCGGTCCCCGTCGAGGAGTGCCAGCAGTCGGCCCTCGTGCTGCTCCGCCGCGGCGAGTGCCGCCGCTCCGTGGTCGCCGGCCAGGCCCGGGTGGAAGCGGTCGGCCGGGACGTACACCGTGTGCACGGGCTGGCGCCCGGCGCGCTCGCCCGGGTAGTGGGCCGCGAGCGCTGCGTCGACGTCCGCGAGGCGCGCGTCGAGCTCGCTCGCGAGACCACCGACGAGGTGGTCGAGGCTCTCCATGCGGAGACCCTAGACCCGCGTCACTGCGCCGGGGGGCGCTTCCGCTGCGGCGCCGGGCGGGTCGGGTCGTCGTCGGGCCGGTCGAAGTCCTCCGGCACGACGATGGGCCGTAGCCGCGCCCACCCGATGAAGACCGCGGCGACCGCGATCAACGCCAGCCCGGTCCACAGGTTGGCGTTGACGCCTCCGGTCTTCTCCAGCTCCGGATCGGCGAAGATGCCGGCGAGCGCGAGGATGACGCCGTAGAGGCCCATGAGGGCGCCGATGATGTTGCGGATGTCGAAGGCGCCGGCCTTGTGCGGTGCACGGGCGTCATCGGACGTGCCGGACGTGTCGGACATGGTGGCCCCTCTCAGAAGGCGGCGTTGAGGACGATGACCATCGCGAGCGCGATGCCGGCGAGCGGGAGCGTGCGGCGGTACCAGGGGTAGGACGCCTCGTGCGGGTCGACGAGGTCCTCGCGCGGTGTCTCGGAGTAGACCAGGCCCTTGAGCTCGGAGTAGGGCTTGGGCTTGGTCACCAACGACACGACGATGCTGAGGATGAAGTCGACGACGAAGGCCGTCGACGCGGCGAGGAAGGCCGCGCCCTGGCCCGGCAGGTCGATGACCCCGGCAGCGGCCAGGCGGTCGACGGCGACGGCTGCGAGGGTGCCGGCGACGAGGCCGACCCACGCCGCGGTCGGCGTCATCCGCTTCCAGAACATGCCGAGGATGAACGTCGCGAACAGCGGCGCGTTGAAGAACCCGAACAGCGTCTGGAGGTAGTCCATGACGTTGTCGTAGCCCATCGCGATCCGGGCGGTGAAGACCGCGATGACGGTCGCCGCGATGGTGGCGAGGCGTCCGATCCGCAGGTAGTAGTCGTCGCTGTGGTCCTTGCGGATGTAGCGCTGCCACAGGTCGTAGGAGAAGACGGTGTTGAACGCCGAGATGTTGGCCGCCATGCCCGCCATGAACGCAGCCAGCAGTCCGGCGATGGCCAGGCCGAGGAGGCCGTTGGGCAGCACGTCACGCATCAGCAGGAGCAGCGCGTCGTTGTACGCCACTCCCTCGCCGCTCGCCCCGCCTTCCGGACTGCCACCGTTCTTCAGGTCGATCATCTCCTGCACCAGGACCGCGGAGACCATGCCCGGCACGATCACGATGAAGGGGATGAACATCTTGGGGAAGGAGCCGATGATCGGCGTCTTGCGGGCCGAGGAGATCGAGTCGGACGCCATCGCCCGCTGGACCTCGACGAAGTTGGTCGTCCAGTAGCCGAAGGACAGCACGAAGCCGAGGCCGAAGACGATGCCGATCACGGAGAAGAGCGGGGAGTCGAACCCGGACAGGGCCTGGCCGGGCCACGACTCGAGCTGCTGGCTCGCCGGGGCGACCGCCGCGTCGGCCGGCGCGCCGTCGGCAGCTGCGGTGATCTTGTCGTTGAGGCCGTCCCAGCCACCGACCCGGTTCAGGCCGATCAGGGTCAGCGGCAGCAGCGAGGCGACGATGACGAAGAACTGGAGGACCTCGTTGTAGATCGCCGCGCTCAGGCCGCCGAGGGTGATGTAGGACAGCACGATCGCGCCGGCGACCACGAGGGCGATCCAGATCGGCCAGCCGAGCAGTGCGTGGAGGATGCCCGCGAGCAGCGCGAGGTTGACGCCCGCGATCAGCAGCTGGGCGACGGCGAAGCTGATGGCGTTGACCAGGTGGGCCCCGGTGCCGAACCGCTTGAACATGAACTCCGGGACCGAGCGGACCTTCGAGCCGTAGTAGAACGGCATCATCACGACGCCGAGGAACAGCATCGCGGGGACGGCGCCGACCCAGAAGTAGTGCACGGTCGGGATGCCGAACTCCGCGCCGTTGGCGGACATGCCCATGATCTCGACGGCACCGAGGTTGGCGGAGATGAACGCCAGACCGGTCACCCAGGCCGGGAGCGAACGCCCCGAGAGGAAGAAGTCGATCGAGTCCGACACGGACCGCCGGGCCATCACGCCGATGCCGAGGACGAAGCCGAAGTAGATCGCGACCAGCAGGTAGTCCAGCCAGGTCGCGTCGATCAGGGTGTCGGACACGCGTGCCTCCCGAGCGTCGGCGGTTGTTCAGTTTGGGCCACCCAGCAACCTAGACCCGGGCGAGGTCGGGCGCGAACACCCCTGTGAGGGTGCCCCCGAGCTCAGGCGTCCTCCCAGAGCCCCACCACGTTGCCCTCGGTGTCGGTGAAGTAGGCGGTGAAGCCCAGGTCCGGCACCGGCCAGGATTCGGTGGACTTCCAGTGGACTGCGCGCACCGTGGGCCGTCAACGGTCGCGAGGGGGGTGGTTCAGTCCCCGACGACGACCTCCACCTCGAAGCCCTCCGAACCCTCCAGGTAGAGCGCGGTGTGCGCCTCTCCGCCGGCGTGCGGATAGCGGTCGGCGTACATCTCGTGCCAGCCGTGCTCCGTCGACTCCGCGCGCATGCGGTCGAGCTCCTCACGCGTCTCGACGGTCATCGCGAGGTGGTTGACGCCCGGACGCAGCCGGTCGTGCTGACCGTGCTGGTCGGGCGAGTGCTCCATGAAGAGGTAGGTGCCGTCGGGGTGCGCCCACGACAGACTCCCTTCCTCGCGCTGCCAACCGCAGGCCGCGAGCAGCCAGCCCCACTCCCCCTCGGCGGTCGTGACGTCGTCGACCCAGAGGTCCAGGTGGTGGAGGGCTCTGGGCATGCGATCAACCTAGTCGTCGGCGACCACTCTTCCGCGACCCTCGTCAGCGGTGCCATCCTCGGTGCAGGAGGCGTGCCATGGACTACCGAGACTCGCACCGCGACCTGCAGGACCGCTTCGACACGCGGCGGCTCGCCGACCGCCTGGCCAGCGTCGCCGGCGACGACCTCACGGCGTTCCGCGACTTCATCGAGGCGCGCGACATGTTCTTCCTCGCCACCGCCGACGCCAGCGGCCAGCCGCAGTGCTCCTACAAGGGCGGCGATCCGGGCTTCGTCCGCGTGGTCGACGCCTCCACGCTGGCGTTCCCCCTGTACGACGGCAACGGGATGTTCCTCACCGCGGGCAACGTCACCGAGAACCCCCTCGTCGGGCTGCTCTTCATCGACTTCTCCCACGGCTCGCGGCTGCGGGTGAACGGAGAGGCGTCGGTCGACCCCGACGACCCGCTCGTCGCGGACTTCCCGGGCGCCAAGCTGGTCGTGCGCGTGCGCGCCCGCGCCGTGTTCCCCAACTGCCGCCGCTACGTCCACACCCACGGCTCTGCCCATCGGTCCGTCTTCGTGCCTGTCGCGGGCGAGCAGCCGCCGGCGCCGGACTGGAAGCGCGACGAGTGGTTCGAAGGCACCCTCCCTGCTGGCGACCCTGCGCTCGACGACACGCACCCCGCGGCTCCCTCCATCCCGCGCTTCTGACGACGTGGCAGGGTGACGCGGATGGACCCGCGTCCCGTCTCCGCACCCTTGGCCGCGGCGCTCGTCGTCCTCGGCGTCGTGCTGGCTTCGGCCGCTCCACGGACCCGGACCTGACGCGACTGCTGCTCCTCGCCACCGGGGTGGTCGCCGCCCTGCCGCTGGCGCTCTACGCGCTCGTACGCCGCAGCGGCCGGCTCGCGACGTACGCCCTCGCGCTCGCCGTGCTGGCCACCCTCCTCACCGGGCTCGTCATCGGCTCGCGTCGCCACCAACGTAGGCAGTTCGGTGTCCTGCCTTGACCGGTCACGCTCGACGCGACGGGTGGGCTGGCGAACTGCCTACGTTGCGCGTGCGCGGACGAGGAGCTGGCTGGCTCACTCCCACTCGATGGTGCCCGGGGGCTTGGAGGTGATGTCGACGGTGACCCGGTTGACCTCGGCCACCTCGTTGGTGATGCGGGTGGAGATGCGCTCCATCACGTCGTACGGCAGGCGGGCCCAGTCGGCGGTCATCGCGTCCTCGGAGGTGACGGGCCGGATCACGACGGGGTGGCCGTAGGTGCGACCGTCGCCCTGGACGCCGACGGAGCGGACGTCGGCGAGGAGCACGACGGGCATCTGCCAGATGTCGCGGTCGAGGCCCGCGCGGGTGAGCTCCTGGCGGGCGATCGCGTCGGCGCGGCGGAGGATGTCGAGGCGGTCGGCCGTGACCTCGCCGATGATCCGGATGCCGAGGCCCGGGCCGGGGAACGGCTGGCGCCACACCATCTCCGCCGGCAGGCCGAGCTGCTCGCCGACGAGACGGACCTCGTCCTTGAAGAGCGTGCGCAGCGGCTCGACCAGCGCGAACTCGAGGTCCTCGGGCAGGCCGCCGACGTTGTGGTGGGACTTGATGTTGGACGTGCCGGCTCCGCCGCCGGACTCGACCACGTCGGGGTAGAGCGTGCCCTGCACGAGGAACCCCACCTTGTCGCCGTGCTCGGCCGCCTCGCCGAGCACCTCGACCTCGGCGGCCTCGAAGGCGCGGATGAACTCGCGACCGATGACCTTCCGCTTCTCCTCCGGGTCGGTGACCCCGGCGAGGGCGGCGAGGAAGGTCTCGCGCGCGTCGTAGACGTGGAGGTTGACGCCGGTCGCGGCGACGAAGTCGCGCTCGACCTGCTCGGCCTCACCCTCGCGGAGCAGGCCGTGGTCGACGAAGACGCAGTGGAGGCGGTCGCCGATGGCGCGCTGCACGATGGCGGCCGCGACGGCGGAGTCGACGCCGCCGGAGAGCCCGCAGATGGCGAGTCCGGTGTCGCCGATCTGCTCGCGGACGCGCTCGATCTGCTCCTCGGCGATGTTGAGCATCGTCCACGTCTGGCGGGCGCCGGCGATGTGGTGCAGGAAGTGCTCGAGCACCTTCTGGCCGTGCTCGGAGTGCAGCACCTCGGGGTGCCACTGGACGCCGGCGAGGCCGCGGCCCACGTCCTCGAAGGCGGCGACCGGGGTGTCCGCGGTGGAGGCGAGCACGGTGAAGCCCTCGGGGGCCTTCGCCACGGAGTCGCCGTGCGACATCCAGACCTTGTGCTCGGCCGGGATGCCCTCGAGGAGGGTGCCCGGCTCGGAGACGGAGACCGGCGTACGTCCGTACTCGCGCGCGCCGGTGTGGGCGACCTCGCCGCCGAGGCCCTTGGCCATGAGCTGGAAGCCGTAGCACATGCCGAAGACCGGCACCCCGGCCGTGAAGACACCGGAGTCGATGCCCGGCGCGCCCTCGGCGTACACGCTCGACGGACCGCCGGAGAGGATGATCGCCTTCGGCCTGCGCGCGAGCATGTCCGCCACCGGCATGGTGTGCGGCACGATCTCGGAGTAGACCCGCGCCTCGCGGACGCGCCGCGCGATCAGCTGGGCGTACTGCGCCCCGAAGTCGACGACGAGGACCAGGTCGTGCTCTCCAGGCTGCGTCACGCGCCGAGTCTATCGGCGGGCAACCCCGGGCCGAGATCGGGACGGGCCTGGCACGAAATCGCCCCAGGGCCCGATCGGGGAGGGAGGGTGATCGGGCCCTGGGGCTTGGCTCCCAGCCACTGCGAACAGTTGCCGAGACGAGAGACCCGGCCCTTGGGAGGGAGCATGACTGCCGGGCCCCTCACCCGGCCCAACGACCTCTGCCGGGGGTGGTTACGGGCCGGTCCCGACGAAGTTGCGAGAAGGCTCCCCGC
>DATIAJ010000152.1:0-2627 GCA_035458105.1 Nocardioides sp. | reverse complement strand
GAGAGGCCGAAGGCGGACAGGCCGTAGGCGAGGCCGTAGTTCATCGCCTTGATCTTGGCGCGCTGCTCGACGCTGACGTCCTCGGCCGCGACGCCGAAGACGCGGGCGGCGGTGATGGAGTGGAAGTCCTGCCCGGAACGGAACGCCTCGATGAGCAGCGCGTCCTCCGACAGGTGGGCCATGATCCGCATCTCGACCTGGCTGTAGTCGGCCGTCATCAACGACTCGCCCTCGGGGCCGACCACGAAGCCCTCACGGATGCGGCGACCGGCCTCGGTGCGGATCGGGATGTTCTGCAGGTTGGGGTCGGTGCTCGAGAGCCGGCCCGTCGCGGCGATGATCTGGTTGTAGGTCGTGTGGATGCGGCCGTCGGAGGCGACGGTCTTGAGCAGGCCCTCGACCGTCTGGCGCAGCCGGATCACGTCGCGGTGGCGCAGCAGGTGCTGCAGGAAGGGGTGCTCGGTCTTCTCGAAGAGCTGCTGCAGGGCGTCGGCGTCGGTGGTGTAGCCGGTCTTGGTGCGCTTGGTCTTGGGCATGTCGAGCTCGTCGAAGAGCACCACCTGCAGCTGCTTGGGCGAGCCGAGGTTGATCTCCTTGCCGATGACGTCGTAGGCGTCGGTCGCCGCAGCCCGCACCTGGTCGCTGAACTCCGACTCCAGGGCCTCGAGGTAGTCGATGTCGACCGCGATGCCCACCTGCTCCATGCGGGCGAGGGTGGCGATGAGCGGGAGCTCGACCTCGCGCAGGAGGCGGGTGCCGCCGTGCTCCTCGACCGCGTCGTCGAGCGCGTCGGCGAGGTCGAGGACCGCCCGGGCGGTCAGCATCGCGGTGTCGCTGGCCGTCGTGTCGTCCATCGCGTCGAAGCTGAGCTGGTCGGCGTCGACGGTGTCCTGGCGCAGCTCGCGCTTGAGGTAGCGCAGGGTCAGGTCGGCGAGGTCGTAGGAGCGCTGGTCGGGCTGGACGAGGTAGGCCGCGAGCGCCGTGTCGACCTCGAGGCCGGCCAGCTCCCACCCGCGCGCAGCGAGGGCAAGCCTCGGCCCCTTGGCGTCGTGGACGGCCTTGGGCCGCTCCGGATCGGCCAGCCACGCCGCGACCGCTGCGTCGTCGTCGGTGCTGATCTCGGCCACATCGATCCAGGCCGCCTGCCCCTCGCGGGTCGCCACGGCGAGCGAGAGCACCTCGCCCGTGCCGGCACGCCAGCTGCCCTGCACCGACACGCCCACCCGTGTGCCGGCGGGTGCGTGCTCGGCGAGCCACGTCGCGGCCTCGCCCGCGCCCAGGCGGCGCCCGTCGAGCTCGAAGCCGGACTCGGCCTCGGCCACGTCGCCCGGGTCGGGGTCGATCGTGTCGAGCAGCCGGGTGCGCAGCTCGCCCCGGAACTCCAGCTCGTCGAGGAGCTCGAGGCCGGCCGTGCGGTCCCACTGCTGCCGGGCCAGCCCGTCGGGACGCACCGGCAGGGTCAGGTCGCGCACGAGGGCGTTGAGCCGGCGGTTGCGGATGACGTCGCCGAGGTGGGCGCGCAGCGCCTCGCCCTTCTTGCCGGTGATCTCGTCGGCCCGGGCGATGACGTTGTCGAGGCCGTCGAACTGGTTGATCCACTTCGCCGCGTAGCCCTGGCCGACGCCCGGCACGCCCGGCAGGTTGTCGGAGGTCTCCCCCACGATCGCCGCGAGCTCGGGATAGCGGTGAGGAGGGACGCCGTACTTCTCCTGGACCGCGGCGGGCGTCAACCGCGCCAGCTCGCTCACCCCCCGCATCGTGTAGAGCACGGTGGAGTCGTCGGTGACGAGCTGGATGGAGTCGCGGTCGCCGGTCATGATCAGGACCTGCATCCCCTCCGCGAGCGCCTGGGTCGCGAGGGTCGCGATGATGTCGTCGGCCTCGTAGCCCTCCATCGACAGGTGCTGGATGTGGAGCGCGTCGAGCACCCTCCGGATCAGCGGCAGCTGGCTCCCGAACTCGTCGGGGGTCTTGTTGCGCTTGGCCTTGTAGTCGCTGTACTCCTCCAGGCGGAAGGTCTGGCGCGACTTGTCGAACGCCACCGCCACGTGGGTCGGCTGCTCGTCGCGCAGCACGTTGACGAGCATCGAGGTGAAGCCGTAGACCGCGTTGGTGTGCTGCCCGGAGGCGGTCGCGAAGTTCTCCACCGGCAGCGCGAAGAACGCCCGGTAGGCCAGTGAGTGGCCGTCCAGCAGCAGGAGGCGGGGGCGGGTCGTCTCGCTCGTCTCAGGCACCCGCCGACTCTATCCGTCGCGACCGACAGCAGAATGGGCGCCATGACGACTCCACAGACTCTGGCCGGGCTGAGCGTCGAGGAGCTGATCGACTTCATGCCCGACGGCAACGGGCGGCTCAACGACAAGATGGGCGTCCAGCTGGTCGAGGTGGCCGCGGAGCGGGTCGTGGCGACCATGCCGGTCGAGGGCAACACCCAGCCCTTCGGCCTCCTGCACGGCGGCGCGTCGGTCGTGCTCGCCGAGACCCTCGGCTCGATCGGGTCGGCCATCCACGCCTATCCCGCCAAGATCGCCGTCGGGGTCGACATCAACGCCACCCACCACCGTGCGGCGACCTCGGGCACCGTCACCGGCGTCGCGACCGCCATCCACCTCGGCCGGTCCTCGACG
>DATIAJ010000151.1:0-9478 GCA_035458105.1 Nocardioides sp. | reverse complement strand
GGAGTTCGCGCTCGTCGACCGGACCAGCCGCGACCTCGTCAGCGTCGCCTCCGAGGTGCACGAGCTCGCCGGCGGCCGGCTCGACCGGCCCGAGCGGCTGCACAAGGAGCTGCTGCGCAACACCATCGAGGTGGTCACCGGGATCTGCGACACCACCGGCGAGGCCGTCGCCGACCTGCGCGACACCCTGGCCGTCGTCAGGCCCGCGGCCGCTGAGCTCGGCGTCGACCTCCTCGGCGCCGGGTCGCACCCGTTCGCCGACTGGTCGCACCAGCAGCTCACCGAGGGCCACCGCTACGCCGAGCTGATCAACCGCACGCAGTGGTGGGGCCGCCAGATGCTGATCTGGGGCGTCCACGTGCACGTGGGGATGCCCGAGCGCGACCGGGTGATGCCGGTCCTGGCGTCGATGCTGACGACGTACCCCCACCTCCTCGCGCTCTCGGCCAGCTCCCCGATCTGGGCCGGGCAGGACACCGGCTACGCGTCCAACCGCGCGCTGATGTTCCAGCAGCTCCCCACCGCCGGGCTGCCGTTCGCGTTCGACACGTGGGCCGAGTTCGAGAAGTGCATCGCCGACCAGACCACCACCGGGATCATCGACTCGATGGCCGACGTGCGGTGGGACCTGCGCCCCGCGCCGCACCTCGGCACCCTCGAGCACCGCGTCTGCGACGGGATGTCCGACCTCGGCGAGCTCGGCGCCCTCACCGCTCTCGTCCACTGCCTCGTCGTCGACCTCGACTCGCGGCTCGCCGCCGGCGAGGACCTGCCGACCCTGCCGCCGTGGCAGGTGCAGGAGAACAAGTGGCGCGCCGCCCGCTACGGCCTCGACGCGATCGTCATCCTCGACGACCGCAACCGCGAGCGCCTGGTCACCGAGGACCTCGACGACCTGCTCGAGCACCTCACGCCCGTGGCCAAGCGGCTCGGGTGCGAGGCCGAGCTGCGCACCGTCGCCGACATCCCCGTCCGGGGTGCGTCGTACCAGCGCCAGCGGGCGGTCGCCCACGAGTCCGGCGGCGACCTCGTCGCGGTCGTCGACGCCCTGGTCGACGAGCTGGCCCATTCGCTGGAGTCCTGAGGCCGCGCACTGCCCTTGTGGCGCTCGCCCGGGGGCGAGAGGATGCCCGGACCTCGCCGTTCCGCGGCCCGAGGCCCAGACGGAGGAGCAGCCAGTGGTGGACCCGATCGACCCGACCGCGACCGGCTTCCTGCTCGCCGAGAACCGCAACATGCCGATGCACGTCGGCGGCCTCCAGCTCTTCGAGAAGCCGGAGGGCGCGGGCCGCGGCTACGTCCGCGAGATGTACGAGCAGATGCGCGACGTCGAGCAGGTCGCGCCGCTCTTCCTCAAGCACCCGCACCGCTCGGCCCGTACGGCCGGCCAGCTGGTCTGGGTGCCCGACGAGCAGTTCGACATCGAGCACCACGTCCGCCACAGCGCACTGCCCAAGCCCGGGCGCATCCGGGAGCTGCTGGAGCTCTGCTCGCGGCTGCACAGCACCCGTCTGGCCTGGGAGCGTCCGCTGTGGGAGGCCACCGTCATCGAGGGCCTCCGCGACGGCCGGGTGGCCATGTACACCAAGACCCACCACGCCCTCGTCGACGGCGTCTCGGCGATGCGCCTGCTCGCGAGCGTGCTGTCGACCGACCCCGACGAGCGCGACATGCCCGCCCCGTGGGCGATGCGCCCGCGCGCGCCTCGCGAGGAGCCCGCCAGCAGCGGCGACACCTCGCTGTCGGACGTCACGGCCGCCACGCTGCGTACGGCGCTCGCGATCGCGTCGGAGGCTGCCGGCATGCCCGGCGCGCTGGTCCGCACCCTCAACAAGAGCGTGCGCAACGAGACCTCCGCCCTCTCGCTCTACGCGCCCCGCACGATGCTCAACCAGAACATCACCGGCTCGCGCCGCTTCGCCGCCCAGGACTGGCCTGTCGAGCGGCTGCGCGCGGTCGGCAAGGCGACCGGCACCACCATCAACGACGTGGTGCTGGCGATGGTCAGCGGCGCGATGCGGACCTACCTGCTCGACCTCGACGCGCTCCCCGACACCACGCTGATCTCGATGGTGCCGGTCGGCCTCAACGCCAAGCAGTCGCAGCTCGCGTCGGCCGACGGCGGCAACGCGGTCGGATCGGTGATGGTGCAGCTCGGCACCCACCTGCCCGACCCGGCCGACCGCCTGGAGGCGATCCACCGCTCGATGAAGGACGGCAAGGACAGCCTCTCGGTGATGACGCCGACGCAGATCCTGGCGATGAGCGCCCTCGGGCAGGCGCCCGCCATCCTGGGCCCGTTCCTCCGGATGCAGGGCATCGTCCGCCCGCCCTACAACCTCATCGTCAGCAACGTCCCCGGCCCTCGCACCACCCACTACTGGAACGGCGCGAAGCTCACCGGCACCTACCCCCTCTCCATCCCGATCAACGGGATGGCACTCAACATCACCTGCACCTCCTACGACGGCAAGATGTGCTTCGGCCTCACCGGCTGCCGCCGCACCGTCCCCCACCTCCAGGTCCTGCTGCAGTACCTCGACGAGGAGCTCGTCGCCCTCGAGCGCGCCGCCGGCGTCGCCTGATTTCCGGCGCCACTCCCGTCCCTGGAGTCACCGGATAACGGTCGAGACTCACGCTTTGCACCCGGGATCTGGGGTGCAAAGCGGGGTGGTCACCGGATATCCGGTGACCGCCGCTCGACGACCTCGAGGCCGCCGCCGACCTGGTCCGCGACGGCGGTCAACCGGGCGCGGGTGATGTCGGCGACGGTGGTGAGGCCGGCGAGTCGGGCGTTGGAGCCCTCCCGGGTCGGCTCGGCGGAGTTGATGCTGATGCAGTGCCGGGATCCGCCGTCGGCGGCGTTGGCGAGCGCGACGGCGTGACCGGTGGTGCCGCTGCCGGCGAACGGGTCGAGCACGACCACGTCGGCGGGCAGCGTGGACAGGATCCGGCGGACGAGACCGGTCGGCTTGGGCGACTCGAAGACGTGACCGACGAGCGCCTTGAGCTCGGCGACGGCCGTGTCGGTGGATCCGATCTCCTCGGCCAGCCAGATCGTGCGCAGCTTCTTGCGGCGCCCGCCCTCGCGGTGCAGCCAGTCGCGCTGGAAGATGTCGACGCGCTCCCCGCTGCGGCCCCGGATCATCCGGCACTCGAGGTCGTCCGGGCGCTCCTCGACCCGCGGCCTCGACCACCGCCACACCGCCGGACGACCGTCGCCGAAGACCGGCGTCAGCGCCGTGCTCCCGTCGAACTCGGTGATCGAGACCCGGCCGGTGACCGGGTCGCCGTGCAGCGGGTAGTGGAGCGTCGGCGTGCTGACGGGGTTGAACTTCTTGTTCGTGTTGCGCAGCGGCAGGTAGCGGAACCGTCGCCCGTCGGCGGTGGTCAGCGGGAAGTCGGCCTCGTCGACGGCCTCGGTCGTCGACCCGTCGACCACGCAGGAGGGCAGGTGGCGCGCGTACGCCAGGACGTACTCGTGGCTGGTCGCGAACCCACGACCGAGCTGGCGCCCCTTCGGGTTGAGGTTGACGACCACCTGGGCGAGGAAGTTGGCCTCGCCGAAGACCTCGTCCATCAGCAGCCGCAGGTGGGCGGCCTCGTTGTCGTCGATGCTGACGAAGACCGCCCCGTGCGGCGCCAGCACCTCGCGGACGGCGTCGAGCCGCGGGCGCATCATCGCGGTCCACGCGGCGTGCCGCCCGGCGTACGGATCGGCGTGGGAGCCGTCGCGGAAGCGGTCGGCGTAGGCGAAGTCGTTGCCGGTGTTGTAGGGCGGATCGGTGTAGACGACGTCGACCGACCCGGCCGGCAGCAGCGGGAGCACGTCGAGGTTGTCGCCGACGTGGAGCGTGTTCCACGCCTGCCCCGGAGGCGGGTACGACGACGCGGCGGGCACGCTCGGCAGCCTAGGCGCTCGGCCGGGGCGAGGGCCCGACGCGGCCGGCGAGGGCAGAAATCGGTGGTCCCAATTTTCCCACCAGTCCCACAACGTCCTTTACTGTGGAGCGCGTGTCTTCCTCCACGCGCCGTTCCCAGCCCTCCGCACGTCGCCCGGTCCCCGCTCGCGGGCGGGCGCTGACGCTCGCCACCGCGGGGGTCCTCGTCGCCGGGCTCGCGCTCAACGTCGGCGTCGCACCCTCGGTCGCCGACGACGGTGACCGCACCGGCGAGGTGCAGGGCCGCGGACTGACGTACGGCGGCGACAGCGGCTACCGGGGTCGCAACCAGACCTCCGACGGCAAGCCCGGCATCGTGGTCGGTCCTCCGGTCAACGCGCGCGGTCGCACGGCGCGGGTCCTCAACGACGTCAGCTACGAGATCGCGCCCGGCGTCGTCCTGCGCGAGTGGGACCAGGTCGACGGTCGCCAGCCCATCGGGCAGGTCCGGATGAACCTCGTGACCGTCAGCCTCGACGCCCCCAACGTCTCGTTCGAGGAGTTCTCCCCCACCTACGTCACCAGCCGCAAGAAGGTCAGCCAGCTCGGGGGGTGGAACGACGCGCTGACCGCCGTCAACGGCGACTTCTTCGACATCGGCAGCACCGACGCGCCGCTCGGCGTGACGATCAACCGCGAGGAGGGCATCCTCACCGGGTCGCGCGAGGGCTGGATCCCCGGCGTCAACTCGTCACTCTGGTTCGACGACTCCGGCCCGCACGTCAGCCCGCTGGCCATCGACTGGACGATCCGCCAGCGACGCGCCTGGACCGTCAGCGGCGTCAACCACCCCAGCGTCCCCTCGGGCCAGATCGGTGTCTTCACCTCCGACTGGCACCGCACCGAGGGCTACAAGGTGACCAACGGCAAGAAGCGGGCGCGCGAGGTGGTCCTCCGCAAGAACCGCGTCATCTCCAACCGGCCCAAGCTCTCCGACGGTCGCAAGATCAAGCAGAAGGAGCGGGTGCTCATCGGCACCGGCCGCGCCGCGGCCAAGCTCAAGACCCTCAAGCGCGGCAAGAAGCTGACGATCTCCCAGCGCATGGTGGGCGGCAAGCCGACCGTCGCGATCAGCGGCGACCGCCCGCTGCTCGTCAACGGCGTCCGCACCGTCGTCAACAACACCATCGCCCACCCGCGCACGGCGGTCGGCATCGACGCCGACGGCCGCAAGCTGCTCATCCTCGTCGTCGACGGGCGCTCGTCGGCCAGCCGCGGCTACACGATGGTCGAGCTCGCCGACCTGATGACCGCCCTCGGCGCGGAGAACGCCATCAACCTCGACGGCGGCGGCTCCTCGGCGATGTACTCCCGCACCGGCACCGGCGCGTTCGGCGTCGTCAACGAGCCGTCCGACGGCAGCGAGCGACTGGTGCCCAACTCGTTCGGCGTGGTCTACCACGGTGACCTGCCGCCGGTGCTCCCGATCCTCCCGACCACCCCGACGCCCACGCCGACCCCGACCCCGACACCGCCGCCGACCACGCCGCCGACCACGCCGCCGACCACGCCGCCGACGCCCTGACCGGGTCGTCCGCTCAGGCGTCGGGCGCGGCGAACACCACGACGTAGGTGACCGGCGCGAAGCACTGCACGGTGTTCTTCGGCAACGTCGGGACGACCTGGAAGCCGGCCTCGCCGGCGTCGACGGCCACGCTCGTCGGCGGCTCGCAGCCCGTGGACACGACAGCGCCGTAGGGCGTCGAACCGGGCGAGCTCACGTCGTCGACCGCGGTGCTCACCAGCTCGGGCAGGCCCGCACCGAGCCCGACCACGAAGTCGGCCACGGCCTGCTCGGTGTCGAGCGCCATCGCCATCGTCGACGGCGACCCGCCGCCCTCGGTCGCGTTGACCACGACGGCCTCGGTCACGCCCGCCGACCCCGTCGTCCGGATCGGCGCGGAGTTGGGAGGGGGCGCCGTCGGCGACTCAGCGGGAGGATCGCTGGGGGTCTCGCTGGAAGTCTCGCTGGGCGTCTCGGACGGGCTCGGCGTGCTCGTCGTACCAGCCGGGTCGGTCGCCGTCCCGCCGTCGTCGTCCCCGCAGGCGGCGAGCCCGCCCGCCATCGCGAGGGCGACGAGGACGACGGACGCGGACCGGGTGCGTGCGCCCGAGCGGCGCGGTGAGGTGCTCATGGAGGTGGGCATGGTGCTTCGACGATATCGACGCGCGTCCGGCTCCCCCGGAAGGCTCGCACACGGGACGTCGCGTCGACTCCGTGCCGCCCGCACTGGCAGGCTGGCGCCATGAGTGGCCCCGAGAACCAGGCCGAGCCGGTCCGCGAGGCCGTCCGCGCGTACGCCGCCCGGCAACCGCAGCTCGTCGCGGCGACCGCCGGGTGGGTGACGCTGGTCCGCACCCTGCTGGACGACGCAGGCATCGACTACCTCAGCGTCACGGGGCGCACCAAGAGCGTCGCGTCGTTCGCGGCCAAGGCCAACCGCACGCAGGACGGCCTCCCGCTCTACGCCGACCCGCTGCACGAGGTGACCGACCAGATCGGCGTCCGCGTGATCACCTACGTCCACAGCGACGTGGCCGCCGTCGCCGAGCTGCTCGACGAGGAGCTCACCATCCTGGACGACCGCGACCTCGGCGAGGAGACCGCACGCGCCGGCCGATTCGGCTATGCCAGCCGTCACCTGCTGGTGCGCACAGACGCCGACGACGACGAGCACCCCGAGCTCGTCGGCGAGCGGGCCAGCGTCCAGGTGCGCACGGTGCTCCAGCACGCGTGGGCGGAGTTCGAGCACGACATCCGCTACAAGGGCAACGTCCCCGAGGACGCCGCCGCCGACCTCGACCGCCGGTTCACCCTCGCCGCCGGGCTGATCGAGCTCGCCGACCGGGAGTTCGCCACCATCCGCGAGCGCATCCAGGCGGCCGCGCCCGGCAGCTCCGTCGAGGCCGACGCCGACCACATCGTCGGCCAGGAGCTGGCCACCTTCCTGGCCGGCCACTACAGCGATGCCGGCTGGTCGCACACCGACCACTACGACTGGATCGCCGGCCTGCTCGCCCAGCTCGGCATCGACACGATCGACGACCTCGCCGACCTGCTCACCTCCGTCGACGCCGACGCGGTCATCCGGCGCATGGGGTACCGCTACCCCGCCGGCGCCGTACGCCGACTCGACGACGCGCTGCTGGCCATCTTCGGCGAGCAGTACGTCACCCTCGAGGGCAACAGCCACCGGGTCCCGCTGCTGCGCGCGCGGCTGGAGAAGCTCACCACGCCCGACGGCTGAGGATGCCCCAGGCGCGCTGGGTCGACGCCCCTAGGGTTGTGCCATGCCTCGGCCGTCGTGGACCTCCCTCACCCCCCTCCTGGCCGCGGTGGCGCTGGCGATCGCCTGGCCCCTGCACCCCGAGAACGTGCCCGTTCTCGGCATTCTCGCCGTGCTCCTCATGGGCGCCGTGCTCGCTGCCGTGCACCACGCCGAGGTCGTCGCGCACCGCGTCGGGGAGCCCTACGGCTCATTGGTGCTGGCCGTCGCGGTGACGATCATCGAGGTGGCGCTCATCGTCACCCTGATGGTCACCACCGACAAGGACACCGCCGGGCTGGCCCGCGACACCGTCTTCGCGGCGGTCATGATCACGCTGAACGGCATCGTCGGGATCTCGCTGCTCGTCGGGGCGCTCAAGCACCACCTCGCGGTCTTCAACCCCGAGGGCACCGGCGCCGCGCTGGCCACCGTGATCGCCCTGGCCGCGCTCTGCCTCGTCGTGCCGTCGGTGACGACGTCGGAGCCGGGCCCGGAGTTCACCGGCGCCCAGCTCGCGTTCGCCGCGATCGCCTCGCTCGCGCTCTACGGGATGTTCGTCTTCACGCAGACGATCCGGCACCGCGACTTCTTCCTGCCGGTGACGCAGGAGGCCCACTCGCCCCTCGTCACCTCGAGGGCCGCCACGGACACCGCCACGGACGCCCCCGCGGCGCGCGCGGGCGCCGACGCGGGATCGTTCGAGCACGAGCCGGTGGACCTCGACGACGACGGGCACGCCGACCCGCCCACCGACCGGGCCGCGCTCGCCAGCCTCGGCCTGCTCGTCATCGCGCTGGTCGCCGTCGTCGGCCTCGCCAAGATCGAGTCCCCCGCGATCGAGTCCGGCGTGGCCGCGCTCGGCTTCCCGCCCGCGGTCGTCGGCGTGGTCATCGCGCTCCTCGTCCTGGCCCCCGAGACCATCGCGGCCGTCCGGGCCGCGACCCGCAACCGCGTCCAGGTCAGCCTGAACCTCGCCCTCGGCTCGGCGATGGCGTCCATCGGCCTCACCATCCCCGCGATCGCGGTCGCCAGCATCTGGCTCGACGGGCCGCTCGAGCTCGGCCTCAACCAGCTCCAGACGGTGCTGCTGGTCCTGACGGCGGCGGTCGCGATCCTCACCGTCGTACCCGGCCGGGCGAAGCCACTCCAGGGCGGGGTGCACCTCGTGCTCCTCGCGGCGTTCCTCTTCCTCACGGTCGCGCCCTAGCCGGGGACACGCAGCGACACGCCCCACCACGCACACGAGCGGTGGCCCACCCACACTCCGCGGTGGCGGAACGTCGGTGGACCACCGCTCGGGCGGAGGTCGGTGCGATCAGCCGAAGTACTTCGCGTAGATCTCGTCGTAGGTGCCGTCCTCGCGGAGGTCGGCGAGCGTGCCGTTGATGGCGCGCAGGAGCGGGATGTTGCCGTCCTTCTTCACCGCCATGCCGTACTGCTCACCGGTGTCGAACTCCCGCGACAGCTTGAGCTTTCGGTTGTCGGAGACGAACTGGCCCGACACCGTGTTGTCGAGCATCGCCGCGTCGAGCTCGCCCGCGGCCAGCGCGGCCTGCAGGCCCGCCGCGTCGTCGTACGCCACCACCTGGGTGGTGTCCGGGGCGAAGTCGCTCAGGTAGGTCTCGCCGGTGGTCTCCTTCTGCACCCCGACCCGCTTGCCGGCCAGCTCCGGGAGCTCGTCGAGGCCCGAGCCGCGCGGCGTGATGAGCGCCTGCTTGGCGTCGAAGTAGGGGCTGGAGAAGTCGAGCACGCGCGCCCGCTCGCCGGTGATCGTCATCGCCGAGATGGCGACGTCGCAGACGTCGTTGTTGAGCGAGTTGCCCGACGTGATGTCGTCGAACGACACGTCGATCACGTCGAGGTCGGCGTCGAGGTCCTCGGCGACCTTGCGCACCAGGTCGATGTCGAACCCGGTGGGCTTGCCGCCCTCCTCGTACTCGAACGGCGCGTAGGGCATGTCGGTGCAGACGGTGAGCGCGCCGCTGAAGACCAGCGACACCTCGCTCAGGGCGTCGGCCTCGTCGGCACTGGCGCTGCCACCGCAGGCGCTCAGCGTGGCCATGAGGGCCACGGAGGACAGGGCCGCCAGGGCCGTGCGGGCAGGGTCCAGCCGTCGGACGGTGCGGGTCATGGCGTCAGTTCGCATTCACGGTGAGCGACTCGCGCAGTCGCATGAGGGCGTATTCGGTGATCTTCACGAGCGCACCCTTGGCCTGCTCGCGGTCGCGGGCGTCGAGGCTGATGATCGGTACGTCGGCGGGCAGGGCC
>DATIAJ010000150.1:0-19149 GCA_035458105.1 Nocardioides sp. | reverse complement strand
GCCTCCGTCGAGGTGACGGTGTCGGGCATGTCCATGTCGTGGCTGTCGTGGCTCACGTGCGGTGACCCCTTACTTGGTGATGATGCCCGCGAGCACGGCGAGCGGGACGAGGGAGAAGCCGATCGAGACGATCAGCGCGATGACGAAGCCGAAGACCTTGGCGCGCTGCCGCTTGGCCGCGGTGCCGGTCCAGCCGAGGGTCTGCGCCGCGCTCCAGATGCCGTGGTGCAGGTGGGCGCCGAGCGCCAGCATCGCGACGATGTAGATCAGCGTCATCCACCACAGGTCGAAGGTGTCGACCATCAGGTTGTAGGGGTCGTTGGTCGAGCCGCCCTGCGGGTTGACCTTGCCGATCGTGAAGTTGAGCAGGTGCCACACCAGGAAGACCAGGATCGTCACGCCGCCCCAGCGCATCATCAGGCTGGCCCGCGTCGCGCCGGTGTCCTTCTTCATGACGTACTTGGTGGTGCGTGCGCGAGCCGCGCGGCGCCAGAGCACGACGGCGCAGTAGACGTGCACCACCAGCGACAGGATGAGGCCGAGTCGCAGGATCCAGAGCGCGCCCTCGTGCGGCAGCATCGGCTCGCCGAGCTCGCGCAGGTGGTGGGCGTACTCGTTGAACGCGTCGTGTCCGGCGAAGGCCTTGAGGTTGCCGTACATGTGCGCGAGCACGAAGCCGAGGAAGATGAAGCCGCTGACCGCCATGCCCAGCTTGAGCGCGATGGTGGTGCGCGAGGCCCGCGCACCCTTCACCAGCGTGGGCCGAGGGGGAGTGAGTTGGGATGCCACCCCGCCACGTTATCGCGGCGCTCCGGCACACGACGCGCCGAGGGCGTGTGAGGTTTTGCTGGGCGCGTTGTCTTCCGCTCAGGCGTGACACAGGTCATAGTCGGGACCGTCGTCCGGGAGCACTCCCGGACCGCCAAGACCTTCACGGAGGACGCATGGCGACAGCCGACCACGGCGTGAGCAGTCCGACCCGCGCGCGCATCGACGCGCGGACGTTGCGCCAGGACCGGTGGTGGCTCTCGCCGCTCGCGACCTTCGTCGCGTTCTCGGCGTTCGTCGTCTACGCGACGGTGCGCGCGTTCATGGGCCGCGACTACTACGCCTCGCCCTACCTGTCCCCGTTCTACTCCCCGTGCCTGGGCGACTGCGTCGAGGGCGCGTCCGACTTCGGCCAGCCGTTCGCGTGGTGGCCGCTGTCCGCGGCGCTGATCATCCTCATCTTCCCGCTCGGCTTCCGGATGACCTGCTACTACTACCGCAAGGCCTACTACCGCGCGTTCTGGCTGAGCCCGCCGGCGTGCGGTGTCGCCGAGCCCCACGGGTCCTACTCGGGTGAGGCGCGGTTCCCACTGGTCCTGCAGAACATCCACCGATGGTTCTGGTACGCCGCCGTGCTGGTCGGCCTGGTGCTGACCTTCGACACGTTCCTGGCCTTCCGGCCGATGCCCGCGGAGTACGCCGTCGGCGACGGGGAGACCAGCGGCATCCACATGGGCCTCGGCACGCTGCTGATGATCGTCAACATCGTCTTCATCTGGCTCTACACGCTCTCGTGCCACTCGTGCCGCCACATCGTCGGCGGCCGGCTGCGCCACTTCTCCAAGCACCCGGTCCGCTACCGGCTCTGGACCTGGGTGTCGCGGCTCAACGAGAGCCACGGCAGGTGGGCGTGGTACTCGCTGTTCTCGGTCGCGATCGTCGACCTCTACATCTACCTGCTCGCCACCGGCACCATCCAGGACGTGAGGTTCTTTTGACCAGCGAATCCAGGCATCCGATGACCGGCAACGAGATGTCCTACTACGCCGAGGGCGGCATCGAGCGCCACCGGTACGACGTGGTGGTGGTCGGGGCCGGCGGGGCCGGCCTGCGGGCCGCGATCGCCGCGCACGAGGCGGGCGCGGAGACCGCGATCGTGTGCAAGTCGCTGCTCGGCAAGGCGCACACGGTGATGGCCGAGGGGGGCATCGCCGCCGCGATGGGCAACCGGTGGCCGGAGGACAACTGGGAGGTCCACTTCCGCGACACCATGCGCGGCGGGAAGATGCTCAACCACTGGCGGATGGCGCAGCTGCACGCCCAGGAGGCGCCCGAGCGGGTGATGGAGCTCGAGGACTGGGGCGCGCTCTTCGACCGCACCGAGGACGGGCTGATCAGCCAGCGAGACTTCGGCGGCCACAAGTACGCCCGGCTCGCCCACGTCGGTGACCGCACCGGCCTCGAGATGATCCGCACGCTGCAGCAGCGAGCGGTGCAGGTCGGGATCGACGTGTTCATGGAGTGCACGGTCACCGACCTGCTGAAGGACGACCAGGGCGCCCTGTCCGGTGTCTTCGGCTACTGGCGCGAGACCGGCCGGTTCGTGACGATCGAGGCCCCGGCGGTCGTGCTCGCCACCGGCGGGATCGGGAAGTCGTTCAAGGTGACCTCCAACTCGTGGGAGTACACCGGCGACGGCCACGCCCTCGCGCTGCGGGCCGGCGCGTCGCTGATCAACATGGAGTTCGTGCAGTTCCATCCGACCGGGATGGTGTGGCCTCCGTCGGTGAAGGGCCTGCTGGTCACCGAGTCGGTGCGCGGCGACGGCGGGGTGCTGAAGAACTCCGAGGGCGAGCGCTTCATGTTCGACTACATCCCCGACTTCTTCAAGGCGGAGACGGCGGACACGGTCGAGGAGGCCGACGCCTGGTACGACGACAAGAAGAACAACCGCCGCCCACCCGAGCTGCTGCCGCGTGACGAGGTGGCGCGCGCGATCAACTCCGAGATCAAGGCGGGGCGCGGATCGCCGCACGGCGGGATCTACCTCGACATCGCCTCGCGTCGCGACCCCGACTTCATCCGCAAGCGGCTGCCGTCGATGTACCACCAGTTCAAGGAGCTCGCCGACGTCGACATCACCCAGGAGCCGATGGAGATCGGGCCGACCTGCCACTACGTGATGGGCGGCATCGAGGTCGACCCCGACACCGAGCTCAGCTCGGTCACCGGCCTCTATGCGGTCGGCGAGTGCTCGGGAGGCATGCACGGCTCCAACCGGCTGGGGGGCAACAGCCTCTCCGACCTGCTGGTCTTCGGTCGACGCGCCGGCGAGGCGGCAGCGGCGTACGCCCTGCAGTTCGGGGAGGGCGGGCTGGCGCAGCGGCCGGAGGTCACCGACGCGTCGGTCCGGGCCGGCGAGTGGTCGGCGCTCACGCCGTTCCAGATGGAGGGGGGCGACAACCCCTACACGATCCAGCAGGAGCTCCAGCAGACGATGAACGACCTCGTCGGCATCATCCGCACGGCCGAGGAGCTCGAGCAGGCGCTGGTGCGGATCGAGGAGCTGAAGGAGCGGGCGCAGCGGATGTCCGTGGAGGGCCACCGCCAGTACAACCCGGGCTGGCACCTCGCCCTCGACCTGCGCAACATGCTGCTCGTCTCGGAGTCGATCGCGAAGGCGGCGCTCGCCCGCCAGGAGTCCCGCGGTGGACACACGCGTGACGACTACCCGAAGCCGGACGACGAGTGGGCGACCAAGAACCTCGTCGTCCGACTCGACGACGCCGGCACGGGCGTGACCCTCGCCGAGCAACCGCTGCCGGTGATGCCCGACGAGCTGCTCCGCCACTTCCAGTAGGGCCTACCACGAGGGGAACCGAGTCATGAGCTACGACCTGAGGCTGCGCGTGTGGCGGGGCGACCAGGACGGTGGGGACCTGCAGGACTACACCGTCGAGGTGTCCGAGGGCGAGGTCGTGCTCGACGCGCTGCACCGCCTCCAGGCCACCCAGAGCGGCGACCTCGCGATCCGGTGGAACTGCAAGGCCGGCAAGTGCGGCTCGTGCAGTGCGGAGATCAACGGCCGTCCGCGACTGATGTGCATGACGCGGCTCTCCGACTTCGAGCCGGAGGAGACCATCACCGTCACGCCGATGCGGACCTTCCCGGTGATCCGCGACCTGGTCACGGACGTCTCGTTCAACTACCGCAAGGCCCGCGAGCTGCCGTACGCCGAGCTCGGTCCCCGCGACGCCGACGGCAAGCGGCGGATGGCGCAGGTCGACGTCGAGCGCGGCCAGGAGTTCCGCAAGTGCATCGAGTGCTTCCTGTGCCAGGACGTGTGCCACGTGGTGCGCGACCACGAGGACAACAAGCAGCACTTCGCGGGCCCGCGCTTCTTCATCCGCTACGCCGAGCTCGACATGCACCCCCTCGACACCCACGACCGGCGCAAGCTCGCGCAGGAGGCCGCCGGGCTCGGGCTGTGCAACATCACCAAGTGCTGCACGGAGGTGTGCCCCGAGGGCATCCACATCACCGACAACGGCATCATCCCGATGAAGGAGCGCGTCGCGGACCGGAAGTACGACCCGCTCGTGTGGCTCGGCAACAAGATCGGGATGCGCAACAAGGACAACGAGGGCCGCGAAGAGCTCTGAGCCGTCTGGTAGGTCACCACTGCGACGACGGCGACGTCCGTTCGAGGTAGAGCCGCGAGGCGCGCGCGAGGAGCGCGTGCTGGTCGGCGTGGTGGACGGCCCGCTTGCGCAGCCAGAACCCGCCGGCCCGGAGCTGGCTGGACAGCACCTCGGAGGGCCCCGGCAGCCGACCCTCCCGCTCGAGGAAGGCGCTGCGGTAGCGGCGGAAGAGGCGCCCGTGGTCGAGGGCCATCGACACGAGCGCCGCCTGGGTCGCGGCGAGCAGCTCGGGCTCGGCGACCTCGTCGAGCGCCGGACCCGGCGATACGACGTCGTACGCCACCAGGTCGGCGAGGTCGCCGTGCACGGTCAGCTCGCGGCGCTCGAGCTCGGCCACCAGCCGTCGGCCGTACGACTGCGCCCACCCGAGGTGCTCCGCCGGCAGCTCCAGCGGTCGGTTGGTCGTGCCGGCGAGCCGTGCCCGGATCCCGGCCTCGATCACGAAGCGGTGCTGGGTGGCGTTGAAGCGGTCGCCCACCACCTCGTTGAGTCGCCGCACCACCTCGAGCTCCGCTGCGCCGAGCGAGACGTTGCGGGTGACCTGCTGGTCGCCCGGCCAGCCGGCCGGCAGGTGGGCGGCCTCGGCGAAGCGCGCCAGGAGGGCCCCGCCGGGTGTACCCCGCGGTGGCACGGTGACGAGCCGGACACGCTCGGGCGGAACGGCCGACGACCAGCTGTCGACGACGCGGAGGAGGTCGTGGCGCCAGTGGAAGGACACGCCCTCGCCCGGCGGCGCGCCCTCCTGTCCCCGCACCGACGCCACGAAGTCCGCCCAGGTGGTCGTGCCACCGTTGACGATCGTCTGCTGCCACGCCGAGACCAGCGTGCGCGCCATGTCGCGCGCGCCGACGACGACGTGCACCCGGTGGCCCGCGAGCGCCCGCACCAGCCGGCGTGCCTGGCGCGGCCGCGCCAGGGACAGCTCCTCCTCGGAGATGACCACGCTCGGACCGTCGTGGGCCGCCACCAGGTCGACCAGCCGGCCCAGCGCCCCCGCGGCCTCGCCGCGCAGCTCGCCCCCCACGCGCTGGCCGAGCAGGTCGTAGGCCGCGAGACGCTGGGCACGGTGGCCCCCCGGGAAGAGCACCCCAGCGGCGGCGAGCTGCTCCGCCGTGGCCGCCAGGGCGCCCTGGATCGTGGTCGTCCCTGTCTTGTAGAGACCCACGTGGAGGAAGACGTCTGCCATGGCCACGACGGTAGGAACGCCAGGGCGCCCGGGGCATGGGGCTGCAGTCCCGACGTGCCGGGAGGATCCGGCCGTCCGGGACGGTGACCTATCCCATAGCCGGCGGCAGTGACCCTCGCCACGGCGCGGGCCTATCCTGCGCAGCATGACCGACCTCCCCGGTGATCCCACAGGCGGCCTCGACGAGCCCGAGGAGCTGCAGCCCGCGGAGGGCTCGCTCCGGCTCGTCGGCGACGGTGACGCGTACGACGTCGCGGCGTGGGAGGCGGCCACGGCAGCCGTGCTGCGCAAGGCGCGGCGCCTCGGTGACGACGCACCGGACGCCGACGTCTGGTCGGTGCTGACGCGGACGACCCTCGACGGCGTCGAGGTCGCCCCGATCGGCCAGCAGGCCGACCTCGAGGGCCTCGCGACCGCGGGTCGTCCGCAGCGCGTCGGCGCCTGGGACGTGCGCGCGCAGGTCGAGGTCGTCGACGACAGGGCCGCCAACGAGGCCGCGCTGCAGGACCTGGAGAACGGCGCCACCTCGCTGCTGCTGCACCTCGACGACGAGCACGAGCACGACTGGGCCACCGTCCTCGACGGCGTGCTGCTCGACCTCGCGCCGGTCGCGCTCGACCGGCCCTCGACCGAGCAGGTCGAGGCCTTCGCCGCCTTCCTGGAGGGCGTCGAGGGTGCGCTCCACCCGGGCACCAACCTCTCCTTCGACCTCCAGACCCTCGAGATGCTGCCGTCACGTCTGCGCGACGACGGCGTCGGGGCGCGCGACCTGTTCGCACCGGTCGCGCGACGTGCCTTCCAGCTGGGGGTGCGCGCCCTGGTCGTCGACGGCACGGCCCTGCACGACGAGGGCGCCAGCGACGCCCAGGAGCTCGGCTGGGCGATCGCGACCGGCGTCTCCTACCTCCGGCTGCTGGCCGACGAGGGCTTCTCCGTCGAGCAGGGGGCCCGGATGGTCGAGCTCCGGCTGGCCGCCACCGTCGAGCAGCTCCCCACCATCGCCAAGCTCCGCGCGGCGCGGCGGCTCTGGGCCCGGGTCCTCGAGGCGTCCGGTGCCACCGGTGAGCTCGCGCTGCACGCCGTCACCAGCCGCCCGATGGCCACCAAGCAGGACCCCTGGGTCAACATGCTGCGCGGCACGGTCGCCGCCTTCGCCGCCGGCGTGGGGGGCGCGGACGCCGTCACCGTGGTGCCGTTCGACGAGCGGCTCGGCCTGCCGGACGCCTTCGGCCGCCGGATCGCCCGCAACACCTCGTCGCTGCTCATCGAGGAGTCGCACGTGGCCGCGGTCGCCGACCCGGCCGGCGGCTCCTACGCGGTCGAGAAGCTCACCGACGACCTCGCCGTCGCCGGGTGGGCCGAGCTCGGGCGGATCGAGGCGGACGGCGGGGCGCTCGCCGACGCGGCGCGCACCGGCGTCGAGGAGCGCGTCCGGGCCGTCCGCGCCGAGCGCGACGCGCAGGTCGCCGACCGGTCGCGACCGATCACCGGCGTCTCGGAGTTCCCCCACCTCGCGGAGGTGCTGCCCGAGCGCGAGCCCCGGCCGCACCGCTACGCACGCCACTACGACTGGGCCTTCCAGGAGATGCGGTCGGCGCCCGCCGAGCGGCCGGTCTTCCTCGCCACCATGGGACCCATTGCCGCGCACACCGCGCGCGCCACCTTCGCCACCAACCTGTTCGCGGCCGGCGGCGTCCCAGTGGACGCGGCCGGCGCCACCTCCGACACGTCGTCGGTGCTGGAGGCCTACTCCGGCCAGCCCGTCGTCTGCCTCGCCGGCACCGACGCGGCGTACGCCGAGTGGGGCGCCGACCTGGTCGCCGCGCTGCGGGCGGCAGGGGCGTCGTACGTCGTCCTGGCGGGCAAGCCGGGGGAGCGGACCGTCGTCGACGTGGACGACTCGTGCGCCCTGGGGGTCGATGCGCTCGGCTTCCTCGGCCGGATCCGAGAGGAGCTCGCCAAGTGAGCACGCAGGGGAGCATCCCGAAGAATTTCGCCGACGTGAGCCTTGACTCGGGTCTCGTGACAGGACTTCGTCCTTCCTCGACCACCGGGGGAGCGGGCGAGCCGTGGCACAGCCCGGAGGGGATCGACATCCTCCCGGTCTACGGACCCGAACACCTCGAGGGCCTCGACGGGCTCGACACCTGGCCGGGTCTCGCACCGTTCCTGCGCGGGCCCTACCCGACGATGTACACCACCCAGCCGTGGACGATCCGGCAGTACGCCGGCTTCTCCACCGCGGAAGAGTCCAACGCGTTCTACCGCCGCAACCTCGCGGCGGGGCAGAAGGGCCTGAGCGTCGCCTTCGACCTCGCGACCCATCGCGGTTACGACTCCGACCACCCGCGGGTGCGCGGCGACGTCGGCATGGCGGGTGTGGCGATCGACTCGATCTACGACACCCGCACGCTCTTCGACGGCATCCCGCTCGACGAGATGTCGGTGTCGATGACGATGAACGGCGCGGTGCTGCCGGTGCTGGCGCTCTACATCGCCGCGGCCGAGGAGCAGGGGGTGAAGCCGGAACAGCTCGCGGGGACCATCCAGAACGACATCCTCAAGGAGTTCATGGTCCGCAACACCTACATCTACCCGCCCGCGCCGAGCATGCGGATCATCAGCGACATCTTCGCCTACACCTCGCAGAGGATGCCGCGCTTCAACTCCATCTCGATCTCCGGCTACCACATCCAGGAGGCGGGCGCGACGGCCGACCTCGAGCTGGCCTACACGCTCGCCGACGGCGTCGAGTACATCCGCGCGGGCCTCGGCACGGGCATGACGATCGACCAGTTCGCCCCGCGCCTGTCCTTCTTCTGGGCCATCGGGATGAACTTCTTCATGGAGGTCGCCAAGATGCGCGCGGCCCGGGCGCTGTGGGCGCGGCTGGTCGACGACTTCGACCCGCAGAACCCCAAGTCCCGCTCGCTGCGCACGCACTCCCAGACCTCGGGCTGGTCGCTCACCGCGCAGGACGTGTTCAACAACGTCGGGCGCACCTGCATCGAGGCGATGGCCGCGACCCAGGGGCACACCCAGTCGCTGCACACCAACGCCCTCGACGAGGCGATCGCACTGCCGACCGACTTCTCCGCGCGCATCGCCCGCAACACCCAGCTGCTGCTGCAGCAGGAGAGCGGCACGACGCAGGTCATCGACCCGTGGGCCGGCTCCTACTACGTCGAGAAGCTCACCCACGACCTCGCCGAGCGCGCCTGGGCGCACATCCAGGAGGCCGAGCGGGCCGGCGGCATGGCGGCAGCCATCGAGCAGGGGATCCCCAAGATGCGCATCGAGGAGGCGGCGGCCCGCACCCAGGCGCGCATCGACTCCGGTGCGCAGAAGGTCATCGGCGTCAACACCTACCGCCTCGCCGCGGAGGACAAGCTCGACGTGCTGCGCGTCGACAACGACGACGTCTTCCGCCAGCAGGTCGCCAAGCTCGAGCGGCTGCGCGCCGAGCGCGACGACGACGACGTACGCCGCGCACTGGAGGCGCTGACCACCAGCGCCGAGCGCGGCCCGGTCGGCGGCGGCTCCCTCGACGGGAACCTCCTCGCGCTGGCCGTCGACGCGGCGCGCGCCAAGGCAACCGTGGGGGAGATCTCCGACGCGCTGGAGAAGGTCTACGGCCGCCACCAGGCGGTGATCCGTACGATCAGCGGCGTGTACCGCGACGAGGCAGCCAAGTCCGGTGGGGACGGTGCCGAGGGCAGTGCGGTCGCCGCCGTCCTGCAGGCGACCGAGGAGTTCGAGGCCGAGGAGGGTCGCCGCCCGCGCATCCTCGTGGCCAAGATGGGCCAGGACGGGCACGACCGCGGCCAGAAGGTCGTCGTCACCGCGTTCGCCGACCTCGGCTTCGACGTCGACGTGGGGCCGCTGTTCTCCACGCCCGAGGAGGTCGCCCAGCAGGCGATCGACGCCGACGTGCACATCGTGGGTGTCTCCTCGCTCGCAGCCGGCCACCTGACCCTGCTGCCCGCGCTGAAGCAGGCGCTGGCCGACCAGGGCCGGCCCGACATCATGGTCGTCATCGGCGGGGTCATCCCGCCCGACGACGTCGCGACGCTGCACGAGATGGGCGCCGCCGCGGTGTTCCTGCCGGGCACGGTGATCGCGGAGTCCGCCCTCGACCTGGTCGCGCGCCTGCGGGAACAGCACGGGGACGAGCCGGGAGCCTGATGCCGCGTCCGATCGACGTCGACGCCCTCGTCGCGGGGGTGCAGGCCGGGCAACGGGCCGCGGTCGCGCGCGCGATCACCCTCGTCGAGTCGTCGCGGCCCGAGCACCGGGCGGCGGCGCGCGACCTGCTGACCACGCTGGCGTCGACCGAGCGTCCGATGGCGACGCGCGTCGGCATCTCCGGGGTCCCCGGCGTCGGCAAGTCCACCTTCATCGAGGCGCTCGGCACCCGGCTGACCAGGGCCGGGCACCGCGTCGGCGTCCTCGCCGTCGACCCGTCGTCGGTCCGCACCGGCGGCTCGGTGCTCGGCGACAAGACGCGGATGGCGACGCTGTCGGTCGACCCGCACGCCTTCATCCGGCCCTCGCCGACGGCCGGCACGCTCGGCGGCGTTGCCCGCGCGACCACGCAGGCGATGCTGGTGCTCGAGGCGGCGGCGTACGACGTCGTCCTGGTCGAGACGGTCGGCGTGGGGCAGTCGGAGGTCACCGTCGCCGGGATGGTCGACACCTTCCTCTTCCTCACCCTCGCCCGCACCGGCGACCAGCTCCAGGGCATCAAGAAGGGCATCCTCGAGATCGCCGACGTGGTCGCCGTGAACAAGGCCGACGACCTCGGGGGAGAGGGCCACGAGGCTGATGCCCGCGTCGCCGCCCGCGAGCTCGCCGGCGCCCTGCGCCTGGTGCGCGGGCACGCCGAGTGGGCCCCGCCGGTCGTCACCTGCTCCGCGCTGACCGGGACCGGGGTCGACGACGTGTGGCAGCGGGTGGGCGCGCACCGCGAGCACCTCGGCATGGACGGCCTGACCCACAAGCGCGCGGGGCAGCAGCTCGAGTTCACCTGGGCGCTCGTGCGCGACGAGCTCGACCAGCGGCTGCGCTCCTCACCCGGGGTCGCCGCGGTGCGTGACGACGTGCGCCGGGCGGTGCTGTCAGGTGAGCTGCCGGCCCCGCTGGCCGCAGACCGGATCCTCGCGGCGTACGACGGGGACGCGACCTAGAGCGTGTCTCGGGCAGTGCCAAGCGGGCCCGGAGGCAGCGACGCGCCCGTAGACTGGGTCGGTCATGCCACCCGAACTTCCCGCCACTGCCGTCATCGCCGAGGTCGTCGACAAGTACGCCGATGAGCTCGTCGCGCTCCGCCGCGACCTCCACGCCCACCCCGAGCTGAGCTGGGCCGAGGACCGCACCTCCGAGGCGGTCGTGACCGCGCTGGAGGGAGCAGGCTGGACGGTGAGGCGGCCGGAGGGCGGCGGAGTGCTGGCCGAGATCGGCCACAGCGGCCGGCTCGTCGCGCTGCGTGCCGACCTCGACGCGCTGCCGGTCGACGACCTGATCTCCGACCCGTGGCGGAGCACCAACCCCGGGGTCGCGCACGCCTGCGGTCACGACGTCCACACGGCGGGGCTCGTCGGAGCGGGGCTCGCGCTGGCCGAGGTCGCGGCCCGCGGCCTGCTGCCCGGACGTGTGCGCCTGCTGTTCCAGCCCGCCGAGGAGGTGATGCCCGGCGGAGCGCTGCAGCTGATCTCCGCGGGGGCGCTCGAGGGCGTCTCGCACGTCTTCGGCCTGCACTGCGACCCGAGCCTCGACGTGGGCCGCCTCGGCCTGCGGGAGGGGCCGCTCACCGGAGCCGCCGACGCGCTGACCGTCCGGCTGATCGGCAAGGGCGGCCACACGTCGCGCCCGCACCTCACCGAGGACCTCACCTTCGCGCTCGGCAAGGTCATCACCGAGCTCCCTGCGATCCTGAGCCGCCGTCTCGACCCCCGCGCCGGGGTCAGCGTCGTCTGGGGCATGGTGCGCGCGGGCTCGGCCCACAACGTGATCCCCCACGGCGGTGTGGTGGCGGGCACCGTCCGGATGCTCGACGCCGTCGCCTGGGCCGATGCCGAGCACCTGATCCGCCAGCTGATCACCTCGATCGTGGCGCCCTACAGCGTGACCGCCGAGGTGACCTACCAGCGTGGCGTGCCGCCGGTCGTGAACCACGAGGAGTCCACGCGGCTGCTCGGCACGGCGGTGGAGAACGTCCTGGGCCCGCACGGGCACGTCTCCACGGCCCAGAGCCTGGGCGGCGAGGACTTCGGGTGGTACCTCGACTCGGTCCCCGGCGCGATGGCGCGCCTCGGCACCCGCACGCCCGGCGGACCGACGTACGACCTCCACCAGGGCAACCTCCGCGTGGACGAGGGTGCCACCGGCATCGCGGCACGCGTGCTCGCCGAAGCTGCCGTGACGGCGCTCAGCGACTGACGTCGACCGGGTCCCCGACGGGCGCCAGCGGTACGCCGAAGGTGAAGGTGCTGCCCTCGCCGAGCGTGGACTCGACGCTCAACCGGCCCCCCATCAGGTCGACGAGCTTGCGGCAGATCGCGAGGCCGAGCCCGACTCCCTGACGGTCGCCTGTGGCGAGGGGGTCGGCCTGGACGAAGGGCTCGTAGAGGTCGCGCACGTGACACGCGGCGATGCCGATGCCGGTGTCGCGCACCTGGAACTCGACCCAGGCGCCCGCCGCCGGGTCGTCGTACGGCCTGCTGGTGACGCGCACGGCGACGGACCCGCGCTCGGTGAAGGTGATGGCGTTCTGGACCAGGTTGGTCACGACCTGGTTGATGCGCCGGCTGTCGCCGGTGGCCACGTCGGGGACGTCGCCGTCGACGATGAACGTGAGATCGAGCGCGCGGGACTCGGCGAAGGGCACCGCCCACGACGCGACGTCGTCCACCACGTCCCGTACGTCGACGGGCCCGCGCCGGAGGACGGTCTGGTGGGCCTCGAGGCCGGAGAACTCGAGGATGTCGTGGACCAGGCGCATGAGGCGCTCGCTCGAACGGTGCACGATGCGGGCGAAGTGCTCGGCCTCGGGGTCGAGGTCGCTGCTCATCAGGAGGTCGGCGGCGCCGACGATCGCGGCCAGCGGGGTGCGCACCTCGTGGCTGACGGTGGCGAGGAAGAGCGACTTCGCGGCGTTGGCCTCCTCGAGCTCGCGCAGCACGCGCTTGGCCTCGGTGACGTCCTCGGAGACGCCGTGCACGCCGACGACCTCGCCGCCCACGACCACCGGGATCGCGGTGCAGCGGATGTCGGTGAGACCGCCGTCGGTGCTGACCACGCGGGCGTCCACGACCTGCGGCTCGCCGGCCATCGCCCCCTCGAACCCTTCCTGGATGGCGGGCAGGTCCTCGGCGTGGATGACCTGCGCGAAGTGGGCGTTCCGCAGCTCCTCGAGGGTCAGGCCGGTCATCTCGAGCGTGCGCTCGTTGGCGTCGGTGAAGTTGCCGTCCTGGTCCACGGAGTAGGTCGCGTGGGGGTGGTGGGTGAACATCGACGCGTAGCGCTCGCCGCTCTGCGCCAGCGCCTGCGCGCCGAGGGTCGCGTCGTTCGACGGTGAGCGATCGCGGCCGAGATCGCCGGGAGCCATCAGAACCTCCGAGAGTTCGGGTGGGGTGCGTTGCACCGTACCCCGCGGTAGGCGCCCCGCATGCACCGGCCCGGGGCGGTCCAGGTGTTCGAAAAGGCCCGTTCTCAGCCGAACCGCTCCGCGATCACACCGTGCCTCAGGCCGCGGTCGCTGACGGTCAGCTCGTCCTGGCCCGTGAGCGTGAGGATCGTGCGGACGACGCACGCCCCGGCGAGGATCACCTCGGCACGGGCGGGCTGCAGGCCGGCGATCGCCCGCCGCTCCTCGGCGGAGCGGGTCCGGAACGCCTCGATCTGCCGGTCCACCTCGCCCAGGTCGAGGATCGTCGCGTGGACGACGTCCGGGTCGTAGTCGTGCAGGCCGTGCTTGACGGCGGCCAGGTTGGTCGAGGTGCCACCCATCGCGACCACCATGTCCGGGCGTGGTCGGTCCGACAGCGCGGCGAGCTCTGCCGCGATCGCGCTGAGGGCTGCCTCGACCCGCTCGCGAGGTACGGCGTCCGCGAGCCCGAAGCGCTCGGCGAACCGCGCGGCGCCCACGTCGACGCTGAACTGGTCCTCGATCCGGTCCACGCTGCCGAAGGTGAACTGGCTGCTGCCGCCGCCGGAGTCGAACACCAGCAGCCGGTCGCCGGTCAGCGAGAGGCTCGACACCGCGGCCAGGTAGGCGAGCCGCGCCTCCTCCCGGCCCGAGATGACCTCCACGACGACCCCGCAGCGGCTGTGGACGGCCGCCACGAGCTGGTCCCGGTTCGAGGCCTGCCGGAGTCCCGCGGTACCCACCGCGACGATGTCGAGCGGACCGTCACGTCGGGCCTCGTCGACCAGGTCGGCGATGGCGTCGACCGTGCGGTCCATCGACGCGCGCGCCAGCTCACCGGTCGCCGCCAGGCCCTCGCCCAGCCGGGTGACCACGGCGGTGTCCACCTCGATCCTCGGGACGCCGTCCGCGTCGCGGCGACCCATGGCGAACTTGGTCGAGTTGGTGCCGACGTCGACGACGGCGAACCGTCGCGGGCCCCAGCCGAGCATCGACTTGAGCCCCCGGGGCACGCAGACGTTGGTCCGGCCGTCCAGCCCCAGCTGGCTGATCGTCCGGGACACGAGGCCGGGGTCGGGGGACTCGACGGCGACGGTGCTGGCGGTGCGTCCCTCGGCGACCACCTCGGTGAGCTCGACCATGCAGTCGTCCACGACCGACCGGCGGCGGCGCTTGCGGGTCACCACGACACGTACGTCGTCCCGCGGAGCGATCAGGTCGCCCAGCAGCTGCACCAGGCTGAGCTCGGTCCGCCGGGGCGTCGGGGGCGGTGCGCCGAGAGCCGTGAAGGCGGTGGCCACCGCATCGGGGTCGAGCGGGAAGGGGGCCTTCATCGTCGGCAGCCACAGCTGCAGCCCCGCGCCGTCGACCTGCTGCAGGACCTTGACGTCCAGGACGCCGTCGCGCACCTTCACGGAGGCGTCGCCGTACATCGACAGGAGGTAGGTCTCCTCGCTCTCCACGGATGCCGCGGTCCGCAACGGGCCGAGGGCGTCGAGCTGGTCGAGGTCGTCGCCGAAGGTGCGCCACTCCCACCGCGGTACGACGGTCGGCGCGGACGGGTGGATCGTGTGGTCGCTCGTGGTCACTGTCCCTCTTCCTCCTCGGTCCCTCCCGGCCCGTGAGCCGGGAGGGAGTGGGCCGTCCCCAGTGCGGCCACGGCCCTGTGCACGTTGCCGTGGATGTGGTCGGCCCCCAGCAGCTCCACCGCACCCTGGCGCTCGAGCACCCGTCGCACCGCCGGCCGCACCGCCGCCAGGCGCAGCTCGACGTCCGAAGCCTCCGTCATCCGGACGATCTCCGACACCGTCGCCGCCCCTTGGGAGTCCATGAAGTTGACCCCCGCGAAGTGCAGCACCACGCTGCGCACGCCGGGGGTGAGCACGGCGACGCGCACCTGGTCGACCAGCGCGTCCGCGGTCGCGAAGAAGACGCCGCCATCCATCCGCAGGACCACGGTGCCGGGGGTCGTCTCGTCCTCGGGGTGCGTCTCGAGGTCCCGGAACACCTGCGTGCCGTGCTCACGGCCGAGCGTCGACACGAGCGGGTGCGTGACGACGTACACCAGCCAGACCAGGGACAGGGCGATGCCGATGACCACGCCGGCGAGGACCCCGAACACGAGGGTCCCGAGGATCGCAGCCGCGGCCACCCAGAAGTCGGCCCGCGAGACCCTGCGCAGCCGTCGCATCTCCCTGAGGTCCATCATCCCCATCACGACGGCCTCGATGATGAGGGCGGCGAGGACCGGCTTCGGCAGGGACGAGAAGAGGGGAGCGAGGAAGAGGAGCGCCAGCAGGACGGTGGCTCCCGACGTCAGGGACGCGAGTCCGGTGCGCGCGCCCGACCGGTCGTTCAGCGAGGTGGCGGAGAGGCTCGTGGAGACCGGCATCCCGTGCAGGACGCCGGCGCCGATGTTGGCCGCCGACTGGGCGACGGACTCCTGGTCCACGTCGACCCGGTAGTGATGTCTGGCCGCCATCGCCCGGGCGTCCCCGGCGGTCTGGGAGAACCCGATCATCACGAGCGCGAAGGCGGCCACGAGCACCGTGCCGGCATGGTCCACCAGCAGACCGGCATCGGGCACCTCGAACGACGGCAGCCCTCGCGGGATGTCTCCGACGAGGGCGACCCCGCGGTCCTCGAGGTCCAGCACGCCCGCCGCGAGGAGCCCGCCGACGAGCAGCACGAGGGCGCCGGGGACCTGTGGGGCGATCCAACGAAGCCCGAAGACGACGACGAGGGCCGCGACGCCGACCACCAGGGTGGCGAGGTGCGTCTCGCCCAGCGTGGTCAGCCACGACCAGAGCTCCTGGAACGAGCTGCTTCCCTCGCTGTCGGTGCCGGTCAGCTTCGGCAGCTCCCCGACGACTACGTCGATGGCCGCGCCGAAGAGGAACCCGGTGACGACGGCCCGGGACAGGAACTGGGACAGCCACCCCATCCGCAGCACGGCGAGCACCAGGAAGAACAGGCCGCTCGTCAGCGTGATGCCGGCCACCAGGGTCGCCACGTCGGCGGGGTCGGTCAGGCCGGTCGCCAGCACGGCGCCGCCGGCGACGGCGGCCAAGCCAGAGCTGGGGCCCATCGAGATCTGGCGGCAGGTGCCGAACAGGGCGTAGATGATCGTCCCGGCGGCGGCGGCGTAGAGCCCGTTCTCGAGTGGCACACCGGCGATCCCCGCGTAGCCGAGGTTCTTCGGGATGATCAGGGCCGCCACCACGACACCGGCCACGAGGTCGCCGCGCAGCCAGCCTCGCTGGTAGTCGCGCAGCTGGTCGAGGATCGGCAGGAAGCGGAGGAGCGACCTCCCGGCGGGGGCCACCGCGCTGTCAGGTGGCACACCGGTGCTCATGGGACCGGTCGGCCTGTCCGGGTCACCCCGGCCCGGCGGCCGGCATCGCGCCCGGTTCCCCCGAGAGCTCGGCGGCGAAGAACTCGAGCGCCGTCTTGGTCTTCGTCTGCTGCTCGCCCGAGACGTCGAGGCCCTTGCCGGCCAGGAAGGCCCGCAGCTCCGCCGCGGCCTGGAAGGCCTCGGAGGGTGGAGCCTTGGCCGACAGCTCGACGATCCTCGAGCCGTCGGGGTAGAACCAGACCTCCGCGACGAGGCGCATGCTCAGCTCCGGTGGGCGGAGCTTCAGCTTGAAGACGGTGATCGGACCCAGGATGGACAGGTCGTCCAGCTCCAGGCCCTCGGGCGCGTGAGCCTGGTAGAACCGCCGCTGCCCCTTGGAGAAGAGCGTGCGGATGCCCTTGCCTCCCGACGCGACCTCCTTCACGGCCTTCGGGCCGAGCGAGCCCTTCATCGACGCCGAGCACACGAAGCCGCCGGGCATGGCGTCGACCTCGACGACCATGTCGTCGGAGCTCCTCTCCGCGGCGACGTCAGCAGGTGTCACCGGCCTCAGCTTGACCACGGAGTCGTCGCCGCGTCCTTGGACGCGGCGGGCCCGCACGACCACACCGACCCTGTTGAGGGCCAGGTCCGGTGTGTCGAAGAAGAACACCTGCCGGATCTGCGCGTCGAGGGGGTCGACCCCCAGCGCCGTGGCCGCCTGGCGGCGATGGGAGTCCGGAACCGTCAGCTTGAGCTCGACGCTGTCCGCGTCCCGCGCGAGCGCCAGCACCTCGCCGACCTGGGCATCGGTGAGTCGATCGGGCGTCTTCTCGGACGTCACAGGCATCCCTGGCTCCCTTCCCTGGTGGGAGGTCGCGCCGTACGACGACCGCCCGCCATCGACTGTGCCGCGCTGCCCGTTGCCGGGCATCACCCGGAGCGTGTGAGCAGAGGCGCCGCTCGCGGGGGTCGAGCTGTTCGAAAAGAATTGCTCGGGCGGTCGGATCCTGCGTGGATGGAGGAGGGGCGGTGTCGGTGGCTCCTGGTGGAATGGGAGCATGACGATGCAGCTGGTGGGGCCGGAGGTCCCGGCCTTCGAGGGGACGTGGGAGCAGCCCGACGCTGCGTCCACCGCTCTGCTGGCGCGCGTCGTGGGGGAGTCCTCGACCGGGCTGGCGCTGGGCGTGCCGCTGGCCGACGCTGAGCGGATCGACCGGCTCTCCGCGCTCGAGGACCTCAAGGCCGCGGCGGCAGCCGCCCAGGCGCTGCTCGCGTCCGAGCTCGACGCCTCGCGGCGGATGGCGGAGGCCGCGAGGGGCGTGCCCGCCTCGGAGCAGGGCCGGGGGGTCGCCCATGAGGTCGCGTTGGCCCGGCGGGAGTCGCCGCATGCAGGAGGCAAGCTGCTCGGGCTCGGCAAGGCGCTGGTGCGCGAGATGCCCCACACGCTCGCGGCGCTGCGCTCGGGCGCGGTCAGTGAGTGGCGCGCGACCCTGCTGGTCAGGGAGACCGCGTGCCTCGCGCGCGCGGACCGCGTGACCGTCGACCGCGAGCTGGCCGGCACACCGGAGGCCGCGGCCGAGCTCGGTCGCATGGGCACCCGTGCCCTCGTCGCGGCGGCGCAGCGGGTGGCCTACCGGGTCGACCCGCAGGCTGTGGTCGACCGCTCGTCCCGAGCGGCTCACGACCGCTACGTCTCGCTCCGTCCCGCTCCCGACTGCATGGCCCAGCTGACCACGCTGGTGCCGGTGGCGCAGGGCGTCGCGGCCTACGCCGCCCTCAAGGCCGAGGCCGACGCGGCCCGCGCCGCCGGCGATCCGCGCACTCGCGGCCAGGTGATGGCCGACGCACTCGTCGCTCGGGTGACCGGCCAGGAGAGCGCGTCCGCAGTCCCGGTCTGCGTCAACCTCGTGATGGACGCCGACGCGCTGCTCGGCAGCGGCGCCGGGACGGCGGAGGTTTCCGCCCCCGGTGCGGGCTCAGTCGGCCCTGTGCCGGCCGCGATCGCCGCGCGGATCCTCGGCGCCGCTCCCGAGGAGGGCCGCTGGGTCCGCCGCCTCTTCACCCGCCCGACCACCCGCCAGCTCGTCGCCGCCGAGTCGCGCCAGCGCTGCTTCCCTGCCGGGGTCGCCCAGCTCGTCGCGCTCGTCCACCCCACCTGCCGTACGTCGTGGTGCGACGCCCCGGCCGTCCACACCGACCACATCGTCGATCGCGCCAAGGGCGGCCCGACCGCACTCTCCAACGCCCAAGGGCTCTGCGAGGCGTGCAACTATGTCAAGTCCCTCCCCGGTTGGCGCGCCTCGCCGGTGGGGGAGGGCGACAGACCACCGGTCGCGGTGGTCACCACGACACCGACCGGGCATGTGTACGAGTCGGGGCGCGGGCCGTAGCCCAGCCCGCCCAGAGTAACGCGGCTGACGGGCCAGTCCTCCGGCCTCACAAGAGCGACTTCCGAGCAAGCTCCATGGCATCCGGCACCGTCCAGTGGGCGGGTTGGCGACGAGGCCGGCTG
>DATIAJ010000149.1:0-8109 GCA_035458105.1 Nocardioides sp. | reverse complement strand
TGGTCCGACGCCCCCTGGGGGTAGCCCAGCACCCGCGCGACCGCGGCCCGTTCCCGCGCGTCGCGGGGCAGCTGGTCCGAGGGGCGCCCGCGGACGAGGGTCACGGCGTTGCGCACCCGGCTCACGAGCCGCCACGCCTCGGCCAGGGTCGCGGCGTCGTCCTCGGAGATCAGCCCCGCGTCGGTCGCCGCCTGCAGCGCCGGCAGGGTCTGGGACGTGCGCAGGGCCTCGACCCGGCCCGCGTGCCGCATCTGCAGCAGCTGCACGGTCCACTCGACATCGGCCAGTCCCCCGCGCCCGAGCTTGAGGTGCGTGTGGCGGTCGGCACCGCGCGGCAGGCGCTCGTCGTCGACGCGCGCCTTGATCCGGCGCACCTCCACCACCGCCGAGTCGGAGATGCCGTCGACCGGGAAGCGCAGCGGGTCGATGAGCTCGGTGAAGCGCGCCCGCAGGTCCTCGTCGCCCGCCACGGCCTCCGCGCGAAGCAGCGCCTGGAACTCCCACACCGACGACCACTTCGCGTAGTAGGCGGCATAGGACTCGACCGTGCGCACCATCGGACCGTTCTTGCCCTCCGGCCGCAGGTCGGCGTCGACCTCCAGCGGGGGGTCGCTGGCCGGCAGCGACAGCAGGCGGCGAAGCTCCGCGACCACCGCGGTCGCGTACGACGACGCGGCCTGCGCCTCGACGCCCTCGGTCGGTTCGTGCACGAACATCACGTCGGCGTCGCTGCCGTAGGACAGCTCGAACCCCCCGTAGCGGCCCATCGCGATGACCGCGATCCGGCTGGCCGGGACGTCCAACCCCCGCTGCCGGCGGACCGACTCGGTCGCGACGTCGAGCGTGGCCTGCAGGGTCGCGTCGGTGAGGCGGCTCAGGCCCTGTCCGACCAGCGCCACGTCGGTACCGGCCACGAGGTCGCCGCACGCGATGCGCAGCAGCTCACGACGGCGTACGGCGCGCACCGCCGCGACCGCGGCCTCCGGTGTCTCGGCGCGCTCGACCAGCGACTGCATCTCGGCCAGCGCGGCCTCGGCGCTCAGCGGGACGAGCGACTCCCCCAGCATCTTCACGCCCTGCGGCTCGCGCTCGAGGAGGTCGGTGGCATACCGCGACGTGCCGAGGACGACGGCCAGGCGTTGGGCGACCTCGCCCTCGTCACGCAGCATCGTGAGGTACCACGGGCTGCGCCCCAGGCTCTCGCTGATCCGGCGGAACCCGAAGAGACCGGCGTCGGGGTCGGGCGAGTCGGCGAACCACTCCAGCAGCACCGGCAGCAGGGTCCGCTGGATGTCGGAGGTGCGCGAGACCCCGCTCGTCAGCGCCTCGAGGTGGCGCAGCGCGGCCCGCGGGTCGGCGTACCCCAGCGCGGACAGCCGGGCCTCCGCGGCCTCGAGCGACAACCGGGCCTCGGCGCCGGGGAGCTTCGCGACGGCGCCGAGCAGCGGGCGGTAGAAGAGCTTCTCGTGGAGGCGGCGCACCTCGCGGCGGTGGTGGCGCCACTGCCGCTCGAGCTGGGCGGCCGGCTCGGAGAAGATGCCGATCGACCGGCCGAGCCGGCGCAGCGACGCCTCGTCGTCGGGCAGGACGTGCGTACGTCGCAGCTGGTGCAGCTGGATCCGGTGCTCCAGCGTGCGGAGGAAGGTGTAGGCCTCGTGCAGCTTCTCCCCGTCCTGGCGCCCGACGTAGCCCCCCTCGGTGAGGCGGGTCAGCGCGCTGAGCGTCGCCCCCTCGCGCAGCGACGGGTCGGACCGGCCGTGAACGAGCTGGAGGAGCTGCACGGCGAACTCGACGTCGCGCAGGCCGCCGGACCCGAGCTTGATCTGGCGCTCCGCCTCGTGGGCCGGGATGTGGTCGACGACGCGGCGCCGCATCGCCTGCACGTCGGCCACGAAGCCGTCGCGCCCCGCGGCGCTCCACACCATCGGGGTGACCATGTCCCAGTAGCGGCGACCCAGCTCGGCGTCGCCGGCCACCGGTCGGGCCTTCAGCAGGGCCTGGAACTCCCACGTCTTGGCCCACTTCTCGTAGTAGCCCCGGTGGCTGGCGACCGTGCGCACGAGCGGGCCCTGGCTGCCCTCGGGGCGCAGGTTGGCGTCGACCGGCCAGATCGTCCCCTCCCGGGTGTGGTCGGAGCAGATGCGCATCAGCTGCGAGGCCAGCTGGGTGGCCGCACGCAGCGCGACGCCGTCGTCGGCCCGCTCCCCCGACTCCAGCTCGGCGGCCTCGTAGACGAAGACCACGTCGACGTCGGAGATGTAGTTGAGCTCGTGGCCGCCGCACTTGCCCATCGCGATGATCGCCAGGCGCGCGGCACCTGCCTGCTCGCCGACCCGGGCCCGGGCCACGGCGAGCGCGGCGTCGAGGGTGGCTGCCGCGAGGTCGGAGATCTCGGCGGCCGCGTCGTCGAGCCCCACGTGGTGGGCCAGGTCCCGCGAGGCCAGCCTGAGCAGGTGGCGGCGGTACTCCACGCGCAGCGCGTCGACGGCCTCCGTGTCCGGCAGCGCGGCCACCGGTTCGGCTGCGTGCGGGTCGGCGCCCACCGCCGTCAGCATCGCCTCACGCAGGGCGAACGCCGCGGTGCGGGTGCTGCCCAGCGTCGGGTCGGTCAGCTCGCGCCACTGCTCGGGGTGGCGCACGAGGTGGTGGGCCAGCGCGGGGCTCGCGCCGAGCACGCTGCACAGCCGCATCGCGGTGCCCTCGTCGTCCGCCAGCTCGGCGAGCATCTCCTGACCGGCACCGGCCGACTGCTCGTCGAGCGCCTCGACCAGCCGCAGCAGCCCGTCGAGAGCGGCGTCGGGGTCGGCGGATGCGGCGAGCTCGTCGGTCAGGGGCGGGCCGGCGTCACCGAGGCTCTCGATCCCCCGCGCGGCGGCCGCACCGTCGACGAATCCCTTGCGGACGTAGGTCCCCGCCGAGCTCGCCGTCGACGTCATCCGCGCGCCTCCGCCCCAGCGCTGACCGCGGCGATCGCGGCGAAGCGGTGGGCCATCGGGCGCCAGTGACCGGCCAGCGCCGGCCGCGCCGACTCGATCGCGGCGAGCACCTCGTCCTGGTCGAGGCCCAGCGCGACGTGGTCCTCGCGGTCCGACTCCGCCCAGCGGCGTACGACGTCGGTGTCAGCCTCGGGGTGGGCCTGCACGCCCCACGCACGTGGCCCGAAGCGAGCCGCCTGCACCTCTCCCCCGGGACTGCGCGCCAGGACGACCGCGCCGTCGGGCAGCTCGACCACGACGTCGTTGTTCCAGTGGATGGCGACCTCGGCCGCGGTGCGCCCGTTCGACCACGCATCGTCCGCCGCAGCCTCCGTCCAACCGACGGGCTGCAGGCCGACGATCTGCCCGCGGGGGTTGCGCTCGACCCGTCCGCCCAACGCCGCTGCCATGAGCTGGTGGCCGAGGCAGATCCCCAGCAGCGGCGTGCCCTCGGCGACCGCGTCGCGGATGCCGCTCTTGAGCGGCGCCAGCCACGGCACGGTGTCGTCGTCGTTGGCGCTCATCTCGCCGCCCAGCACCACCGCGGCGTCGTACGACGTCAGGGCGGGGAGGTCGTCGCCGGCGTAGGGGCGGCACACCTCGAGCGTGCACCCGACCTCCGCCAGCCAGTCGCCCACGAGCCGGGGCGGGCAGGACTCCTGGTGCTCGACGACGAGCACGCGCGGGCTCCCCATCTCCGTCAGGTCCGTCGGCTCAGAGGACCGGCAGCATCCGGTCGCGCTCGTAGGCGGAGACCTGGGTGCGGTACTCCTCCCACTCAGCCCGCTTGTTGCGCAGGAAGAAGTCGAAGACGTGCTCACCGAGCGTCTCGGCCAGCAACTCGGAGTCCTCGGCGATGCCGATGGCGTCCCACAGGCTGCGCGGCAGTGGCGAGATGCCCAGCGCCTTGCGCTCCCGCTCGGTGAGCGACCAGACGTCGTCCTCGGCCTCACGGGGCAGCTCGTAGCCCTCCTCGATGCCCTTCATGCCCGCGGCGAGCACGACGGCGAAGGCGAGGTAGGGATTGCAGGCGGCGTCGATCGTGCGCAGCTCGACGCGGGTCGACTGGCCCTTGTTGGGCTTGTACATCGGCACGCGCACCATCGCGGAGCGGTTGTTGTGGCCCCAGCACACGCCCGACGGGGCCTCGCCGCCGCCGAGGAGCCGCTTGTAGGAGTTGACCCACTGGTTGGTGACCACGCTGATCTCACTGGCGTGGCGCAGGATGCCGGCGATGAACTGCCGGCCCGTCTTCGACAGCTGGTACTGGGCGCCGGCCTCGAAGAACGCGTTGCGGTCGCCCTCGAAGAGCGAGACGTGGGTGTGCATGCCCGAGCCCGGGTGGGTCGTGTAGGGCTTCGGCATGAACGAGGCCCAGATGCCGTGGCTCAGCGCGACCTCGCGGACGATGGTCCGGAAGGACATGATGTTGTCGGCGGTCGTGAGCGCGTCCGCGTAGCGCAGGTCGATCTCCTGCTGGCCCGGGCCGCCCTCGTGGTGGCTGAACTCCACCGAGATGCCCATCGCCTCGAGCATCGTGATCGCCTCGCGCCGGAAGTCTGCGCCGCGCGACTGGGCGGTGTGGTCGAAGAACCCGCTGCGGTCGACCGGCTGGGGCTCGGCGCCCTTCCCGGGCACGTCCTTGAACAGGTAGAACTCGATCTCGGGGTGCGTGTAGAAGGTGAACCCCTTGTCGGCGGCCGCGCTCAGCGTGCGCTTGAGGACGTGGCGGGGATCGGCGTACGACGGGCTGCCGTCGGGCATCCGGATGTCGCAGAACATCCGGGCGGTCGCGGGCCACTCGTCGTCCCCGGTGCGCCAGGGCAGGATCTGGAACGTCGACGCGTCGGGGTGGGCGAGCATGTCGGACTCGTAGACGCGGGCGAAGCCCTCGATCGCCGAGCCGTCGAAGCCGATGCCCTCGTCGAAGGCGTTCTCGAGCTCGGCCGGGGCCACGCTCACGCTCTTGAGGAAGCCCAGCACGTCGGTGAACCACAGTCGCACGAACCGGACGTCGCGCTCCTCGAGCGCCCGGAGCACGAAGTCCTCTTGCTTGCCCATGGCACCACCCTAGGGGCACGACCGGCCCCCTCCGGCGACAGGCCGGGGAGTGGGCCGGGACGCGGCGCTAGTAGCCGGAATCGGCTGGTAGGCCGCGGCTGATCATCGCCTCGCGCGCCGCACGGTCACCGACGTGCATGTCCCGCAGGATGCGACGCAGCTGCGGTTCGTCGGGGATCAACCCGAACCGCAGGTGGATCCCCGGCGGGTCGGGCTCGCGGTCCATCGGCAGCAGGAGCCGGGACAGCTTCCATCGGTACGACGATGCGTCGCCCGCGGCCGTGATGACCAGCGCTCCCCATCGCGTGCCGAGATTCTCGTGCACCACCACACCGACATCGTCCCAGCCCAGCTCCGAGTCGATGCCCGGCCCGTGGAGCTGGATCAGGTCGGCCGAGATCCGCAGCTCGGGGCGACGCGACCACGCGCGCCACATCTCGACCGCCAGCACCAGCAGGAACAACGCCGGGATGCCGGCCACGACGCGTACGCCCGTCCGGTCGTCCAGCGCGGCTGCGAGTGTCAGGCCGATGCCGAGGGTCGTCGCCACGAGGGCGACGGCGGGCACCTGTCCGCGCTCGCCGAGCATCATGGCCCAGGCCGGACTCCCGCCCAGCTCCGTACGTCGCCAGGTCGCGACGCTGCGCCGCTGTCCGAGGGCGACCATCGCGGCCACCGACAGCATGAACGCACCGAGGACGAGGTTGAGCAACCGCCGCTCCTCGCTCGTCGCGGCCAGGTAGAGCGCCCCGGCACCGACGAGACCGGTGAGCAGGGCGGTGAAGATCCCGACGGGGCGGGACGTGAAGGCGTTGCGCCCCGCCATCCGCTCAGAAGATCGAGTCAAAGACGTCTCCCACTCCCTCACCGACGGCACTCAAGGTCTCGCCGACCTCCTCGACGCCGTCGACCACGGCGCCGCCCCAGTCGCCGAGGGTGTCGGCGCCGGAGTCGAAGAGGCTGTCGATCGCCCCGGAGGTGAAGGCCCCCACCACCGTACCGACCGCCGCACCGATGACCACACCGGCGGCAGTGCCCACACCCGGGACGGGGACGAAGCTGCCGATCATGCCGCCGAAGTATGCGCCTGACGCTGCGCCCGCCGCGATGGAGGCGATGGCAGGGACGGCGTTCGACGTGGTGGCCTGCACCCCGCCCTCCTCCTCCCAGTCGGACGCGATGCCATACCCCGCGGCGGCGATGTCGATGACCCACAGCCCTCGCGTGAGCCCCTTGGGCAGCTCCCAGCTCGACAACGCGCGCCGCGCGGCCGCGTGCCCGTCCTCGAGGCGGTCGGCCTCCTCGAGGAGGTTGTAGTAGTGGGTGCGGTCGAGCACCCGGCCGTCCGGGGACCGCATGGCATCCATGTGCGCTCGCAGCTCCGCGGCGCGGGTCAGCATCCGGTCGACCTCACCCGTCAGGTGGGGCGTCGCACGGCGGATGAGCTCGAGCTGGATGCCCGCCGAGATCAGCTGGCCCGACAGGCCGACGTACGCCGAGTCGTGGCGCTGCCAGGCCGAGGCACCCGCCTCGAGTGCGCGCTGCCACGCGTCCCAGGCCGCGGTGGCGTCCTCGACGCACTGGTTCCAGACCTCGACCTTGCGGTTGTGGCGTCGCACGGCCGCGTCACGGGCCTCCCACGCGTCCCACTCCGCCGGAGTGGCGTCGGGCGCGGGTGACTGGCCGGCGGAGGGCGGCCCTTCCCCGGGGTTGCGCACCATGAAGCCGTCGACCTCGAGGTCGCCCTGCCTCGCGGCGGTGCGGACGCCGGCCATGGCGTCCTTGGCGGTGCGCATGTCCTCGGCGAGGTCGTCGACGAGCGTGGCGACGTGGCCGGTGAGCGCCGCGCCCTCGTCACCGGACTGCGCCAGCTCGCGGGCGCGCGCGGAGAAGGCCGTGCCGGCCTCGCCCTGCCAGTCGCCGGCGGCATCGGTGCGCTGCTGCGCGACTGTGGTGGCGAGGTCGTCGAACCCGGTGCGCAGGTCCTGGCGCAGCCAGCGCCCGACGGCACGGACGTTGGCGACCTCGCCCTCGATCTCGGTGTCGAGGTCAGCCATCGGTGTCCATCCCGTTGACGAGGAACGACGCCGCCTCGTGGGCGTCGACGGTGGCGACGGTGCTGTTGCAGTCCTCCACCGCCGCCGCGATGGTGGTCGACTCGAAGGCGAGCCGCGCGGCCGCGTCGCTGGCCGCGGCCAGGATCATCAGCAGCAGTGGCTCGGCCTGGCCGGTCCCGCCTGCGCCGGGACGCGAGGTGCCCACGGAGTCGAAGGTCGACCCGGCCCGCCCGAGCTGCTCGGCGACCTGGGTGAGGGTGGCGTGGTCGACGACGAGGCTGGAGGCACCGCCCCCGCCCCCGCTTCCGTCAGCCGCGCTCATGCGCGCACCCCGGGCTCCGGTGCGCGACGCTCCTCGGGCACGTGGACATCGGTGTAGACGATGTCGAAGGGCCGCACGTCGTGCAGCATCTGGAGGTTCTGCAGCGGAAGCCCGAACCACGGCTGGTCCTCGCCCTGGCACGCCTGCAGGCGGTCGAGCGAGGAGTACACGAGCAGGGCGGTGCGGCCGTCCTTGGTCTGGCGGTAGACCGCCTCGGCGTACCTCCCGTCCGTCACGTGGGCGACGCACGGGATGTAGAGGAAGGGCGGGTAGTCCCGAGGAAGCCTGCGCGGCTCGGTGGGGCCGGTCGCAGTGACGTCGTCGCTCATGCGGAGGATCCTCCCCCGCGGTCGCCTCCCGGAAACGTGCGGGTCCGTCAGCGGCAGATGTTGACGTCCTGCGAGCCCAGCACGCCCTCCGGAGCCCGTCGCATCGGCGGGAGCCAGCTCTGCGTCGTCGGCACGAACGCGATGCTCCCGTCGACCTCCTTGCGCACACCCTGCACGCGCACCTCCTCCACGACGAGCGGCACGGTGACCTCGCGGCTGCGCACGCCCTCCCAGCACGCCGACGCCTTCCGCTTGGTGACGGCCTCGTCGAGGGTGACCGGGTCGCCGACCTGCTCACCGTCGTAGCGCCACGCGACCGTCGTGACGTAACCGGTGTGGCCCTCCCACGGCGCGTGGACGGTGGC
>DATIAJ010000148.1:0-4165 GCA_035458105.1 Nocardioides sp. | reverse complement strand
TACGCACCCAGAAACGCGAGAGCACCGGGGAGGTGAGGGTCAAGCGGTCCACAGCACCACAACGCCGATCTACAGTGAAAACCAGTGTCACCGATCAACCGAACTAGATCTGTCACCCATCACCCGAAGGTCTTCAGGGGCGCCAACCAAGTTGTCTCCGGTCGGGACCAACGTAGGCAGTTCGTGTCGGAGGAGAGGCACCCGAGCGTGGCCGGAGCGAGCGGTCGGGCGAACTGCCTACGTTGCTCGTGCGTCGGCGCCGACACGCCCACCGGCCTCCCCGACGCAGCGGGTGCGCGCCAGCAGGATGTGGTCAGGCCCCGCCACGTATGAGGTAGCGGGACCGAAAGACGTACGACGGCCCGGAGCGGGAGGTCTCTACCTCCGGCTCCGGGCCGTCAGCGTGCGTCAGGCGTCCGGACGGACCGTCAGACGCCCAGGTTGAGCGCGGCCAGGATCTGGTTGAGCAGGGTCTGCAGCTGACCGAGGAGCCCGGCGAGCGGCCCGCCGTCGAGCAGCCCGGCGACCGCGCACAGCAGGTTGCCGAGCAGGTTGCCTGCACCGGCCACCGCGGTGATGTCGAGCACGACGCGCTGCAGGTTCACCTGCAGCCCCAGGATGTTGAGGTCCAGCGGACCGAGCACCAGGTTGAGGATGTCGCAGGCGGCGGCGTTCGCGGCGATGCGGCCGTCGGTGAGCGGGCTGCCGTTGATCTTCTTGATCGGGATGGTCTGGATGCCGGAGAACTTCGTGTTGGGACCGGCGTCCTTGATGACGCCCTTCATGAAGCCCTTCATGTACATCACGCCGTCACGCTCGATGACCTTGATCGGCGTGAACGAGCCGCCGACCTTGTCACCGTTCGACGTCTTGCCGACGACCGTGCTCGTGATCTTGCCGACGTCGGACTTGCCGACCACCGACTTGCTCGACGTCGGGGCCGCCGACGACGAGGCGACCGTGAGCGTGGTGAGGCCTACGGTCATGGCCAGGGCGACCACCGCCCCTGCGGCGAGCCGCCGGGCTACGTGCGTGAACTGGTTCATGTTCCCCTCCGAGTGTGTTGCCTCCCGCAGAGCGGCATCTGCCGCTCGCTCCGCTCGACGCTAGGTATCGGCACTCGCGGAGGTCATACCCCAACGGGTAGAACGCCCGGTCGAACTCTCGTTTACTCCGGCGATCACCGCCCTGCGGGTGGGCCTGCGCTCATGCGCCTGCACTGCGCGGGTACGGGACGAGCGTCGCATCCCCCCACCAGATCGGAGTCCCGATGTCGCAGGACCTGGGCCTGAGCCTCCTGACCGTGCTCGGCGTGATCGCCGGCATCGGAGCACTGCTGTACGTCCTCGCGGTGCTCGACCCGACCAGCGTCCGCCCGGCCAAGCAGCTGCCGTCGCACCGTGCGCCCCGAGGCCGCGCGGACACCTGACCTGCCGCAGCGCGCCGCGGCTCAGCCCGCGGCGTACGCGTCGATCTCGGCGCGGATGCGCGCCTTGACGTCCGCGGGTGCGAACGACGCGTCGACGGCAGCACGCGCCAGGTCGGCCACGCCTTGCTCGTCGAGGTCGAGCAGGCCGGCCGCCACCTCGTAGTCGCGGTTCAGCGACGTGGCGAACATCGGCGGGTCGTCCGAGTTGATGGTCACGGTCACCCCGGCGTCGACGAACGTCCGCAGCGGGTGGTCCTCGATCCGGTCGACGGCCCGGGTCGCGACGTTGGACGTCGGGCACACCTCCAGCACCACTCCGGTGTCGGCCAGGTGCGCGAGCAGCTCGGCGTCCTCGGCGGCCGAGACGCCGTGGCCGATGCGCTCGGCACCGAGCAGGCGCAGCGACTCCCAGACCGTCTCCGGCCCCGTGGTCTCCCCCGCGTGCGGCACCGACCGCAGACCGGCGGCCCGGGCGGCGTCGAAGTGGGTGCTGAACTGCGCCCGCGGGACACCGATCTCGGGCCCACCCAGGCCGAAGCCCACGAGGGCGTCGGTGCGGTGCTCGAGGGCGTACTCGAGGGTCGCGTCGGCGGCCGGCAGGCCGGACTCGCCGGGGATGTCGTAGATCCAGCGCAGGACGAGCCCGAAGTCGCGCTCCGCGGCGATGCGCGCGTCCTCGAGGGCCTCGGTGTAGGCCTGGATCGGGATGCCGCGGACCACGGAGGTGTACGGCGTGCAGGTGAGCTCGGCGTAGCGGAGGTTCTGGCCCTCAGCCATCTCGCGGGCGACCTCGTAGGTCAGCAGCCGGACGTCCTCGGGCGTGCGGACCAGGTCGACGACGGCCAGGTAGACGTCGATGAAGTGGGCGAAGTCGCGAAAGGTGAAGAACTCCCGCAGTGCCTCGAGGTCGGACGGCACGCCCGCCGCCGGGTGGCGCGCCGCGAGCTCGGAGACGATCCGCGGCGACGCCGATCCGACGTGGTGGACGTGCAGCTCGGCCTTGGGGAGGCCGGCGATGAAGGACTTGAGGCTCACGCCCCGCAGTGTCGCAGAGCTCCGCCGACGACCTCAGCCGACCATCTGGGCGGCGATGTCCTGCAGCGTCTCGCCCTCGACGACCTCGCCGTCGACGAGCACGGTCGGCGTGGAGTCGACGTCGGCGTCGCCCGCCGCGTCGCTCGCCGCCTCGACCCAGCCCTCGAAGGCCATGTCCTCGATGCCGGGGCGCACGGCGTCCTCCTCGGCACCGGCCTCGACGGCCCACTCGACGAGCTGGTCGCTGTCGGGGAAGGGACCCGACTCCGGCGGCTGGTTGTCGAAGAGCAGGTCGTGGAACTCCTTGGCGACCTCGGGACCCGACTCGTCGAGGACCACGGCGAACGCGTTGGCGGCCTCCGGCGAGTAGTCGCTGATCCGCTCGAGGAACGCGATCGGGCGGTACTCCACCTTGACGTCACCCGCCTCGACGGCCTCGTCGAGCTGGTCGCCGACGGTCTGCTCGAGCTGTCCGCAGAAGGGGCACAGGAAGTCCTCGTAGATCACGATCGACTTCGGCGCGTCCGCGTCGCCGACGACCAGGCCGTAGTCGCCGCTCGCGCCTGCCGGCGCGGTGTCGGGCTTGTCGGAGCCGAGGTTGGTGACCAGGAAGTAGCCGCCGACCATGAGGACCAGCACGGCACCGATCAGCCCGAAGCGGGTGAGCTGCTCCTTGCGCTTGGCCTTCTTGCGACGCTCCTCGGCCTCGGCCCGGGAGCGCTCGGTCCGCGCCCGACGGGCCTCTCGCTTGGCGGCGGTCGCCGCCTTCTCCTCAGCGGTCCTGTGGGAGCTCTTCTTCTGCGCCATCGAGGCTTCCTTCGTGATCGGTGTGCTCATCTGCAGGTGGTGCACCCCCGACCCTATGAGGCGAGGCTGAGTCGACCCTGAGAGCGTCCAAGTAGGGTGGCCCGTCGTGAACGACAGACTGGTGTGGATCGACTGCGAGATGACCGGACTCGACCTCGGGGCCGACGCGCTCATCGAGGTCGCGGCGCTCGTGACGGACTTCGAGCTGAACGTCCTCGGGGAGGGCGTCGACGTCGTCATCAAGCCCTCGCAGGAGGCCCTCGACCAGATGGTCGAGTTCGTGCGGTCGATGCACGAGAAGTCGGGCCTGCTCGATGCCCTCGACAGCGGTACGACGCTCGCCGAGGCCGAGCAGCAGGTGCTCGACTACATCAAGGAGCACTGTCCCGACGGGAGCCGCCCGCCTCTCGCCGGCAACACCGTGGCCACCGACCGCGCGTTCCTCGCACGCGACATGGCGAACCTCGAGTCGTTCCTGCACTACCGGATCGTCGACGTCTCCTCGATCAAGGAGCTCTCCCGCCGGTGGTACCCGCGCGCCTACTTCGCGGCGCCCACCAAGCGGGGCAACCACCGCGCCCTCGCCGACATCCAGGAGAGCATCGAGGAGCTGCGCTACTACCGCGAGGCCGTGTTCGTGCCCCAGCCCGGTCCTGACAGCGCCAGCGCCAAGGAGATCGCCGCGCGCCACGGTGGGCAGCTGACGGGCCTCGGGCCGGACACGGACGCCGATTCCGGCTCCGCGGACTGAGTGCCCTACACTTCTCGTCGTCCGCAGCGTCCGCGCTGCGGGACATGGTGGGTATAGCTCAGCTGGTAGAGCGCCGCCTTGTGGTGGCGGATGTCGCGGGTTCAAGTCCCGTTACTCACCCCAGACAGATCGAGCCCCCGGCC
>DATIAJ010000147.1:0-17415 GCA_035458105.1 Nocardioides sp. | reverse complement strand
CTCAAGACCGCCCCCCTGCAGGCCATCGCGCGCCTGCACGCCGTGGTGGGTGCTGCGGCGCTCGCCCCCGAGGAGCTCGGGCGTCCGCGCGACGCCGCCTCGGCCGACCGGCTGCGCGGCGTGTCCGAGCTGCTGCTCTCGGGCACCGACGCCCCGGCCCTCCTGGTCGCCGCGGTCGCCCACGCCGACGTGGCGAGCGCAGCCCCGTTCGCCTCGCACAACGGCATCGTGGCCCGGGCACTGGAGCGGCTGGTGCTGGTGTCGCGCGGCGTCGACGCCAAGTCCCTCGTCGTGCCGGAGGCCGGGCACCTGGCCCTCCGGGCGGCGTACGAGTCCAACCTCCGCGCCTACCGCGACGGCGGCCCGAGCGGGGTCCACGCCTGGGCGCTCTACGGGGCCGAGGCCTTCAGCGCCGGCGCGGAGGCGTCCCCGCTGCGGGGGTAGGCCCGTCCGCGCATGCGAGCGGCACCCGCTCACGAGGATCGGGTGCCGCCGCTGACACGTGAAGCCTGGCTACCAAGCGTGCATTGTCTAATCGCTGCCTCGGGCAGATCCCGATCGGCCAGCACCCCATCGGATGGGTGGATCGCCGCGTGGGTACCCGGATCACGTGCTGCTGTGTAGTTCTGCCTCAGTTCTATCCCGGTCCCCGGCCACCTTCAAGGGTTGACTTTGGTGCCTGTCGATGGGTCCCGCTCAGACCCCGTTGATCCGCCTGCGGCGGCTCGACCAGATGAGTCCGCCCGCGGCGACGGCACCGCCGACAGCCAGGGCGGCGAGGGTGGGACGGGCCGCCGGCACCACGAGCCGACGTCGCAGCGCCACCGGTCGGACGAAGAGCAGCACCGGCCAGCCGTTGGCCGTCGCGATGCGCCGCAGCTCGCGGTCGGGGTTCACCGCGAACGGGTGGCCGACGACCTCGAGCATGTGGACGTCGGTCACCGAGTCGCTGTAGGCGTAGCACTCGGCGAGGTCGTAGCCCTCGGTCGCGGCGAGGTGCTCGATCGCGCGGGCCTTCTCCTCGGCGTAGGCGTAGTAGTCGATGTTGCCGGTGTACTTCCCGTCCTCGATCTCCATGCGCGTCGCGATCACGCGGTCGGCGCCGAGCATCTCGCCGATCGGCTCGACCACCTCGACCCCGGACGCGGAGACGATGACGATGTCGCGCCCGGCGGCGCGGTGCTCCTCGATCAGGGTGACCGCCTCGTCGTAGACGAGCGGTTCGACGATCGTGGTGAGGGTCTCGTGGACGATGTCGCGCACGGTCGCGACGTCCCACCCGGCGCACAGCTGCGACATGAACTCGCGCATCTTGTCCATCTGGTCGTGGTCGGCGCCGCCGGTGAAGAAGACGAACTGGGCGTACGCCGATCGCAGCATCGCGCGTCGTGAGATGAGCCCGCCCGCCTGGAACTCGCGGCTGAAGGCCAACGTGCTCGACTTGGCGATGATCGTCTTGTCGAGGTCGAAGAAGGCCGCTTGGGGGCGGGGCATGCGGCCATCGTAGGGGCCTCGCGGTGTGGAGAGCGGCGCTCCGCCGGGCCAGCAGGCGTCCACAGGTGGCCTCGGTCGGTTGTTGTCCACAGGCCGTGCCCGGGAGGACTGTCCGGCGTCGGTGCCGGCGCCGACGCTCGGGGGCATGCCCGTCCTCCTGATCACCCGGTCCACGTCCGTCCACGACTCCGTCGTCCCCCTCTGTGCGGCGGCGGGGGTCGGGGCCGAGGTCTGCGCCGAGCCCTCCCTGTCCCTGGCGTCCTGGCGCGGGGCCGACCTCGTGCTGGTCGGCGACGACCTGGCCGCCGCTCTCGCGGCGCTGGCACCACCGAGACGCGCGGGCGTCCACGTCGTCGGTGTCGGGGTCGGCGACGTCGCCTTCCGGTACGCCGTCGAGCTGGGTGCGGCGTCCGTCCTCGACCTGCCCGCGGGCGCGGACTGGCTCTCCGACGAGATCGCCGACGTCGGCGAGCGGGCTTCGCCGGGGCGCCTCGTCGGCGTCGTGGGAGGGGCCGGCGGGGCGGGTGCCACGACGCTCGCGTGCGCCCTCGCCCAGTGGCACGCGTCGCGCACCTCCACGCTGCTCGTCGACGCCGATCCCCTCGGGCCCGGGCTCGACCGGCTGCTCGGCATGGAGGACCTCCCCGGGGTCAGGTGGGAGGTCCTGGCCGAGACCGCGGGCCGCCTCGGCGCGCGAGCCCTGCGGGAGGGGGTGCCGAGACGCGACCACCTCGGCGTGCTCACGTGGTCCGGCCTGCGACGCCGGCTCGACCTCGCGGCGGCTCGCCGCGTCCTTCCGGCCGCGGCGCTCGGCCACGACCTCGTCGTCGTCGACCTCGCGCGGCAGGGCGGGCCGCAGCTGGCCGAGCTGGTCGACCGGTGCGACGACCTGCTGGTGGTCACCCCCGCGACCGTGCCCGGCCTGGCAGCGGCCGCCCGACTCGTCGCCGACCTGGGTCGCGACGGCCGGGGCGGACTGGTGCTGCGACCGGGCGCCCTGAGCGACGCCGACGCCGAGCGGGTGACGGGCCTGCCGGTCGTGGCCGCCGTCGCCGACCAGCGCGGCGTGGCCGCCTCGGTCGACCGCGGTCTCGGCCCGCTGCCCGCGAGGGGTCCGCTCGCCCGCGCGGCCCGCGACCTCCTGGCGGATGCGGCATGAGCACCCCCGTCCCGACCGGGGTGCTCGACGACGTACGCCGCCGGCTGGCCGGTTCGACCGGTGAGCTGACCCCGCACCGCGTCGCCGAGGCGCTGCGAGCCTCCGGGTCGCCGGTCGGTGACGCGACGGTGCTCGCGGTCCACGACCTGTTGCGCCGCGACGTGCTCGGCGCCGGACCGCTGGAGGACCTGCTCCGCCTGGCCGACGTCACCGACGTCCTGGTCAACGGGCCCGACGAGGTCTGGATCGACCGCGGCGGCGGGCTCGAGCGCGCACCTGTGTCGTTCCCCGACGACGCCGCGGTGCGCCGCCTCGCCCAACGGCTCGCCGCCTCCGCCGGCCGACGGCTGGACGACGCCACGCCGCACGCTGACGTACGCCTCCCCGACGGCACGCGCTTCCACGCCGTGCTGGCGCCGGTCGCTCGGTCGGGCACCGTGCTGTCCCTCCGGGTGCCGCGCGGACGGGTGTGGACCCTGCCGGAGCTGGTGACGGCGGGCGCGGTGCCACCCGACGGCGCGTTCCTGCTGGAGGAGATCGTCGACTCGCGGTGTGCCTTCCTCGTCACCGGCGGCACCGGCACCGGCAAGACGTCGGTGCTGTCCGCGCTCCTGTCCCTGGTCGACCCCGGCGAACGCATCGTCCTGGTCGAGGACGCGAGCGAGCTCCGGCCCGACCACCCGCACGTGGTCGCGCTCGAGGGCCGCCCGGCCAACATCGAGGGTGCGGGCGAGATCTCGCTGCAGCTCCTCGTGCGGCAGGCGCTGCGGATGCGGCCCGACCGCCTGGTGGTCGGCGAGGTGCGCGGGGCCGAGGTCGTCGACCTGCTGGCCGCGCTCAACACGGGGCACGGGGGAGGGTGCGGCACGCTCCACGCCAACTCGGCCGCCGACGTCCCAGCCCGGGTCGAGGCGTTGTCCCTCGCCGCGGGCCTGCCACGCTCGGCGGCGCACAGCCAGCTCGCCTCCGCGCTCGACGTCGTCATCCACCTCGGTCGGGGGAGGGACGGGCGCCGCCGGGTGCTCGAGCTGGGGGTGCCCGAGCGGGACGAGTCCGGCCATGTCGCCCTCCGCACCGCCGCGACGTTCGAGGCCGACCGCGTCGTGCGTGGCCCTGCGGCGGCCGCTCTCGCCGCGCGGCTCCGGTCGGTGGCGTGGTGACCGGATGGCTCGCGGCGCTGCTGCTCGGCGCCGCGGCCGCGGTGGCCGTGCCGGGGGTGCGGCCCGCCCTGCGCCCGCGGGCGCGCGGCAGCGGGGTACTGCCGTCGCGACACTGGGCCGTTGCCGTCCCGATCGTGACCCGGCGCAGGCGCGCCGCGGCTGACCAGGCGGCGGTCCTGGAGGTGTGCGACCTCCTGGCCGCCGACCTCGCTGCCGGCCGTCCGCCTGAGGCCGCCCTCGCAGCCGGGGCCGAGAGGTGGCCGCCCCTGCTTCCGGTCGTGGAGGCGATGCGGCTGGGCTCCGACGTCCCCGAGGCGATGCGTCGACTGGCGTCCGAGCGGCGTGGCGCGGCCGACCTCCACTGGGTGGCCGGGGCGTGGCAGGTGGCCCAGCACTCCGGCCACGGCCTCGCCGCAGCGCTCGAGCGGACGGCTGCCGGTCTGCGTGCCCGACGGCGCACGCGTCGCCTCGTGGACTCCGAGCTCGCCTCGGCCCGGTCGACGGCCCGGCTCGTCGCCTGCCTGCCCGTCGCCGTTCTCCTCATGGGGTCCGGTGCCGGTTCCGACCCGTGGTCCTTCCTCCTCACGACGCCGGTCGGGTGGGCCTGCGGCGTCGTCGGGCTGGCGCTCGTCGGGCTCGGCCTCTGGTGGATCGAGCGGCTCGCAGACCGGGCGGCGGCGCCGTGACCTGGCTGGCTGCCGCGTGCGCGGCGTTGGCGGTCGCAGCCCTGCTGCCGTCCGCTCCGCACGCCGCGCGCCGGCGCTCGGCCGCGACGCCCGGCCTGCGCCCGCTCGCAGTGGGTGGTGTCGCGATCGGTTCCTGGCTCTTCGTGGGCGGGGTCGTCGGCGTCCTGGTGGCGGTGGCGGCGGCGGTCGCCGCCCGTCGAGTGCTCGCCGCGGCCGAGGCTCCGTCGACCCGTCGTGAGCGGGACGAGGTCGAGCGGACCCTGCCGCACCTCGTGGACCTCTTCGCCGCGACCCTGCGGGCCGGGTCCGCACCCGTCGCCGGCCTGGCACAGGTCTGCGCCGCCCTCCCGGGCCCGGCCGCCGACCGGTTGGTGCCGGTCGTCGAGCAGTCGCGGTGGGGAGCCTCCGGCCTCGAGGCCTGGTCGAGCGTCGTCGACGACCCCGCACTGGCGCCGCTCGCGCGTGCGATGGTTCGTTCGCAGGTGTCCGGGGCGTCGGTGGTCCAGAGCGTCGAGCGGCTCGCCGACGAGCTCCAGCGGGAGTCGCTCGCGCGTGCCGAGGACGCCGCCCGGCGAGTCGGGGTGGCGGCGGCCATCCCGCTCGGTGCGTGCCTGCTCCCGGCCTTCATGCTGCTGGGCGTCGTGCCCACCGTGGCGTCGCTCTTCGGCTCGGTGACGCCGTGAGTGGCCACCCGGCGTCCACAGGGCGGCCGGGCCGGGCGTCCTCCACAGGCTCGCTCCCGCGGTCGTGCGGGCGGGTCACGGTCCTCGCAGGCTGGACGTCGGTCGGGGTTCATCCGGAGCCCCACGACGACAGGGGAACCGATGAAGCTCACGCACCTCGCACGCAGCAGGTCCACAAGCCGGTCCACCAGCAGGTCCGGCACGCCCAGCCGGCCGGAGATGGAGGCGGGCATCACCACAGCGGAGTACGCCGTGGGCACCGCCGCCGGGGCCGGGTTCGCCGGCCTGCTCTACACGCTGCTCACCGGCGCCTTCGGCGACCAGCTGCTCGAGCGGATGTTCAAGCACGTCATGAGCCTGCTCGGCATCGGCTGATGTCCGTGCGGTCTCGCGGGGGGCGGTCCCGGGACGAGGCGGGTGCGGCGACGGCCGAGCTCGCGATCGGCATCCCGATCCTCGTCGCCCTCACCGCCGGCCTTGTCTGGATGCTGGCGGTGGGGGCCGCGCAGGTGCGCGTCATCGACGCCTCCCGTGAGGCCGCACGCGCCGTCGCCCGCGGTGACGATCCCACCTCGGCCCAGGGTGTGGCCGTGCGCATCGCTCCCGAAGGGGCCCGCGTCCGCGTGGAGGTCGGCGAGGACGAGGTGGTGGTGACGACCACCGCCCGGGTGGCCGGCCCGGGCGGCCTGCTCGGGTCGCTGCCGGGTGTGACGGTGACCGCCGACGCCGTGGCCGTGGTGGAGGAGTCGTGACACCTCGAGCCCGGGCCGAGGGCGAGCAGGGGGCGGCCACCGTGCTCGTGGTGGCGATGGCGGGGGTGCTGGTGTTCGTGATGGTCGGCCTGGCCGCCGCCGGCGGCCTCGTGACGGCCCAGCGTCGTGCCCAGGCCGCGGCAGACCTCGCGGCCCTCGCGGGAGCCGCAGCGCTCGCCGCGCTCAGCGGACCGTCGGATCCGTGCGCCGCAGCCGCCCGGGTCGCCGGCGCCAACGCGGCCTCGCTCGACACGTGCGCTCCCGACGGTCGCACGGTCCGGGTGACCGTCTCCGTCGACGGCCCGGACGTCCCGTGGCGGGAGGTGCGGGTGACGGCCGAGGCGCGCGCGGGGCCTGGCTGACCTGCCAGGAGGTGAGGCCGTCCGGGGTGCGTCAGACGGTGTCGCGACGCTCGGGGTCGTCGTCGGTGCGGCGTTCGGCCTCGACCCGCTCGAGCTTCTGGTTGAGCTCGGTGAGCTCCTTGCGCTCGCGACGGTGCGCGAGGCTCCGCTTGGTGCCCCACTTGAGGATGGCGAAGCCCCAGAGGATGGCGGCGCCCGCAGCCACGCCGACCAGGAACGACTCGAGCGTGGTGACGCTGAAGCCGAGGAGCTCGCCGCCCGACCCGGGCTCGCTGACGAAGAGCGCGGAGAGCACGGCGATGCCGCCGAGGATCATGAGGCCCAGACCGAGGATCACCATGGGGTGAATCTAGCCCTACCCGCCAGCACGCGGTGCCCCCGAGAGGAGGGCGTCGAGGAGGGAGATGGCGCCGGCCTTGTCGAGGGGGTTGTTCTGGTTGCCGCACTTGGGCGACTGGATGCACGACGGGCAGCCGCTGGCGCACTCGCAGCTCGCGATCGCCTCGCGGGTGGCGGTGAGCCAGGCGACGGCCGTGCGGAAGCCGCGCTCGGAGAACCCCGCCCCGCCGGGATGGCCGTCGTACACGAAGACGGTGAGCAGTCCGGTGTCGGCGTGGCGGGCCGTCGAGACGCCGCCGATGTCCCAGCGGTCGCAGGTGGCGAAGAGCGGGAGGAGGCCGATCGAGCAGTGTTCGGCGGCGTGGGCCGCGCCCGGCACGTCGAGCGCGGCGAGCCCGGCCTCGGCCACCACGTCGTCGGGGACCGTCCACCACACCGCCGTCGTCCGCAGGGTCCGCTCCGGCAGGTCGAGCGGCTCCTCCGACAGCACCTCGCCCCCGGGCTGTCGGCGCTTGAGGAAGGAGACCACCTGGTGGGAGACGTCGACCTCGCCGAGGGCGAGCTCGCACCCGGCCCACGACCGGCGCTCGCGGGTCGCGACGATGCAGATGTCGGTGACCTCGCGCGCGGTCGTCGAGTACGACGGCTCCTCGCGCCGCATGGTCGCCACGTGGTGCTCCAGGTCGAGGTCCTCGACCAGCCACGTCTCGCCCTGGTGCACGTAGACCGCGCCGGGGTGGGCCTGGTTGTGGGCGCCGCCGGCGTCGACCGTGCCGACGACCCGGCCCGTGTCGGCCTCGATCAGCTGGACCGGCGACCCGCCCGCGGACCGGATGTCCGCCAGGTCGGCCGCCCGGCTCCGGTCGGTCCAGAACCACCCGCGTGGGCGACGCCGCAGCAGCCCGAGCGTCGTCAGCTCGTCGACCACCTCCCGGGCGGTGGGCCCGAAGAGCGGCAGGTCGGCCTCGGTGAGCGGCTGCTCCTGCGCGGCTGCGCAGAGGTGGGGGCCCATGACGTGCGGGTTCGACGGGTCGAAGACCGACGCCTCGACCGGTGCCCCGATGAGCTTGTCGGGGTGGGTGACCAGGTAGGTGTCGAGCGGGTCGTCCTTGGCCACCAGGATCCCGAGCGCGTCCTGGGTGCCGCGCCCGGCCCGGCCGACCTGCTGCCAGAACGCCGCGCGGGTCCCGGGGAAGCCGGCGATGAGCACGGCGTCGAGCCCGCTGATGTCGATGCCGAGCTCGAGCGCGTTGGTCGCGGCCAGCCCGACGAGGTCGCCGCGGCGCAGCGCGGCCTCCAGCGCCCGCCGCTCCTCGGGGAGGTAGCCGCCGCGGTAGGCCGCGATCCGGTCCGGCAGCGACGGGTCGACCTCCGAGAGCAGCTCCGCGGCCGACAGGGCGACCTGCTCGGCGCCCCGCCTCGACCGGATGAAGGCCAGCGTGCGCACGTCCTCGGCGACCAGGTCGGCGAGGAGGTCGGCGACCTCCGACGACGCGGCCCGGCGCACCGGCGCGCCGTTCTCCCCGGCGTGGGAGGTGAAGGGCGGCTCCCAGAGCACCAGCGACACCTTCCCGCGCGGCGAGTCGTCGCGGGTCAGAGCGACCACGTCGAGACCGGTCAGCCGCGCCGCCGTGACCTCCGGCTCCGCAACGGTCGCCGAGGCGAGCACGAACGTCGGGTGGGCCCCGTAGAGCGCACACACGCGCCGCAGCCGGCGCAGCACGTGGGAGACGTGCGCCCCGAACACGCCGCGGTAGTGGTGGCACTCGTCGACCACGACGTACTGCAGCGACCCGAGGAGCCGCGACCACCGGTGGTGGGAGGGCAGCAGCGAGCGGTGGAGCATGTCGGGGTTGGTGAGGACGTACTCGCCGAAGTCGCGCGTCCAGTCGCGCTCCTCGCGCGAGCTGTCGCCGTCGTGCGCCGAGAGCCGCACGTCGAGGCCCAGCGACGTCAGCCCGGCGAGCTGGTCGTGGGCCAGCGCCTTGGTCGGGGCGAGGTAGAGCACCGACGCCCCACGCTCGCCACGCGGCCCGCGGGCCGCGCGGATCGCGGACAGTGCCGGCAGCTGGTAGGCCAGCGACTTGCCCGACGCCGTGCCCGTGGCGACGATCACGTGGTCGCCGGCGTGGGCGGCGTCGGCCGCCACCACCTGGTGGCGCCACGGTCGCGCCACCCCCTGTCCGGCGAAGGCGCCCCGGACGTCGTCGGGCACCCATCCCGGCCAGTCCTGGTGCACCGCCTCCCGGGCCGGCAGCACCTCGAGGTGGCGCAGCCGGTCCTCGCGTCCGGGCACGCCGGTGAGCCGACGCACCAGCACGTCGACCGGCGGCACGACGCCGGGGCGGGAGGGGTTCACCCACGCAGTCTGGCAAAGGCCGGGGACGCCGCCCGCGGCGGAGGCCGGGGTGATGTGGAGAGGAGTCCTGCGGAACCCTTGTGACTCGTGGTTTGATACCACCCGGAAGAACGAAGGGGCACCTGCGTGCCCGAAGGCGCACTGTCCGAAAGAGTTCGGGGACCGGGGAGCAGTCGTGGATCTCACCCTTGCGACACGCGAGGTGGACGGCCGTGCCGTCGTTGCCGTCGGCGGCGAGATCGACGTCTACACCGCGCCCAAGCTGCGTGACTGCATCACCGAGCTCGTCGGTGCCGGCACGTACGACATCGTCATCGACCTCGAGGCGGTCGAGTTCCTCGACTCCACGGGCCTCGGCGTGCTCGTCGGCGGCCTCAAGAAGGTCCGTGCGCACGACGGCTCCCTCGACCTGGTCTGCACCCAGGAGCGGCTGCTCAAGATCTTCCGCATCACCGGTCTCGCCAAGGTGTTCGTCATCCACGACTCCGTCGGTCTCGCCCCCGGCGCCTGACCCGCTCGTCGCGCCTGCCCCCTCCGGACGTGTCCGGAGGGGTTTTGTCACGTCCGAACACAACCGCCGGTCCAGATAGCCGGTGTGGTGTGGGTCACGCCGCCCCGTGATCTGGGTCACGTCTGCGTAGACTCCGGCGCGTTCACGGATCTATTCCAGCGCTAGACCAAGTCCGAGGAGGACACGCATGACGGGGATCTTGCCCGCGGTCGTCGCGACTCCCGAGCTCGAAGGCAGCAACCTCGTCCTGGTCGTCGTCGTCGCCCTGATCGCGCTCGGCGCGCTCGGGATGGCCGCGATGTTCAGGTCGCAGGTGCTCGCCGCGGGCGAGGGCACCGACAACATGAAGACGATCGCCCAAGCCGTGCAGGAAGGCGCCAACGCCTACCTGCAGCGGCAGTTCCGCACTCTCGGGATCTTCGCCGCGGTGGCGTTCGTGGTCCTGTTCGCCCTGCCCGCCGACGACATGACCGTCCGCATCGGCCGCTCCATCTTCTTCCTCGTCGGCGCCGGCTTCTCAGCCGCCATCGGCTACCTCGGCATGAGCCTGGCCGTGCGCGCCAACCTGCGCGTCGCCGCCGCCGCCGAGAACGAGGGTCGCGACCCCGCCATGACGATCGGCTTCCGCACGGGCGCGTTCGTCGGCATGGCGACCGTGGGCCTGGGCCTGCTCGGCGCCAGCATCGTCGTCCTGCTGTTCCGCGACGAGGCCCCTGTCGTGCTGGAGGGCTTCGGCTTCGGCGCCGCGCTTCTCGCGATGTTCATGCGTGTCGGCGGCGGCATCTTCACCAAGGCCGCCGACGTCGGCGCCGACCTCGTCGGCAAGGTCGAGCAGGGCATCCCCGAGGACGACCCCCGCAACGCCGCCACCATCGCCGACAACGTGGGCGACAACGTCGGCGACTGCGCCGGCATGGCCGCCGACCTCTTCGAGTCGTACGCCGTCACGCTGGTCGCCGCGCTGATCCTCGGTGCCGCCGCGTTCGGCGACAAGGGCCTGGTCTTCCCGCTGCTGATCCCCGCGATCGGCGCGCTGACCGCCGTACTCGGCATCTACATCACCAAGCCGCGCGCCACCGAGAACGGCCTGACCACGATCAACCGGGCCTTCTACATCTCCGCCGCCGTCGGCGCGCTCGCCTCGGTGGTCCTGTCCTACGTCTACCTGCCCGGCGACTTCGCCGACTTCGGTGACACGTTCGCCGGCATCGACGGCGACCCGCGCTTCATCGCCAGCGCCGCGGTCGTCATCGGCATCGTGATGGCCGCGGGCATCCTCGCCCTCACCGGCTACTACACCGGCACCGAGTACCGCCCGGTCAAGGACGTCGGCAAGACCTCGCTCACCGGCCCGGCGACCGTCATCCTGTCCGGCCTGAGCGTCGGCTTCGAGTCGGCGGTCTACACGACGCTCGTCATCGGCGCCGCCGTCTTCGGCGCCTACCTCCTCGGCGGCGCCACGCTCACCGTGTCGCTGTTCGCGGTGGCTCTCGCCGGCTGCGGCCTGCTGACCACCGTCGGCGTCATCGTCGCGATGGACACCTTCGGCCCGGTCTCCGACAACGCCCAGGGCATCGCCGAGATGTCGGGCGACGTCAGCCCCGAGGGCGCCCAGATCCTCACCGAGCTCGACGCCGTCGGCAACACCACCAAGGCCATCACCAAGGGCATCGCCATCGCCACGGCCGTGCTCGCCGCGACGGCGCTGTTCGGGTCGTACGCCACCTCGGTGGCCGAGGCGCTCGCGGAGTCCGGCTCCGACGAGATCCTCAACTTCCAGGTCTTCAACCCGGCCGTGCTCGTCGGCGTGCTCCTCGGTGCGGCGGTCGTGTTCCTGTTCTCCGGGCTGGCGATCAACGCGGTCGCCCGCGCTGCCGGTGCGGTCGTGATGGAGGTGCGCCGCCAGTTCCGCGACATCCCCGGGATCATGGAGGGCACCGGCCGCCCGGAGTACGGCAAGGTCGTCGACATCGTCACCCGCGACTCGCTCCGCGAGCTGGTCACGCCCGGCATCCTCGCGGTGATGGCCCCCGTCGCGGTGGGCTTCGGCCTCGGCGTGACCGCGCTGGCGGGCTTCCTCGCCGGTGCGATCGGCGCCGGCACCCTGATGGCGGTCTTCCTGGCCAACGCGGGGGGCGCGTGGGACAACGCCAAGAAGCTGGTCGAGGACGGGCACCACGGCGGGAAGGGCTCGCCCGCCCACGAGGCCACCGTCATCGGCGACACCGTCGGCGACCCGTTCAAGGACACCGCCGGCCCGGCCATCAACCCGCTGATCAAGGTGATGAACCTGGTCTCGCTGCTCATCGCGAGCGCCATCGTGTCGATGAGCGTTGGAGAGGACCAGAACGACGTCCTGCGGGTCGTGATCGCGCTCGTGGCGGTCGCCATCATCACCGGGGCCGTGGTCGTGTCCAAGCGCCGTGAGGTGGCCATCGCCGACGACGGTGACAACACCGGCTCGTCGTCGTTCACCCCGCACCACGCCTGACCCGGCCTCACCTGCACTGCCCCAGCGGCCCGTCACTCCACCCGAGTGGCGGGCCGCTGCCGGTCTGCGAGGCTGGGGCCATGCCGTCCGACCTCGACTTCACCGGCCCCTTGCGCGAGGCCCTGCTGGCCGCCGACTTCACCTACGACCGCGTCGCCGAGGTGATCGGCGAGGAGGCGCACCGCGCGCTGGGACGCAACGAGACGCTCCCAGCGCGGCGTCGTACGACGTCGGGCGCGCCGCTCGACACCCTGGTCCGGCTCTTCCTGCTGCAGGCGCCGGTGTCGCGCGAGGACGCGGAGCGGGCTCTCCCCGCCCTGGTCGACCGGCTCTGCAACGCCGGGCTCCTCGAGCAGAGCGTCGGCGAGGTCGCGGCCCGCACCGACTGCCGTCCCTACGCCACCGACCAGCGCGACCTGTGGGTCGTCTCCGACCTGACCCCAGGGCTCGACGGCGCACCCGTCGCGGTGGGTCCCGACCACGTCCTGGGCATCTCGAGCGCCTCGACGAGCCTGGCCCAGCTGACCATGCGTGAGCCGGTCGGCCGTGCCCTCGACCTCGGCACCGGCTGCGGAGTCCAGGCCCTGCACCTCGCCGCCCATGCCAACACCGTGGTGGCGACGGACGTCAACGAGCGCGCCCTCTGGATGACCCGGCTCAACGCCGCGCTCAACGAGGTCGAGGTCGACGTACGGGACGGGTCGTTCTTCGAGCCGGTGGCGGGCGAGCGGTTCGACCTCATCGCCACCAACCCGCCGTTCGTCATCTCCCCGGCGACCGGCGAGCGGCTGGTCTACCGCGACTCCGGCCTGCCGGGCGACCGCGTCGTCGAGCACATCGTGCGCACCGGGCCCGACCACCTCACCGAGGGCGGCTGGCTGCAGGTGCTGGCCAACTGGGCGATCGTCGAGGGCCGCCCCTGGGACGAGCGGCTCGGGTCCTGGCTGCGCGACGACTGCGACGCCCTGGTGGTGCAGCGCGAGACGCTGGACCCGTCGGCGTACGTCGAGCTCTGGCTCAAGGACAGCGGCCACCACGGCCGCCCCGACTACGCCCGGCGCTACGACACCTGGCTGTCCTGGCTCGAGGAGACCGGCATCGAGGGCGTCGGGTTCGGCTGGATCAACGTGCGGCTGGGCGGTGGCGGTCGACACGACCTGCTCGAGTGGCCGTACGACGTCGAGCAGCCGATCGGGCCCGCGATCGGCGCGTGGGGCGAGGCGGTCACGGGCCTGCGCGGGCTCACCGACGACGCGCTCATGGGCACCGTGCTGCGGGCGCGCGACGACGTGCAGCAGGAGACGGTCGGTCGGCCCGGCGCCGAGGACCCCGAGGCGATCGTGCTGCGCCAGCAGCGTGGCTTCCGGCGCGCACGGACGGCCGACACGGTCGAGGCGGCCCTCGTCGGCGCCAGCGACGGCGACCTGTCGCTCGGGCAGCTGCTCGGTGCCATCGCCGCGCTGCTGCAGCGCGACGAGGCCGAGCTGCGCGAGACCTACCTCCCGGTCGTGCGCGAGCTCGTGGGCGAGGGGTTCCTGGTCCTGGACTGATCGGGAGGCAGGTTCACCGCTGCGGGTGGGGTCCTGAGCGAGGCACTTGTGTCGGCAGGCGGACAAAAGTCGCCTGCTCGTTGACGTGACGGCGGTCACGTGCCTACGTTGCTTGTTGGCTCCCAGCCACCTCGGGAACAGGAGACCCCCCAATGAAGCATCCCTTCCGCACAGGGCTCACGGCTGCCGTCGGCGCCGCCCTCTGCCTGCCCATGCTGGCGGTGACCACCGCGGCCACCGCCCACGAGGGCCACGACGACACCGCCCCACCGCCACCCGCCGGCTCGTTCCAGAAGGTCACCCTCAACGACCGCCCGGGCGAGGCCATCGACCTCGCCGTGCTCCCCGACGGCGACGTCCTGCACACCACCCGCGCGGGCGTCATCTGGCACAACGACGCCCGGACCGGCGTCAACAGCATCGCCGGTCGCATCCCGGTCTACCTCCACGACGAGGAGGGCCTGCAGAGCATCGCCCTCGACCCGGGCTACGACGGCAAGAAGAACAAGTGGATCTACCTCTACTACTCCCCGCCGCTCGACACCCCGGTCGACGACCCGGCGACGACCTCGGTGAACGAGGGCGACGCCCCCGAGACCGGCACAGCGGCCGACTTCGCGCCGTACAAGGGCCACCTGACCGTCTCGCGGTTCCAGTACTCCGGTGGCCAGGTGCAGCTCGACTCCGAGCAGAAGGTGCTCGACGTACCCGTGGACCGCGGCATCTGCTGCCACGTCGGCGGCGACATCGTCTTCGACTCGGCGGGCAACCTGATCCTGTCGACCGGTGACGACACCAACCCGTTCCAGTCCGACGGCTACGCCCCGATCGACGAGCGCCCCGACCGCAACCCTGCGTTCGACGCCCAGCGCACGTCGGCCAACACCAACGACCTGCGCGGCAAGATCCTGCGGATCACGCCCAAGGCCGGTGGCGGCTACACCATCCCGGAGGGCAACCTCTTCGCCCCCGGCACGCCGAAGACGCGCCCGGAGATCTACTCGATGGGCTGGCGCAACCCGTTCCGCATCGAGATCGACCCCGACACCGACGACATCTGGGTCGCCGACTACTCGCCCGACGCCCGCAACGCCAACCCGAACCGCGGCCCCGCCGGCCACGGCAAGTGGGCGGTCGTGGACGAGCCGTCCAACTACGGCTGGCCCTACTGCGCCACGGCCGAGATGCCCTACAACGACTTCGACTTCGCCACCCGCACGAGTGGCCCGAAGTTCAACTGCGACGCACCGGTCAACGACTCCATCCACAACACCGGCCTGCGCGAGCTGCCGCCCGTGGAGCAGCCGGAGGTCTGGTACTCCTACAGCCTCTCCGGGGAGTTCCCGGAGCTCGAGACCGGCGGCATCGGCCCGATGGCCGGACCGGCGTACCAGTTCGAGAAGAAGGCCACCAAGGGTCGCAACCCCGTCGCCTGGCCCGAGCGCTACGACGACACCCCGCTGTTCTACGAGTGGACCCGCGACTACATCAAGGGCTTCCACGTCGACGGCGACGAGGTCGCCATCGAGGACGTCGTCGACGACATCGTCACCGACAACCCGATGGACATGGAGTTCGGTCCCGACGGCGCGCTCTACGTGCTGGAGTACGGCGACGGCTACTTCGCCGAGAACCCCGACGCCCAGCTCTCGCGCATCGACTTCATCGGTGAGGGCGGCAACCGCAGCCCCGTGCCGGCGATCGACGCCGAGCCGACGGCCGGCAAGTCCCCGCTGACGGTCGACTTCTCCAGCGCCGACACCACCGACCCCGACGGCGACACCAAGCTCAAGTACGCCTGGGACTTCGACGGTGACGGCAGGATCGACAGCCGCAGGGCCGACGCGACCTACACCTACACCGAGGACGGCACCTACCGCGCCACGCTGACAGTGACAGACCAGGGCGGCCGCCGCGCTTCCGCCGACGTCGACATCATCGTGGGCAACGAGGCACCGGTCGTCGAGTTCGTCACCCCGGAGGCGGGCCAGTCGTTCACCTTCGGCGACACCGTGACGTACGAGGTCACGGTGACCGACGACCAGCCGGTCGACTGCAGCAAGGTCTCGGTGACCTACGTGCTGGGTCACGACACCCACGGCCACCCGCAGACCACGGCCACCGGGTGCACCGGCTCCATCACCACGACGGTGCCCGGAGGCCACGACCCGGCGACGGACGACCTCGCGGCAGTGTTCGTCGCGGAGTACACCGACGCCGGCTCCGAGCCCCCGCTCAGCGGGTCCGACGAGGTCGTCCTCGAGCCCACCGGCTGATCAGCGACCAACCCGACGAGGCGGGCCCGGGGAGACCCGGGTCCGCCTCCTCCCGGCACCACCCACCCGAGAGTCCCCCGAGAAACCAGGAAGAAGGCAGCACATGTGCTACGGATATGACGGCGACGCCGCCCTGAACGAGTCACTCGAGAGGAAGGGCGCCAGCCGCCGCGGCCTGCTGCGCGGCGCCGTCGCCGGCGCGGCCGGCGCCACCGTGCTCGCCGCCGGCTCACCCGCCATGGCGGGCAAGCCCGGCAGCCACCCCGGCCAGGGCCACGGCCACGCCCACGGGCGCCACAAGGGGGTGCCGACCGACCTGATCAGCATCCAGCTCTACACCCTGCGGTCGAAGATGACGACGGACGCCGAGATCCAGCTGATGCTCGACCAGCTCGCGAAGTTCGGCTACGAGCGCGTGGAGCGGGCCGGTCTCTACAGCTACACCGCCGCCCAGTTCAAGAGCGCGCTCGACGCCCGGGGCATCTGGGCCTCCTCGAGCCACGACGGCATCAGCACCACCACCCCCAACGGCCCCGTCCTCGACCCGGCGGGGCTCAACACGAAGCTCGACAACGCGCAGACCTTCCGCCAGAAGTACATCAACGTCGCCTACCTCAACTCGCCCAGGAAGAGCGACTGGCAGATGTGGGCGGAGCAGATGAACACCGAGGCGGAGGTCGCGCGCAAGCGTGGCCTGCGCTACGGCTACCACAACCACGCCCACGAGTTCACGATCGACCTCGGGGGCGGCGAGACGCCGTGGGACGTGCTCACCAGCGAGCTCGACCCCAAGCTGGTCCACTTCGAGATCGACCTCTACTGGGCCTACACCGGTGGCGTGAACACCGGCGCGGCCGACCCCCTTCAGTTCGCGATCGACGTGATCCAGTCCTCGCCCCTCGCGGTCCGGCAGTACCACGTCAAGGACCGGCACGGCGCCGACGCGGCCGCTCTCTACGACGAGAACCCCGGTGACATGGCCGACCTCGGCCTCGGCGTGATCGACTTCCCGGCGATCTTCAAGGCCCACCAGGTCGAGGAGTACATCGTCGAGAACGACACCCCGGACTTCTGGCCGGCGGCGACCGCCAACACGGGTTTCCGCTACCTGGAGGGCCTCGACTTCTGAGCCGCTCCACAGCCTGACGCGATCGGGCCCCACGTCCTCGTGACGTGGGGCCCGAGCCGTGCTGTGGACGGCGAGGAGTGGCGATCTCGGGATCTGGCGCTACCGTTGCGGCGCTGAGCAACATCAGCAGCACGAAGTTGAGGGAGCAAACACACGTGGCAAAGCTCGTCATCGTCGAGTCGCCGGCCAAGGCCCGCACCATCGGCGGCTACCTCGGCGCGGACTACGTCGTCGAGTCCTCGATCGGTCACATCCGCGACCTGCCCAACAACGCCGCGGACACCCCGGCCAAGATCAAGGACAAGCCCTGGGGCCGGCTGGCCGTCGACGTCGACAACGGCTTCGAGCCCTACTACGTCGTGCCGCGCGACAAGAAGAGCCACATCGCCAAGCTGAAGAAGCTGGTCAAGGACGCCGACGCCCTCTACCTCGCCACCGATGAGGACCGCGAGGGCGAGGCGATC
>DATIAJ010000146.1:0-16441 GCA_035458105.1 Nocardioides sp. | reverse complement strand
AGGTGCTGCTGACCCGGCTCTCCGGGACCGCCGCGCACCCCGGGAGGTGGACGCTGCCCGGCGGGGGCGTGGACCACGGCGAGCACCCGTCGGTCGCGCTGGCCCGCGAGGTCGAGGAGGAGTGCGGGCTGCCGTGCGAGGTCGGCGCACTGATCGGCGTGCACGACACCCACTTCGCCGGAACCGCCCCGTCCGGGCGGATCGAGGACTACCACGGCGTGCACCTCGTCTACCGCGCGAGCGTCGCCGACGGCGAGCCCCGGGTCGTGGAGCTCGACGGCACCACCGACGCCGTCGCGTGGGTGCCGACGGCCGACGTCGCGTCCGGCGAGGTCGACGTGCTGGACGTGGTCACCTACGCGTTGGGAGCCGATCATGACTGAGACCGTCTTCACCTATGCCGCCCCCGGGCTGAAGTTCGGCCGCGGAGCCAGTGACGAGATCGGGTGGGACGTCCAGCAGCTGTGCCGCGACGTCCCCGGCGAGTCGGCACGACGGGTGCTGCTCGTCACCGACCCCGGGGTCGCCGCCACCGGCCACCCGGAGCGGATCGCCGACGGCATGCGGTCCCGTGGCCTGGAGGTGGTGGTCTATCCGGAGGCGCACGTCGAGCCGACCGACGCCTCCCTGGAGGCGGCCGTCTCCACCGCCCGGGCAGCCGGGCCCTTCCACGCCGTGGTCGCGGTGGGTGGCGGCTCCGCCATCGACACCGCCAAGGCGGTCGACCTGATGCTGACCAACCCCGGCGAGCTGATGGACTACGTCAACGCGCCGGTCGGTGGCGGCCGCGCCCCCGAGCACCCGCTCCTCCCGCTCGTCGCCGTGCCCACGACCACCGGCACCGGCGCGGAGTCCACCACCATCTGCGTCCTCGACGTCCTGGCGCTGGAGGTGAAGACCGGTATCTCCCACGCCCGGCTCCGACCCACCCTCGCCGTCGTGGACCCCGACCTGACCATGACGCAGCCCGCGATGGTCACCGCCTCGGCAGGCATGGACATCCTCTGCCACGCGCTCGAGAGCTGGACGGCTCGGTGGTACGCCGACTTCGACGCCAAGCGCCCCGAGCAGCGGGTGCCCTACTGCGGCGCCAACCCGATCGCCGACATGTGGGCGGAGACGTCGCTGTCGCTCCTTGCCGGCTCGTTCCGCCGCGCCGTCCGCGACGGGTCCGACGGCGAGGCGCGCGAGCAGATGGCCCTCGCGGCCACCTTCGCCGGGCTGGGCTTCGGCAACGCCGGTGTCCACGTGCCCCACGCCTGCGCCTACCCGATCGCGGGCCGGGTCCGCGACTACCGGCCCCCGGGCTACCCGGCCGACGAGCCGATCATCCCGCACGGGATGGCCGTCGTGATGACGGCTCCGGCCGCCTTCGCGTTCCTCCACGACGCCGCACCCGAACGGCACCGTCGGGCGGCCGAGCTGCTCGGCGGCGCGGGCGAGCCGCTGCCCGACGTGCTCCGGGGGCTGATGCGCGACGTCGGGCTGCCCAGCGGCCTGGCCGAGCTCGGCTACGGCGAGGGCGACGTCGACGCCCTGGTCGAGGGAGCGCTCCAGCAGCAGCGGCTGCTGGCCACCGCGCCCGTGGAGGTCACGGCCGAGCACCTGGCCACCGTGTTCCGGGAGTCGTTGGAGCACTGGTGACCCGCCTAGGATGAGGGAATGAACCCCCGCCACCGCCGACTCGTGATCCCGGTGGCGTTGGGGGCACTCATCCTCATCGTCGTCCTCGCCGCCGTCCTGTGAGCACTCCCCGCGACGAGCTCGCAACGGTCCGCTCGGCGATCCTCGACGCCGACGGCCTCGTCCGCGCGCTGGCCAGCGGACGGCGCAAGGGCAAGCCGCTGCCGGTCGTCGACGGACGCGAGGTTCGTCGTGTGGAGGTCCGGGTCGTCGACCTGAAGGCGGGGCGCCACCTGCAGGTGACGTCGTACGACGCCACGCAGGCGCACACCTCCAACCACCTCGTCGGCGCGGCGGCCGAGGCAGCCGTGGACGCGCTGCTCGCGGAGCCGTTCGCCAACTGGCACGTCGACACCGCCACCGAGACCCACCAGCTGAGGGTGACGAAGAAGGGCGTGCCGATGCTGCACACCTCGGCCCGCGCCGAGGAGGTCGCGCCCTCGCGGGGCCACGACCGGTCCAAGGACCGGCTGCTCCCGGAGGACCACCCGGTGCTCAGGGCGCTCGGGATCAGCGACGCCCAGGGGCGGGTGAAGCCGTCGAGGCAGGCGAAGTACCGCCAGGTGGAGGAGCTCGTCCGGCTGCTCGACGCCAGCATCGGCGAGGCGATCGCGCAGGGCCGGCTGCGCACCCCGACGGCCGACGACCCGCTGCACGTCGTCGACCTCGGCTGCGGCAACGCCTACCTCACCTTCGCCGCGCACGCCTTCCTCGCCGACCGGTTGCCGGTCCGCATGACCGGGGTCGACGTCAAGCAGCAGTCCGCCGACCACAACTCGCGCGTCGCCGCCGACCTGGGCATCGACGCGGACTTCGTGGTCGGCTCGATCGCGGACGCGCAGCTCGAGCAGGCGCCCGACGTCGTGCTCGCCCTGCACGCCTGCGACACCGCCACCGACGACGCCCTCGGGCGGGCGCTCGAGTGGGAGGCGCCGCTGGTCCTGGCCGCCCCGTGCTGCCACCACGACATCGCCGCCCAGCTGCGCACGACAGCGGTCCCCGAGCCCTACGCGATGATCACCCGCCACGGCATCCTCCGCGAGCGCTTCGCCGACACGCTCACCGACGCGCTGCGCGCTGCACTGCTGCGCCGCGAGGGCTACCGCGTCGACGTCGTCGAGTTCGTCGAGAGCGCCCACACCCCGCGCAACACGCTGCTGCGGGCCGTGCGCACCGGTGCCGACGGGTCCGACGCGGGCAAGGAGTACGACGACCTGCTCGCGGCCTGGGGTGTCCGGCCCCGCCTCGGCGAGCTGCTCAGCCCGTGAAGAGCGCCGAGGCGCGGTCGATGGTCTGCCACAGGCCGTAGAGCAGGGGGATGCCCACCAGCAGCCAGGCGAGCCCGACCAGGACCGGGTTGGTGGTGGTCTCGTCGTCGATGGTGCTCATCGGGTGGCCTCCTGCCGTGCCGAGATGCGGTCCTCGTTGGCTGCGTGGGCGTCGTGGTCGAAGTGGACCTCCGACACCGGCGTGATCATCAGGTTCGCCACGAACCCGACGGCCAGCACCCCGACCATGGTGAACAGGGCCGGACGGTAGTCGGCCGCCACCAGGTTGCCCGGCTCGCCGACGCTGTCGAGGATGCCGTTGACGATCAGCGGGCCGGCCACACCGGCGGCGGCCCACGCCGTCAGCAGCCGGCCGTGGATCGCACCGACCTCGAGCGTGCCGAACAGGTCCTTGAGGTAGGCCGGGACGGTCGCGAACCCGCCTCCGTAGAAGGAGATGATCACGGCCGCCAGGGCCACGAAGACGACGGTCGAGCTGCTGCCGAAGAGGGCGAGGAGCAGGTAGAGCACGAGGCCGACGCCGAGGTACATGACGTAGGTCTTCTTGCGCCCGATCTGGTCCGACAGGCTCGACCAGACGAACCGGCCGATCATGTTGGCCAGCGACAGCACGCCGACGAACCCGCCGGCAGCCGCCGCGGAGACCGAGCTGTCCCCGGCCTCGCGGAAGAAGTCCTGGATCATCGGAGCCGCCTGCTCCAGGATCCCGATCCCTGCGGTGACGTTGCAGAACAGCACCACCCACAGGAGCCAGAACTGCGGGGTGCGGATCGCCTCGGACGCGCGCACGAGGGCGCCGTTCGTGCCGGGGGAGTGCTCGGCCGTGCTGTCGTCGCCGTGGCCGGGCGGGACGCGGACCAGCGCGGCACCGACGAGCATGAACGCGGTGTAGACGATGCCGAGCGTGACGAAGGTCTGGGCGAGCGCCGAGCTCGACGCCACCGCTCCCGGCTCGGTCGGGACGAAGTCCGAGTCGTAGAGCGACATCAGCTTGTTGGACAGGGGCGCAGCGATGAGAGCCCCGCCGCCGAAGCCCATGATCGCCATGCCCGTGGCCAGTCCGGGTCGGTCGGGGAACCACTTGATCAGCGTCGACACCGGCGAGATGTAGCCGATGCCGAGGCCGATGCCGCCGATGACGCCGTAGCCGAGGTAGAGCAGCCACAGCTGGGATGTCGCGATGCCTGCGGCGCCGATGATGAAGCCGGTGCCCCAGCACAGCGCAGCGGCGAGCATCGCCTTGCGGGGCCCGGACCGCTCGACCCAGGTGCCCAGCACGGCTGCCGAGAGCCCCAGCATCACGATCGACAGGGAGAACACCCAGCCGATCGCGGTGAGGCTCGTCTCGAAGCTGGCGACCAGCGAGTTCTTGAAGACCGAGAACGCGTAGACCTGGCCGATGGAGAGGTGGACCGCGAGCGCAGCGGGTGGGATCAACCACCGGCTGTAGCCCGGGCCCGCGACGATCGCCTGCTTGTCGAGCAGTGACATGGGCGTCCTTTCCCGAGGTGACCCCGGTCACGCTAGGAGCAGATGGTTGACCTGTCACCGACCTCAGGGGTGGGACGGCCCGCGCAGGTGCGGGTCCGAGGTGCGCGGGTCGCGGCTACCGTTGCGTCGTGGGACGAAGGCAGGCGCTGGCAGGCACGGTCGTGGCGCTGCCCTTCCTGCTGGGCGCCGCAGCCGGTGCGCCCGGCGCCGCGGATCGTCCGGCGTTCCGCTTCGCCGACCCGGAGATCGTCGAGTCGAGCGGGCTCGTCGTGCTCCCCGGCCGCGGGCGCGACGACGACCTGGTCGTGACCACCAACGACTCCGGCGACGCGGGACGCGTCTTCGCCGTCGACCCCGCCACCGGCGCGACCGTCGGAGTCACCTCGTGGGCGACGGACCCCGAGGACGTGGAGGCGCTCGCGCCGGCCGACCCCGCACACGTGTGGGTCGCCGACATCGGCGACAACCGGCACGTGCGCGACTCCGTCGACGTCCTGCGTGTCCCCGTCGGACGCGGCGGGCGCATCGTCGAGCCCGAGGCCTACGAGCTCGTCTACCCCGACGGCTCCCACGACGCCGAGGCGCTGGTCAGCCACCCGGTGACGGGCCAGCTGTTCCTCATCACCAAGGGCGTCTTCGCCGGCACCGTGTACGCCGCCCCGCACCGCCTGCGCGCCGACCGGCGCAACCGCCTCACCGAGGTCGGGGACGCGCCGGGCATCGTCACCGACGCGACGTTCCTGCCCGGCGGGGGAGGGGTGGTCATGCGCACCTACTCCGCCGCCCACCTGGCGGCCTTCCCGTCGTGGCAGCCCGTCGAGTCGTGGCCGCTGCCCGACCAGGACCAGGGCGAGGGCGTCGCCCTCGCCGGCAGCGACCTGCTCGTCAGCACCGAGGGAGCCCGGTCCCAGGTGCTCCGGGTCGACCTGCCGGCCGCGGCGGGCGCGACGGACCTGCGCTCGCCGGCGTGGACGAGCCTGCGCTGGCTCGCGACGGCGTACGGCCTGCCTCTCTAGGCCAGCGCCGCGTCGAGCGCGGCCTGGACGTGCAGCGTGGTGCAGGGGAAGACCGGCAGCTCGACGTCGGCCTGCTTGACCAGCAGCTCGAGCTCGGTGCACCCGAGCAGCACGCCACCCGCGCCGGCGTCCCACAGCTCCTCGATGATCGACACGACCCGGCTGCGCGTGCGGGGCAGCACGACACCGTGCACGAGCTCCTCGTAGATCGCGTCGTTGAGGAAGTCGTGGTGCGAGGCGTCGGGCACCACCACGGAGAGTCCGTGGTGCTCGAGCCGGTCGACGAAGAACGACTCCGACATGGCGACCTTCGTGCCGATCAGCCCGACGGTCTCGACGCCCGCGGCCCGGACCGCCTCGGCCACGACGTCGCCGAGGTGGAGCAGCGGGATGCCGACGGCCTCCTCGACCTGGTCGGCGACCTTGTGGAACGTCGTCGTGCACAGCAGCAGGAAGTCGGCGCCGGCCCGCTCGACCCCGCGCGCGGCGTCGGCGAGGAGCAGCCCCACCTGGTCCCAGCGCTCGTCGTCCTCGAGGTGGGTCACCTCGGCGAAGTCGACGGTGGTGAGCGCGAGCTTTGGTGAGGACAGCCCGCCGAGCCGCTCCCGCATCCCGAGGTTGAGGTCGCGGTAGTAGACCGCGCTGCTCTCCCAGCTCATGCCGCCGACGAGTCCGATGGTCTTCACGCGCGGCAGTCTCCCACGTCCTACGTCCGGTGCACCTTGTGTGCCGCAGCCTGGGCACGCGGCTTGATGACGAGCTCGTCGATGTCGACGTGGGAGGGCCGGGTGGCCACCCACGCGATGGCGTCGGCAACGTCCTCGGCCAGCAGCGGCTGGTCGACGCCGGCGTACACCGCGTCGGCGCGCTCCTGGTCGCCACCGAAGCGCACGAGCGAGAACTCGTCGGTCCGCACCATGCCGGGGGCGACCTCGCTGATCCGCACCGGCTCGCCGTTCAGCTCGAGCCGCAGGGTCTCGGTCACCACCTTCACGCCGTGCTTGGCGGCGGTGTAGCCCGCCCCGCCCTCGTAGGCCCAGCGTCCCGCGGTCGACCCGACGTTGACGATGACCGCGTCGCCGCTGGCGCGGAGCGCGGGCAGCAGCGCCTTGGTCACCCGGACCAGCCCGAGCACGTTGACGTCGTACATCCAGCGCCAGGCGTCGACGTCGGCCCCGTCCACCCGGTCGACGCCCACGGCGCCGCCGGCGTTGTTCACCAGCACGTGGCACACCGGCACCGCTGCCGCGAGCGCGTCCACCGACGCCTGGTCGGTGATGTCGCACGTGACCGCCTCGCCGCCGATCTCCTTAGCGAGGTCCTCGATGCGGTCGGTGCGGCGAGCCGCGCAGACCACGCGGAACCCCTCCGCGGCCAGGGCGCGGGCGGTCGCGGCGCCGATGCCGCTGGAGGCTCCGGTCACGACGGCGGTGCGGGGCTGGGTGCTGTCAGTGGTCATGCGGCCATCCTGCCAAGATGTGCGGGTGATCATCGCGGCGGCCGACGGCTCGGCACTCGGCAACCCAGGCCCGGCCGGCTGGGCGTGGTACGTCGACGACGACTGCTGGGCGTCCGGCGGCTGGCCGCGCGGCACCAACAACATGGGCGAGCTGATGGCCGTGCTGGACCTGCTCCAGCAGACAGCGCACGTCGACGATGAGCTCCACGTCTTCTGCGACAGCAAGTACGTCATCGACTCCGTCACCAAGTGGATGCCGGGCTGGAAGCGCAAAGGCTGGAAGAAGAGCGACGGCAAGCCCGTGCTCAACGTCGAGCTGATGAAGGCGCTCGACGCCGCCATGGAGGGCCGGCGCGACCGGGTGCGCTTCGAGTGGGTCAAGGGTCACGCCGGGCACGAGCTCAACGAGGCGGCCGACCGGCGCGCCAACGCCGCCGCGTCGGCGTACCAGCGAGGGGTCGAGCCCGACGCGGGGCCGGGCTTCGCGGGCAGCAGCGTCGCGCACCCCGCCGCCGAGGTCGGGCAGGTCGAGGAGGAGCCCGACCTGTTCAGCGACCTCGATGGTGGACCGACGCCCACCGACGAGGAGCACGTGGTCGCCATGGAGCGCGCGCTGCTCACCGACGAGGTCCGCTCCGACCGGGCGGCCGTCGCCGCCCTGCTCCACCCCGCATGGCAGGAGGTCGGTCGATCGGGACGGCTCTGGACCCGCGACGACCTGCTCGCCGAGATCGGCCCGATCGAGGAGGTCAGCCTCGACGTGGTGTCGGTGGAGCGGGTCGACCGCGACACCATCCTGCTCCTCTGGCGAGCGCTCACCGACGACCGGTCCACCCTGCGCAGCAGCCTGTGGGTGCGCGCCGGCGGGCAGTGGCAGCAGCGCTTCCACCAGGGCACCGACGAGCCCTGAGGCCCGCCCCGGGACCGCCCGGAGGGGTGAGACGTGGCACACTCGTGCGATGCCTCCTGCGAAGCTCGCCGCGTCGCTCGCTCTCCTGGGCGGCGTGCTCTGGATCCTGCACGCGCTGCTCGGTGGCGGTGACGGTCCCCTCCTCGCCACCCTTCACCTCCTCGGCCTCGCGTGCGTGCTCGCCGCGTCGGCCACCTTCGGCACCACGCTCGTCAAGGGCGACGCCGTGGCCGTGCGCGCGGTGGTCGCCGTCGCGTCCGGCCTGCTCGCGCTGTCGGTGATCGAGGCGTTCCGGCCCGCCGACGCCTCGTGGTACGACGGCTCCTGGGGCGTGGTGGCCGCCGTCCTCGGCGGTCTCGCTCTGGTGCGCGGCCGCACCCGCTCCGCCGGCCGTCGCTCGACCGGCCGCCGGTCGGCCGCCGGCGCCCACGCCCGCTGACCGACGACACCGCCCGGGAATCCCGGGAGGCCTTCCGGGGTTGTGCCTGAGGTGCCCCGACCGGGGCGCGCAGTCGAGGTCTCGAGGAGGCAACGTGGGCGAGCGGGTCGCGATGATCAGCCTGCACACCTCACCGCTGGACCAGCCCGGGACGGGCGACGCCGGCGGGATGAACGTCTATGTGATCGAGCTCTCCCGACGCCTCGCCGAGCAGGGCATCGCGGTGGACGTGTTCACCCGGGCCACCTCCTCCGCGCTCCCGCAGGTCGTCGAGGCGGCGGACGGGGTGCTGGTGCGCCACGTGGCCGCAGGCCCGTTCGAGGGACTGACGAAGACGGAGCTTCCCGGTCAGCTGTGCACGTTCGCCCGCGAGGTGCTGCGCACGGAGGCGATGCAGCCGCTGGGCCACTACGACGCCGTGCACTCCCACTACTGGCTATCCGGCCAGGTCGGAGCGCTGGCCCGTGACCGATGGAACGTCCCCCTCGTCCACTCGATGCACACGATGGCCAAGGTCAAGAACGAGGCTCTCGCCGAGGGCGACACCCCCGAGCCCCTCTCCCGCGTGATCGGCGAGGAGCAGGTCGTGGAGGCCGCGGACCTGCTCGTCGCCAACACCGACACCGAGGCCCGCCAGCTCATCGACCTCTACGACGCCCGCCCCGACGACGTCGAGGTGATCCACCCCGGCGTCGACCTCTCGGTCTTCGCGCCGCGAGGGCGAGCGGAGGCCAGGCGCGCGCTCGGGCTGGCCGAGGACGCGGCCGTCCTGCTCTTCGCGGGCCGCATCCAGCCGCTCAAGGCGCCAGACGTGCTGCTGCGAGCGGTGGGGGTGCTGCTCGAGGAGGACCCGTCGCTGCGGCACCGGCTCGTCGTACCCGTCGTGGGCGGACCGTCGGGCTCCGGGCTCGAGCACCCCACCGCCCTGGCCGACCTGGCCGCCGACCTCGGCATCGGCGACGTCGTGCGGTTCGTCCCGCCGGTGAGCCAGGCCGAGCTCGCCGTGTGGACCTCCGCTGCCACCGCGGTCGCGGTCCCGTCCTACAACGAGTCGTTCGGGCTCGTCGCCGTCGAGGCGCAGGCCACCGGCACCCCGGTGGTCGCCGCCGCCGTCGGCGGCCTCACCACCGTGGTCCGTGACGGCGTGAGCGGGCTCCTCGTCGACACCCACGAGCCCCGCGACTGGGCCGCGAGCCTGCGCCGCCTGATCGACGACCCGGTGCTGGTGGCCCGGCTCGGGCGCGGCGCGGTCGCCCACGCGCAGGACTTCTCCTGGGAGCGCACCGCCGCCCGCACCCTGGCTGCGTACGAGCGCGCCGGCAGCCGCATGCATGCTGAGATGGCTTCATGACCGCATCTGCCGTCGACACGATCCGCGGCTACCTCGCCGACAACGAGATCGAGCACGAGGAGACCACTCGCGAGGGTGACGGCAACACCAGCTTCTCCTTCTCGCTGCCGGGGGAGCGCAAGCTGCAGACGCCCGTACGCCTCGACGTCGGGTCGCACGCGCTGGGGGTGCACGCCTTCGTGTGCCGCAACCCCGACGAGAACCACGCTCGCGTGCACCGCTGGCTGCTGGAGCGCAACCTCAGGATGTACGCCGTCTCGTTCGCCGTCGACCGCCACGGCGACATCTACCTCGAGGCGCGGCTCCCGCTGGCCTCGATCGACCCCGACGAGCTCGACCGCATCCTCGGCTCCGTGCTCGCCAACGCCGACGAGTCGTTCAACGCCATCCTCGAGCTCGGCTTCGCCTCCTCGATCCGCAAGGAGTGGGAGTGGCGTGTCTCCCGCGGCGAGTCGACCCGCAACCTCGAGGCGTTCCGCGGCTGGCTCGAGGCAGGGTCCGAGCCCAGCCCCACGCCCTGACCTCGCACGAGTCGGTGCGGCGCCTGTCCGTCGAACGGACCGAACGGCCGTGCGGACCGCCCGGGACCGCTCGTTCCAGCAGCTGCGAGCACCGTTCGGTCCGTGTGACGGTCCGGTCCGGGGCCGCTCAGGCTGCTCGCGCGGGCGGCTTGCGACGGGTCATCAGCACACCGACGATGGCCAGCGCACCACCGACGAAGCTGAGCGTCGGCGGGACCTCGTCGATGGTCAGCCAGGCCACCAGCGTGGCGATGCCGGGCACGAGGAACGTCGTCAGCGACAGGGCGCCGGCGTCGGTGTGGGTCAGCGCGTAGGCCCAGGTGGTGAACGCGACGGCGGTGGGGAAGACGCCGAGGTAGACGATCCACCACAGCTCGGCGCCGCCGTCGGAGACGATGCCCGGCAGGTCACCGGAGAACGGCAGGCAGATCAGCGCGCCCATCAGGAACGACACGAACACGACCTGCACGGACGGCAGGCGGCGCAGCAGGACCTTCTGGGTCAGCACGCCGACGGCGTACATCACCGCGGCGACCAGCACGAGGCCCACGCCGAGGAGGCTGGCGTCCGCGTCGGTCGAGGTGCCGCGGGCGATGACCGCCACGCCGGCGAACCCGACGACCATGCCGCCGACCAGCCAGGCGTGCAGCCTCTCCCCGAAGAGCGGGATGGCGAGCAGGGCCACGATGACCGGGCCGATCTGGATGATCATCGCCGCGGTGCCGGCGTCGACGTGGCGCTCGCCGGCGTTGAGGGTCAGGTTGTAGACGCCGAACCAGCCGACGCCACCGGCCGCCAGCAGCGTCCACTCCCGACGGGTGGGGCTCACCCAGCCGCGGCGCAGCACCAGGGGCAGCACCACGAGAGCAGCGACCAACAGGCGTCCGGAGCCGAGGGCACCCGGGCTGACGTCGTGCGCCACGTGCCGGATCACCACGAACGCCGAGGCCCACATGACGAGCGTGACCGCGCCCGCGGCGACCGGCAGCCAGGGCGCCGGGGCGGTGGTGGTCGGCCGGCTCCCGGCGGTCTCGGTGGTGGTCGTCACGGGTCAAGGCTAGGTACGGTCATGACGCACCGCCAGCGCATTTCGGACGCCGTACGCCGACATCCCGCCGCGAGGGCCAGGGTCAGAGATCCAGCTTGTAGCCCAGCCCGCGGACCGTGACGAGGTACTTCGGCTCGCCCGGGTCGGGCTCGAGCTTGGCGCGCAGCCGCTTGACGTGGACGTCGAGGGTCTTGGTGTCGCCGACGTAGTCCGAGCCCCAGACACGGTCGATGAGCTGGCCCCGGGTGAGCACGCGCCCGGGGTTGCGCAGGAACATCTCGAGCAGCTCGAACTCCTTGAGCGGCAGCCGCTGCTCGGTGCCGTCGACGGTGACGACGTGGCGCTCGACGTCCATGCGCACCGGACCGGCCTCGAGCGTGTCGGGCATGAGCTCGGGTTCGTGGCCGCGACGCAGCACCGCGCGGATGCGGGCGACCAGCTCGCGCGGGGAGTACGGCTTGGTGACGTAGTCGTCGGCGCCGAGCTCGAGGCCCACGACCTTGTCGACCTCGTCGTCCTTGGCGCTGACCATGATCACCGGGACCGAGGACGTCTGGCGGATCTGCCGGCAGACCTCCGTGCCGGGGATCCCGGGCAGCATCAGGTCGAGCAGCACGATGTCGGGGCCGAAGCGGTCGAACTCGGTGAGAGCGGTGTTGCCGTCGGCGGCGATCACCACCTCGTAGCCCTCCTTGCGGAGCATGTAGGCGAGGGCGTCGCTGTAGCTCTCTTCGTCCTCGACGACGAGTACGCGGGTCATGCGGGGTCCCCTCGGTGTTGTTCGGCGGAGGAGCGCAGCGGGGGAGGCGAAGAACATCGTGGGGTGCTCATCTGTTGGTCTCCTGCTGGGTCCTGCGCGAGGCGGGATCGGGGTCGGGGTCGGGGTCGCTGTGCGTCGGCGCGACGACCTCGACCGGGGTGGTGGCGCCCCCGGAGCCCTGGCCGGGCTCGGAGTGGTGGGGAAGGGTGAGCGTGAAGGTCGAGCCCTGGCCCTGCACCGACCACACGGCGATGTCGCCGCCGTGGGTGGCGGCGACGTGCTTGACGATCGAGAGGCCCAGACCGGTGCCGCCCGTCGAGCGGTGGCGCGCCGGGTCGACGCGGTAGAAGCGCTCGAAGATGCGGTCGATGTCCTCGGCCGGGATGCCGATCCCCTGGTCGACGACCGAGATCTGCACCTGGGCGCCCACCGACCGCGTGGTGACTACCACGCGCGAGCCCGCGTTGGAGTAGGCGACGGCGTTGGCGACGAGGTTGCTGATCGCCGCGCCGATCTGCTCCTGCGACCCGTAGACCTCCAGGCCCGGCTCGCCGCGCGACTCGACGGTGATCTGCTTGGCGGCCGCCTCCATCGCGCTGGTGTCGACGGCGGTCGCGACCGCGGCGTCGAGGTCGACCATGACAGGCGTCTCCAGCGGGTCGTGGCCCTGCAGACGCGACAGCTCGATGATCTGCTGGACCAGCTTGGAGAGCCGGTCGCTCTCGGTGAGCATGCGGCCGGCGAAGCGCTGGACGGCCTCGGGGTCGTCGGCGGCGTCGGTGACGGCCTCGGCGAGCAGCCGGATCGCGCCGACGGGGGTCTTGAGCTCGTGGCTGACGTTGGCGACGAAGTCGCGTCGCACGGCCTCCACGCGGCGCTCGCGGGTGCGGTCCTCGACGAGCGCCAGCACCAGCCGGGCGCCGAGCGGCGCCACGCGGGCCGTCAGGGTGCGGGTGAACCCGCGGTCGGGCGCGGGCATGTCGAGGTCGCTCTCGCGGATCTGTCCGTCGCGGCGGACCTGCGCGATGAGGTCGAGGAGCTCCGGCACCAGGACGGTGTCCCCGCGCACCAGCCCGAAGGCGTACGCCGGTGCGGACGCCTTGAGGACGTGGTCGGACTCGTCCACCACGACGGCGCTGGATCGCAGGATGCTCAGGACGGCCGCGACGCCGGCCTGCACGACCGGCTCCTCCGCCTCGGGGAGCATGTGGCGCTGCCGGTCGCTGATGTGCCACGCGAGGACCGCGCCGCCGGCGACGATGGCTCCGACAAGCGCGGCCAGGGCAGCCTGCATCGTCGGATCCACAACCTCATCGTACGCATCGGGAGCGGGCGCCCTGCGCGGGTGGACGCGGGGCACGGAGTGTTCACCCCTCGTTCATCGAGCACGCACATCTGTTCGCTTGGGCTGCCTAGAGTGCCCGACATGCGTGAGGCTTTCCATGACCAGCTCGACGGCATCTTCGCCGACCTGTCCGACATCTGCGGGCAGGTCGAGGTCGCCGTACGCGAGGCCACCAAGGCGCTGATGACCGGCGACGTGCACACCGCCGACCAGGTGATCAGCAACGACAAGGCGATCGACGCGGCCCGCGAACGGGTCGACGACACGTCGTTCGCGCTGCTCTCGCTGCAGCAGCCGGTGGCCGGTGACCTGCGGATGATCGTCTCGGCGCTGCGCATGGTCAGCGAGCTCGAGCGCATGGGTGACCTGTCGGTCCACGTCGCGAAGATCGCCCGCCTCCGGGTGCCGTCCGTCGCGGTGCCCGAGGAGCTGCGCCCCACCATGGAGCAGATGGCCCGCACCGCCGAGGACATGGTGCGCCGCGTGCGCGACATCATCGTCGACCGCGACGTCGAGGCGGCCATCGAGCTCGGCCGTGACGACGAGGTGATGGACCAGCTGCGCCGCCGCAGCTTCACCGAGCTGCTCTCCGCCGACTGGCCGCACGGCGTCGAGGCCGCGGTCGACATCGCCCTCCTCGGGCGCTACTACGAGCGCATCGCGGACCACGCCGTCTCGGTCGCCAACCGGGTGGTCTTCGTCGTCACCGGCGACATGCCCGCGCGCGACTGACGTACGCCGGTCCTCGCTGCCGCTCCGTCGAGCGGTGCGTGAGACAGGTCCTGGGGCCGGGAATGCTGCGCCACGCACCGCCGACAGATCGGGCGGTGCGTGAGACAGGTTCTGGGCGCCGGAAACCTGCGTCACTCACCCCTGGACGGGCAATCGAGACGCGCCGACGCTGGGGTCTCAGCGACCCTGGTTGGCGACGGCGGCAGCCGCGGCGGCGGCGGCCTCGGGGTCGAGGTACTCGCCGCCGGCGACGGTGGGACGCATGTCCTCGTCGAGGCGGTAGACGAGCGGCATGCCGGTGGGGATGTTGAGGCCGGCGATGTCCTCGTCGCTGATGTCGTCGAGGTGCTTGACCAGCGCGCGGAGGCTGTTGCCGTGGGCGGCCACCAGCACGGTCCTCCCGGCCCGCAGGTCCGGCACGATCTCGGCCTCCCAGTAGGGCAGGAAGCGCGCGATGACGTCCTTGAGGCACTCGGTGCGCGGCATCTCCGCACCGAGGTCGGCGTAGCGCGGGTCACCCACCTGCGAGAACTCGTCGTCGTCCTCGATCGGCGGCGGCGGGGTGTCGAACGAGCGGCGCCAGAGCATGAACTGCTCCTCGCCGTACTGCTCGAGGGTCTGCTTCTTGTCCTTGCCCTGCAGTGCGCCGTAGTGGCGCTCGTTGAGCCGCCAGGAGCGCTTGACCGGGATCCAGTGGCGGTCGGCGGCGTCGAGCGACAGGTGGGCGGTGGTGATCGCGCGGCGCTGCAGCGAGGTGTGGACGATGTCCGGCAGCAGGCCGGCCTCGACGAGGAGCTCGCCCCCGCGGACCGCCTCGGCCCGGCCCTTGTCGGTCAGGTCGACGTCGACCCAGCCGGTGAACAGGTTCTTGGCGTTCCAGTCGCTCTCGCCGTGGCGGAGCAGGACGAGCGTGTGCGTCATGAGGCGTCCATGCCTTCCCAGTAGCCGGTGTCATTGGCGACGACGGGGACGTTGAGCGAGATGCGCTCGCCGTTGCCGAAGTCGACGGTCAGCGGGACGAAGTCGCCCGCGGTGAACTCGCCGGTCAGGACGATGCCGGCGGGCGGCTCCGCGAGGTTGACCAGGCCGTCGGCCGGGACCGTGACGGGCTCGAACTCGGCGGCCTCGATGGCCGCGCCCTCCCCGCCGGAGATTCCGGTGAGGCTCTGCTCCTCGGAGTCGTCGTTGTTGGACAGCGAGGCCACGAACGTGCCGGAGCCCTCGGCGCCGGAGACCACCACGGCCGAGAGGAGGTCGACGACGCCCTCACGGTTGTTCGAGCCGCCGGCGGGGGTGTAGTCGCGCTCAGTGGCGTAGTCGAACCCGCAGGAGGTCAGCGGCGCGGCGAGCGCGAGGGCCGCGGCGGCGGTCGCGAAGGATCGGAGCATGGCGCACAGCCTAGCGTCGGCTCAGGTCAGCCCGACGCTGCGCCCGGCGATGAGGATCGCGGCGCCGACGAGCCCCGTCCACACGCCTGCGAGCAGGAGCAGGCGTGGGGTGCCGGTGCGGAGCGCCACCAGCATCGGGAACGACTTCTCACCCTCCTCGTGGTCGTGGACGAGGCCCGGCAGTGCGAGCAGCACGTGGACGCCCAGCCCGAGCGCCGCCGCCAGGGCGACCATGACGGGCGTGGGTGGTGTCGGGGAGCCGACCCCGCCCCAACCGCCGTACGCCAGGAACGCGGGGTAGAGCGCGAAGCTCGCCATCCACGGCACGAACGACAGCGCCCGTGCGTGGAGGAACCGGTCGCCGACCGCGGAGACGAGGAGGAGGGCGAGGTACGTCGCCCCGGCCCGGCGGCCGTTCGCCACCGCGAGGGGCACGACGAGCAGCACCGCGCAGGTGAGGGCGAACCACACCGTTCCCGGGTCCAACCGACCTCCGGCGAGGGGCTTGTCGGGGCGCCGCCGGGTGTCGCGCTCGCGGTCGACGAGGTCGTCGGCCCAGCCCAGCAGCGACTGTCCCACGAGCACCGTGGCAGCGACCAGGCCGACCTCGCGCAGCGGGCGTCCGGCAACGGCGGCGGCGGCGCCCAGGGCGGCTGCGGTGACCAGGGCCTGACGTGGGTGTGCGGCCCGGACGAGGAGCAGCGACGCAGTCGTCGCGAGGGCCCGAGGCATGGGCCGCAGTATGGACCAGCGGGGGTCCTCCGGTGGGTGAACGGCGGTCCGACGCAGGGCGCGCACCACAGGAACGGCCGATCTGTCAAGCCCGCATATGGCCTCTGACCTGCACAAACGCGTCGGGAGGTGTCTTGAACCCGTGTTAGAATGTTCACCTAGGAAGGGGAACTGAACATATGACTTTCACCGTTGGCGAAACGGTCGTCTATCCCAATCACGGGGCCGCGGTCATCGAGGACATCGAGATGCGGACGATCAAGGGAGAGGACCGGCA
>DATIAJ010000145.1:0-8797 GCA_035458105.1 Nocardioides sp. | reverse complement strand
GCGGCTCCAGACGCCGTACGTCGTAGCCCTCCAGGGAGAGGGCGAGCTCGAGCGACTCCGCGAACAGCACGTGGTCGTCGATGATCAGGACCCGGTGCTCACCCCGTGACGCGCCAGGCACGGCCGTCCTCCATCGTCAGGTCGGGAGCAGCCATGTGGGGTGCCACGCGGGGTGCGACGATCCGCGTGGGCCCCACGTCGTTCTCCGGCGAGCGGCGAGCCGCGGGCAGGGAGATCACGAACGACGACCCGGCACCGTCGCGGTCGGCGAGCCGCAGCGACCCCCCGGCCTCGGTCACCAGACGGCGGGCGACGTTGAGCCCGATGCCCTCGCCCCGCGACTGGGTGCCGCGCTTGCCCCACTCGAAGATCTGCGGTCGCTGCTCGCGGGGGATGCCGCGGCCGAAGTCGGTGACCGTGATGTCGACGGTCTCCTCGTCGCGCCGGTTCACCTCCACCAGGCTCTCGTCGGTGCCGCCGTGCTTGGCTGCGTTGTCCACGAGGATGTTGAGCACCTCGGACAGTGCGTCGAAGGGGGCCCGGACGACGTCGCCGGTGGAGTGCAGCTCGACGTGGCGTCCCTTGAGTCGCTGCAGGTCGAGGATCTTGCTGAGCGCGTCGTCGAGCTGCAGGTCGGTGGTCTGCGGGCCGGTCCCGGCGAGCAGACGCTCCATCCGGTCGAGCTCGCGGCGCAGGGACGCCCACAGCCGCTCGCGCGTCTCGCTGGTGATGTCCTCGCGGTCGAGCATGGCCGATCCGGTGACCAGACCGGCGATCGTGCTCCGCAGCTCGTGCATCCGCTCGCGCTGCTCGCGGGTGGCGTCGACGAGCACGTGCTCGAAGGAGTCGATGCGCTGCCGGTCCTCCTCGAGGGTGCGGCGCAGGGCTGCCCAGGCGATGCCGAGCCAGGCGGCCCCGACGGCCGTGCGGGCCAGCCACAGGCCGGCGTCGACGGTGCCGCCGGCGAGGCCGGTCGGCGGCACGAGCTGACCCAGGACGACCACGCCCACCGTGGCGAGGAGCAGCGCGCTCATCGGTCGCGGTGCCGCACGCTGCTGCAGCACGAGGACCGCGGACAGCAGGTGGGTCGCGAGGAGCACCCCGATGAGCAGCTGCATGAGCGGTGAGGGAGGGTGCACCCGCGGGAACTGCAGCAGCAGGTGGCCTGCCGCCACGAGGCCGAGCCCGAGCCCGATCACGAAGGTCTCGTCGACGACACGTCGAGCGCGCTCCGGTGCGAGAAGCGGGACCACCACGCCGATCATCCCGACCATCCCCACCGTGAGCAGGAGCACCTGGGCGAACGCTCCCCGAGGTGGTTCGGTGTGCAGCGCGACGAGCGTGACGACCAGCGCCTGTGCGGCCACGAGCGCACCTGTGGCGACCGTCCACCCCGCCACCGCGCCGGCGTGCTTGCGCCACATGACCAGCGCGGTGCACCCGGCGGCCGCGACGAAGACCCCGCTCACGACGCCCTCCCCGAGCGAGGGGACCGTCGACGCCGTCGGTGGTGACCACCAGGCGCCATCCGTCCCCGAACCGATCCAGACCAGGACGAGGAACGAGGCGAGCCCCGTGATCCCCGTCCGGCACCGGTGGCGCAGATCCCCCCTGCAGAACCCCAGCATCGTTCCGACCCCCCTGCGGTACAGCCCTCGTGTTGTCGAGACGCCTCGGCTGCCTCCCAGAGCTGCCGAGCCCGTCGTGCCCGTGTTGCTGTGTGCCTGTGGTGCTGTGCGAGCACGTCTCTCGGCTGAGAGTGCAACTCGCGGTGCGGGGGGTCCACTGATTCTGTGGCCGTACCGCAAATAGGGCAAAGGCGGTCTGGTCCGCCGTTCGCAGGACTCATGGAGGCTTCGTCAAGGAGCCCCTCAGTGCGGCGTCAGCGCGGTGCGATTTCCCCTCAAGGGGGTAGCGAGTGTCCCCCATCGGGCAGTTCGGGGCAGGTGAGGTCCGGTCGCGTCCCCAATTAGGTGCACGTTCGCCAAAGGGTCGACGTGCAGCGGCGTGCGGCGGACAGGCTTGGGCGTGCCAGCAGGCGGAGGGAGGGCTCATGAGCGTGGCAGGTCCGGTGTGGGTGCTGTCCCCGCACCTCTTGGTCGCACAGGCGGTCACGGCCGCGCTGCGCTCGGTCGGAGTGCCGGCCGAGACCCGGAGGTGGGAGTCGGTGGTCGACGACGACGTCTCGGGGGCGTCCGCACCGGCGCGACCTGCCGTGGTCGTCGCCATCGTGGACGGGGTTGACAACTCGACCGTCGTCCGTCATGTCGAGGCGCTCGCCCAGCCCGGCGACGTACGCGTCGTCGTGGTCAGCTCCGCCGACGCCTCCACCCGGTGGGGAGGGCTCCTGGCCAACGACGCCGTCGACGTCGTGACCGTGACGACGTCGGTCTCGCAGCTCGCCGACGTCGTCCAGCGCCTGACGTCCGGTGCCTCGTCGATGGATCCGGAGGAGAGACTGGCGTTGCGCGCCTCCTGGGCGCTGGACCGGGACCGGCGCCGTCACGTGCGCGAGCAGCTCGACTCGCTGTCCCCGCAGCAACGGCGGGTGCTCGAGCTCCTGGCGTCCGGGCACCGGGTCGCGGAGGTCGGGGTCGAGATGGGGGTCGCCGAGGGCACGGTCCGCAGCCACGTCAAGGCGCTGCGCGCCAAGCTGGGCGCCTCGACGCAGCTCAAGGCCGTGGCGTTGTTCCACCAGGCCTACGACGTGACGGGGGGCGCCGACCTGGTGCCGAGACCCCGGGGGGCGGGTGAGGACCCGGGCGACGACCCGGGTCACAACCGCACGCGCAACCGGCGCGGCGAGAGGGTGGGCGCCGGCCGTCGATAGGCTGCGCCCATGATGGATCCCACCACGCTCGACGACCACTCCTTCGCCGTCTGGGCGGCCGAACGTGCCGGTTCGGTGCTCCTCGACGTACGCGCGGGGGCGGAGGCCGACGGCCTGGAGGGCAAGACACTCAAGGACGCCGGCGACGCCGCCGCGCAGGCCGAGCTCGACAGGATCCTCACCCAGCACCGGCCCGACGACGCCGTGCTCTCCGAGGAGGCCGCCGACGACAAGTCGCGACTGACCGCCCGGCGGGTGTGGATCATCGACCCCCTCGACGGCACGCGCGAGTTCTCCGAGCCGCCCCGCGACGACTGGGCGGTGCACGTGGCGCTGTGGGAGGACGGCGAGCTCGTCGCCGGGGCGGTGGCCCAGCCGGCCCTGGGGGAGACCTTCAGCACCGGCCGTCCCAGCGCGGTGCCGCCGCGGACCTCGCAGCGTCCCCGCATCGCGGTCTCGCGCAGCCGGCCGCCGGCGTTCGTCGAGGCCCTCGCCGCCGAGCTCGACGCCGAGCTCGTGCCGATGGGGAGCGCGGGCGTGAAGGTGATGAGCGTGGTGCGCGACCTCGCCGACGCCTACGTCCACGCCGGCGGGCAGTACCAGTGGGACAACGCCGCCCCGGTCGCGGTCGCGCGCGCGGCCGGCCTGCACTGCAGCCGTGTCGATGGCTCGCCGCTCGTCTACAACGAGGACGACACCTCGCTGCCCGACCTGATCGTGTGCCGCCCCGAGCTCGCCGAGCAGATCGTCGACTTCGTCAGGCGCCACGGGACCGAGTGAGGCCCGCTCGTCTCCGGAGCGGCGTCAGTGGACGAGCTTGAGTCCGATGATGCAGCCGACGAGGCCGGTCAACAGCAGGGCCTTGACGACGGAGAACGCCTCGGTGCCGCTCACCATCGCGACGAGCACGGTCAGCACGGCGCCGATGCCGACCCACACGGCGTACGACGTGCCCACCGGCAGCGTGCGCATCGCGTAGCCGAGCCCGGCCATGCTGAGCACGAGCGCGACGACGAAGGTCGCGGTCGGCACCGGGCGGGTGAGGCCGTCGGAGCGGCCGAGGGCGGTGGCCCACACGGCCTCCAGCACTCCCGACAGGACGAGCACGAACCACGACATGGCCATCTCCTCGACGGCCGTCTTGTCGCTGTCCTGGTACGGCTCCCTCGTCAGGTGCCCCGGTGCGGGGCTGCCCCCACGATATCGGGTTGCGTAGCCGAACCCTCTCCCGCGAGCGTGGGGGCATGACCTCCTTCGTCTCCCACACGACCGTGGACTGTCACGACGCCTACACGCTCTCGGAGTGGTGGAAGTCCCTGCTCGGCTATGTCGACGTGGAGGGCGACCCCAACGAGCCGGGGCACGAGGAGTGCATGATCCTGGACCCCGGGACCGGCCACAGCATCCTGTTCATCGAGGTGCCCGACACCGAGCTCCCTCCCAAGCGCATCCACTTCGACCTGCGCCCGCGCGAGGGCACCCGCGACGACGAGGTCGAGCGGGTCCGCGGCCTCGGCGCCACCGAGGTCGCCGACCAGCGCGGGCAGTACGGGCCCGGCACCGGGTGGGTCGTCTTCGCCGACCCGGAGGGCAACCAGTTCTGCGTCCTGCGCTCGCAGGCGGAGGTGGACGCCGGTCCACCCCCGCCCGCGGCCTGACGCCGCGGTCAGTGCGCCAGGGCGTACGCCGCGCAGCCGATCATCTCCATGCTCACCGTCAGCCGGTCCATGCTGATGTTCTTCTCGATCGTGTCCTCGGGCGAGTGGTAGGGCGGCTCGAGCAGCGCGGGCGTCGCCTCGCCGCGCCAGGAGAAGTTGGCGGACGCGATGCCGACCTCCTGGAAGGACTGGTGGTCGCTGGCCCCGCGCTGCGTCACGGGTGAGATCTGCGGCTCGTAGCCAAGCCGCCGCGCCGCAGCGGTGACCTGGTCGGTGGTGGCGTTGCCGGTGCCCGAGAAGGACAGCTGCCAGTAGCGCGTCGCGGGGCTCCAGCTGGTGCCGACCATGTCGTTCTGGAAGACGCCGACGATGCGACCGCGCTCGGTCGGCGAGAGCTGGGCGACGTGGTAGCGCGAGCCGATCAGGCCCTGCTCCTCCGACCCCCAAAGAGCGAGCCGGATCGTGGCCTCGGCCTTCGGCAGCTTGCGAAGGACGCGGGCGAGCTCGAGGGTCAGCACGGTTCCCGAGCCGTCGTCGTTGGCTCCGGGTGCGCCGATGACCGAGTCGTAGTGCCCGGAGATGTAGACGACCGGGCCGGCGGCACCCGCGCGGCCGGGGATGTCGGCGAAGACGTTGTTGCTCGTCAGGCCGCGGTGCGAGGTGGTGGCGACGGACAGGCGCAGCGGGCGGACCGCGATCTCCTCGCGCAGCAACCGCTTCTGCACCTGAGCGACACCGAGCACCGGGATGGTCGCGACGGGCGTCCAGGGCGGCGCCGTCGTGCCGGTGGTGGGCACCAGGCGCAGGGATGCCGCCGACGCGCGGCGGGGGTACTCGAGGTCGGCGGGCAGCAGGATGACGGCCGCTGCCCCACGCCTCTGTGCCTCGAGCACGAAGGTCGCGCGCAGGCTGACCCGGGTGGCGGGGGTCGCGTCCTGGGCGTCGTCGGCCAGCACGATCGCACCGGTGATCGCCGCAGGGTCGGCGGGCCAGGCGGGTGCGGTCGCCGCCTTCACGTCGACCACGTTGCCGGTGAGGGTGGGGCCGTCGAGGCCCGCGTCGGGGGAGGCGCCCGCCTGCCAGCAGATGTCGTCGGGCAGCTGAGCGTCGGGGTCGCCGATGTCGGCGAGGAACTTGTCGGCGACGGCGAAGGGCTCGAGGCGGGGATTGCTGCAGCCGGCGCTTCGCAGGGAGGTCAGCGCGAACTCGGCAGCCGCCTTCTCCGAGGCGGTGCCGCCGATGCGCGGGCCGATGCGCTCGGAGAGCACCTGCAGGTCGGCCAGGGCGCGCGAGGGACGGATCCCCTGCACGACCAGGCGGTCGCGCACGGCGAGCGAGGGCCCCCGCACCGCGCCCGGGCGGGCGGCGTCGGCTGCCCAGGCGGGCTGGCCCGCCGCGACGATCGCGACACCGCCGGCTGCACCGGCGAGGAGACTCCTGCGACTGAGGGTGGACTGGTCGGTTCCCGAGATGTCATTCATGACATGCGAACCTATGTGTCCGGCAGCCGAACGGTAAAGGGGGCGAGGCGCAGGTGGGTCAGGAGACCCAGGTCTTCCACTCGAAGCGGGTGGGCAGGTAGCGCGCGTCGCCCTTGACCCGGAAGGACCAGAACCACGTCCCCTTGCGACGCGGCAACGTGATGCTGTAGCGGCCGCGGTCGTCGGTCCTGATGGTCGTGTACCTGACGTAGCCGGACTCCTGGGTCCGGGACACCCGGATGACGATGACCTTGTTGCCGTACCTCGGCCTGACCCGTCCCGCCACGTCGAACCCACCGCTGGGGTAGGTGATCGTGCGTGCGACCTCGACCGTGAAGACGCCCGACTCGCTGGGCTCGTAGCTGTCGTCCTGGGATGAGTCGGCCTCGTAGCCGCCGTAGACGACCTTGTAGGACGTGTTCATCCGCGGCTTGACGTCCGGGAAGTCCGCCGACGGGGACGAGCTCGTCGCGACGGCGCGCCACTTCGTGCTCGTGGACCGGCGCGCGAGCAGGGTCGTGGTGCCCTCGGCGGGTGCGGAGCCGGACTCGCCGCCGACGACGTCGACGTCGGTGTCGATGTCGATGGTCTCGCCGAAGTCGATGGTCGTCCTGCTGGGAAGCGCGACGACCGTCGTGGTCCAGGTGTCGGCGGCCGTGGTGGGCGACGCCACCAGGATGGTCGACGAGCCCCCCAGCGCAGCAGCGACCAGGACCCGGACGGCGAGACGGTGGGAGGGCACGTGTCTGGTCCTCGAGGAGTGGGAAGAGCCGGTCAGGGAAATGGCTGTGAGCCAGCGCCACCTTCTCACGGGTGGCGCCGGCTCACGAGGTGGAGCGTCGGATCAGGCGCGCTCGGCAGCGCTGCGCGCGAGCGGGGCCTTGTAGCTGGAGGTGTACCAGACCTCGCTGTAGGCGAGGAACTTCTCGTTGCCCGGGACGGTGATCTTGAAGTAGAGCTTGTTGCCGCGGCGCGGGGCAGGCAGACGGACCTGGAACGCGCTCTTCTTGTTGGTCTTGACCGTCTTGAACTTCTTGTACTTCTTGCCCTTCTTGATCTGGACCTTGACCTTGCTCCGCTTGTAGTCGGGCTTGACCTTGCCCTTGATCGTGAGCCGGGCCTTCGCCTTGCCGATGGTCACCTTGCGCGCGACCCCGACGGTGAAGGGCACGGACTCGCTGGGCGTGTAGTTGTCGCTGTACTCGGTCTGCACGGGCTCGGTGTAGCCGTTGAAGACGACCTTGTAGGTGGTCGTCACGCGCGGCTTCACCGGGTAGAAGTCGGAGCCCGGGTAGGCGCCGGTGGCCACCGGGACCCACGTCGACGAACCGGCCTCCATCGCGTAGAGCGTGGACGTGCCCGAGCTGGGGCCGAGGCCGTCGGACCCGGCGACGTCCACGGTGACGTAGAGGTCGTCGCCGTAGGTGAGCGCCGTGGCGTCGGGCGTGGCGGTGGTGGTGGTGGTCCACGTGGGGCCCGCCTGGCTGGGCGCGGCGATGGCGATCGGCGTCAGGCCGAGCAGTGCGGCGCTGACGGTGCCCGCGATGAGTCGAGTGGTGCGCATGTCCCCGTTGTTTCCTCTCGAGATGAATTCTGGCCGCCCGACGACACCGGGCGTTGAGGTGGTTGCTACCCCTGAGGCGCACGGGACAAACCCCTGTCCCCACGAAACCCCGTCCGAGCAGCCCCCGTAGACTTTCACCCTCCCCCGCCCTCTGCTCATGCGGGGGCGCGTCCGCGTGCTCTCGAAGGGATCCCCCGGTGCCGTCCACGCCCCTCGCCGCCGTCGCCCGGCGCGTCGTCGCCGCCCCCACCCTGGGCGGCGCGCTCGCCGACGCGGCGGTGCAGTCCTCGCTCGACCTGACCGGACCCGGCGCGGTCCGGCCCTTCGTGGTCCACGGACTCGTCGAGCGCGGACGCACGGTCCTCGCGGTCACCGCGACCTCCCGCGAGGCCGAGGACCTCGTCGAGGAGCTCGCCGACCTCGTCGACCCCGACACCGTCGCCTACTACCCGAGCTGGGAGACGCTGCCCCACGAGCGCCTGAGCCCGCGCAGCGACACGGTCGGTCGTCGTCTCGCCGTGCTGCGGCGCCTGCGCCACCCCGGCACCGACCCCGCCAACGGCCCGCTGAAGGTGGTCGTCGCCCCGATCCGCAGCCTCCTGCAGCCCCAGGTCACCGGGCTGGCCGACATCGAGCCGGTGGAGCTGGCGCCGGGTGACCCGAGGCCGCTCGACGACGTCGTGCGCGGCCTGGCCGAGGCGGCGTACTCCCGCGTCGACATGGTCGAGCGCCGTGGTGAGTTCGCGGTCCGCGGCGGCATCGTCGACGTGTTCCCGCCGACCGAGGAGCACCCGCTGCGCGTGGAGTTCTGGGGCGACGACGTCGAGGACATCCGCGCCTTCTCGGTCGCCGACCAGCGCACCCTCGAGACCGTCGATCGGCTCTGGGCGCCGCCCTGCCGCGAGCTGCTGCTCACCGACGACGTACGACGCCGCGCCGCCGAGCTCGGCCAGGCGCACCCGCAGCTGCTCGAGCTGACCGACAAGATGGCCGCGGGCATCGCCGTCGAGGGCATGGAGTCGCTCGCTCCCGCGCTGGTCGACTCGATGGAGCTGCTCGTCGACCTGATGCCGGCCGACACCACCGTGCTGGTCCTCGACCCCGAGCGCGCCCGCACCCGCGCGCACGACCTGGTCGCGACGAGCGAGGAGTTCCTCGGCGCCTCGTGGGCCGCGGCGGCCGGGGGCGGCACGGCGCCGATCGACCTGGGCGCTGCGTCCTACCGTGAGATCGCCGACGTGCGGCTCCACGCGCTCGGCCTCGG
>DATIAJ010000144.1:0-12616 GCA_035458105.1 Nocardioides sp. | reverse complement strand
CGAGAGCAGCAGCTCGGACACGCCGCGCAGCCGGTCGGCCGAGGCGGCGTCGCGCGGACGCCCGAGCTCCTCGGGGGCGAGCGCCGCAGCACCCACCACGGCGTGCAGGCGCGCGATGGCCTGCAGGGGGGCGGTCTTGAGCAGCGGCGCGAGCGCCAGCATGGAGGCGGACAGCCGGACCGCGTCGGCCGCGATCTCGTCGCCCTCCCCCGCCCGCACCTGCTCGAGCGTGGCGGCCGAACCTTCGAGCACGGCGCTCGCGTGGGCGCCACGCAGCAGGGACTCCGCGGTCAGCTCCGGCGACGTACGCCGCAGGCCGCGGTCGCGCAGCATCACGTCGATCCCGTCGCGGGTGCCGGCGTAGGCCGAGCGGACCCCTTCGAGGTCGGTGAGCCAGGCGAGCGGGTCGGTCATGGGGAGGACGGTAGTCGCGGCGGCCGGCCCACCCGCCCGCGGGATACGGTGAGCGCGATGAGCGACGAACCCACCACCAGCCGAGCCACCGTCGACCGAGCACGGTCCTTCGGGTCGGTCGCCGAGGCGTACGACCGGGGCCGTCCGACCTATCCCGCCGAGGCCGTGGCGTGGCTCGCCGGCGGCGACGCGAAGGTCGTGCTGGAGCTGGCCGCGGGCACGGGCAAGCTGACGCGCGAGCTCGTCGACCAGGGCCACGCGGTCTTCGCGACCGAGCCCGACGAGGCGATGCTCGAGGTCCTGCGCCAGCGGGTGCCGGAGGTGAGCGCGAAGGTCGCCACCGCGGAGGAGATCCCGGCCAACGACCGCTCGGTCGACGTGGTGGTCGTCGCGCAGGCGTTCCACTGGTTCGACCCTGACGTCGCCCTCCCCGAGATCGCCCGGGTGCTCAAGCCGGGCGGCCACGTGGCGCTGGTGTGGAACAGCCGCGACGAGCGGATCCCGTGGGTGCGCCGCATGGGCGACATCCTGGGCCGCCAGGACCTCGACACCTCGTCCGCCGAGCACCTCGTGCACAGCGACCTCTTCGGCTTCGTGGAGGAGGCGAGCTTCAAGCACTGGCAGGAGGTCAACCGCGAGACGATCCTCGACATGGCGCGCTCGCGGTCGAGCTTCGCGGTGATGGACGAGGAGGAGCGTGAGCGCCACCTCGTCGAGGTGCGCGCCTTCTACGACGACTACGGACGCGGCATGGACGGCATGCAGGTCCCCTACGTCACCCGCTGCTACCGCGCGGTCGTGGTCGATCGAGACGGCGACGGCGGCGAGCCCGGCGACGAGGAGCCGGACGGCCCGGTCGTGAGCGACGGCACCGACACCGACATGCTCCTCATCGACTTCCGCTGATCGGCAACCATCCTGCTCTCCGGTGCATCTCACCGGCGACCATCCGCACCATGCTCTCGGGGGAGACACCATGCGTCGTACGACGACACTGACCGCTGCGACGATGCTGGGCCTGGCCCTGCTCGCGCCCACCACCTCGGCGACTGCGGTCGCGGAGACCTGCCGCGGTGAGGCCGCCACGATCGTCGGCACCGGCCGCACGATCACCGGTACGGAGGGCCGTGACGTGATCGTCACCGGATCGGCGACGTCGGTCGACGCGCTCGGCGGCGACGACCTCGTCTGCGTCGCGATCATGGGCGACCCGAACTCCAACGTCCTCGACGTCGATGCCGGACCGGGAGCCGACACGGTCGACACGACGGCGATCGGCGGCGGTTACTACGTGGCCACCACCCTCGGCGCGGGCGCGGACACCTTCGTCGGTGGTCGCACCAGCGACACCGTCTGGGCCGGCGACGGGTCGTACGACAGCGCGGGGACCGACACCGACACCGACCAGATCGACACCAGCACCGGTGGCGACGGCGTGGTGAGCGGGACGCCCGGCACGGCCAACCACGACGTCGTACGCCTCGGGGACGGGGACGACGACCTGACGCTGGGCTCACTCGCCGTGGCCGCCGACGCCGTGCTCGACGGCGGTGCGGGTGGGGACCGCCTCACGCTGCGGACCCAGGACGAGGACGTCACCCTCGACGTGCCCGGCAGCAGCTTCTCCAGCTCGTCCGGCACGGTGGCGTTCAGCGCCTTCGAGCGCCCGAGCGTCGTGGCGGGGTCGGGGACCGTCACCTTCCGCGGCTCCGACGGCGACGACAGCTTCGGGCTCTACCCGCAGGGGGGCACGCCGACCCTGCGCGCGACGACCGGTGCCGGCGACGACGGCGTGACGGTCGAGCCGGCCACGATCACCGCGGCCAGCAGCATCGACACCGGCTCCGGCGACGACCGGCTCGTGACCGCGACGAAGACCGGCGCCCTCGGGATCGACCTCACGCGCGAGGTGCTGACGATCGACGGCGTCGAGGTGGCCGCCACCGGCCTCGAGGACGCGTGGTTGATGGCGCCCACGGTCACCATGACCGGTGACGACGAGGACAACGAGCTGACCTGGAGCGGCTGCGACGCCACGCTGCGCGGCGGTACGGGCGACGACGAGCTCTACTGGAACTACGACTACCTCTTCGAGACCTACGAGTTCCGCTGCTCCGACGGCAGGGCCGCGATGAACGGCGGCGAGGGCAAGGACTACCTCCGCTCCTCCGGCGGCGACGACCGGCTCGTCGGCGGCGCCGGCCACGACAAGATCTTCGGTCGCGCCGGTGACGACACCCTCCGCGGTGGCAGCGGCAACGACACCCTCGACGGTGGCGAGGGCCGCGACGACGCGCGCGGCGAGAAGGGGCGCGACAAGCTCCTCGGCGGCGGGGGCGGGGACACGCTCCTCGGCGGTCCGGGTCGCGGCGACACCGCCGACGGCACCAAGGGGCGCGACCGGTGTGCCGCCGAGCGCGAGAAGCGCTGCGAGCGCTGACCACAGCGTCCCGACGTCTCGAGGAGCACCCATGCGTACGACGACCCTGACCGCCGCAGCCCTGCTCGGGCTCACCCTGCTGGCACCGACCCAGACCGCGACCGCGGCCGCTGAGACCTGCCTGAGCCGGCCCGCCACCGTCGTGGGGACCGGGCCGGCGGTCACGGGCACGGAGGGCGACGACGTGATCGTCAGCGGCACTGCGACCACGATCGACGCGCTCGGTGGCGACGACCTGGTGTGCGTGTCCCGGCCCGGGCAGGCCCCGGTCGTCCTCGCGGTCGATGCCGGCAGCGGGAGGGACATGGTCGTCGTCGAGCCCTCGGACGTCGTGGCGACCGGCAGCAGGTTCGACGGAGGACGCGGACGGGACCAGCTGATCGCGGCCCAGCGGGGAGGCCGGCTGGCGGTCAACCTCCGCCGCGACCGCTGGCTCCTCGACAACAGGTCGGCCACCGTCACCGGGCTCGAGGACGTCACGCTGGTGGCGCCCTCCGTGCGGATCCTTGGTGACGACGAGGACAACACCCTCGGCTCCTCTGCGTGCTTCGCCAAGCTCGACGGCGACGCCGGGGACGACTACCTCGGCAACCGCCCCCGCAGCTACTTCGAGGACTACACCTTCGACTGCGACGGCTCGAGCCGGATGCACGGCGGCCCCGGTGCCGACCGGATCCAGGACGCGGACGGGGACGGCGCCCTCCACGGCGGCCCGGGCCACGACGAGATCAAGGGTCGCGGCGGTGACGACCAGCTCGACGGCGGCTCCGGCCGAGACGACCTGATCGGCGGGGCGGGCCGCGACCGCGCCGACGGTGACGCCGGCCGCGACCGGTGCAGGGCAGAGCAGGAGAAGCACTGCGAGCGCTGAGCCGCCCGGATCGGCGTTAGTCTCCGGCCATGGCGTGGAGATGGCGGCGTACGTCGCTGGGCGGCGAGGCCGACCGCGCCGCCTTCCGCGCCCTGCACAACGCGTCCCTCGCCAGCCCGGCGCTCCGCGAGGGACTGACCACTGCCAGCGCGGAGCGGTCCGTGCGGCACCTGCGCGCGCTGCTCGGCACCCCGGCCGCGGGCCTGGGTGACACCAGCGGGCTGCTGGCCTGGGACGGCCTCGGCAGCCACCACCGCTCGCAGCTGGCGGGCACCATCGGCCAGGTCGCGGAGACCGGGCGCACGATGATCGTCGACGAGCGCACCCTGGTCTGCGAGGACGGCGGGTGCCAGGTCCGGCAGGCGATCGTCAGCCCGCTCGTCGTGGAGGACACCCTCGTGGGCGCCCTCGTCGTCGGTGCTCCACACACCACCGGCGGCCTGGTCCGCGCGGCGGACGAGGTGGCGTCGTGGGTCAGCGGCCAGCTCGAGCTCGCGGAGCTCGACCTCTCCCGCAACCGGCTGATGGAGGCCGAGGTGCGCGCCCTCCGGGCCCAGATCAGCCCGCACTTCATCTACAACTCCCTCGGCGCGATCGCCAGCTTCGTCCGCACCGACCCCGACCGGGCCCGCGAGCTGTTGCTCGAGTTCGCCGACTTCACCCGCTACTCGTTCCGCCGCCACGGCGAGTACACGACGCTCGCCGAGGAGCTCCGCTCCGTCGAGCGCTACCTGCTGCTCGAGCAGGCCCGCTTCGGCGACCGGCTCCAGGTCACGTTGCAGGTCGCGCCGGAGGTGCTGCCCGTCGCGGTGCCGTTCCTGTGCATCCAGCCGCTGGTCGAGAACGCCGTACGCCACGGGCTCGAGGCCAGCGCGGACAAGGCCGACGGCGTCGGTCGGCTCTCGATCGTCGCGCGCGACCATGACCAGGAGTGCGTGCTCGAGGTCGAGGACGACGGCTCGGGCGAGGATCCCGAGCGCGTACGACAAGCACTGGCCGGCGACGCGTCGATGGACTCCGTCGGGCTCGGGAACGTGGACGCACGGCTGCGCAACGCCTTCGGCGACGACTACGGTCTGGTCGTCGAGACCGCACCCGGCGCCGGCACGAAGGTCATCGTCCGGGTGCCGAAGTTCGCCCCGGGAGTGCAGGTATGAGATCACCCCATTCGAATGCTCACTCCGTTCCGCTTCGAACAGGGACCCCGACATGCACGCCTTGAAGGTCCTCGTCATCGACGACGAGCGCCCCGCCCTCGACGAGCTCACGTTCCTGCTGGGCCGCGACCCGCGCGTCGGGGAGGTCATGGGCAGCGACTCCGCGACCGAGGCGCTGCGGGTGCTGCAGGCCGAGGAGGTCGACGCGGTGTTCCTCGACATCCAGATGCCCGGCCTCACCGGCCTCGACCTCGCGCAGGTGCTCTCGCGCTTCAAGTCCCCGCCGCCGGTGGTCTTCGTGACCGCCCACGAGGAGCACGCCGTCGCGGCCTTCGAGCTCCGCGCCGTCGACTACGTCCTCAAGCCGGTGCGCGAGGAGCGCCTCGCCGAGGCCGTACGCCGCGTGGTCGAGGCCGGCGGCCCGACGCCGTCCGGCGACGTGCAGATCCCGGTCGAGCGCGGCGGCGTCACCCGCTTCATCAGCCGCTCGGAGATCACCCACGTCGAGGCGCAGGGCGACTACGCGCGCCTCCACACCGCCGACGGCTCGCACCTCGTCCGCACCCCGCTCTCCTCCCTCGCCGAGCAGTGGGCCTCGGCCGGTTTCGTCCGGATCCACCGCTCGGTGCTCGTCGCGCTCCCCCACGTCGAGGAGGTGCGCAGCGAGGGCGGCCGGGTCAGCGTCGTCATCGCCGGCACCGAGCTGCCGGTGAGCCGCCGCCACACCCGCGAGCTGCGGTCGGTCCTCACCCGCCGCGAGACGTGAGGTCGACATGAGCGAGTTGCCGCCTCCACGGGTCCGGGTGACCGGTCCGCCGCGACGTCGCGCGGACGTCGTACGCCCTGTCGGCACGCGGGAGATCGACGCGGAGACCGCCCTGGGCGAGGTCTTCATGCGCTCGCTGCTGCGCGAGCAGCTCTTCCTCGCGCTGCGGGTGCTCGCCGCTCTGGGGCTCACGCTCGGGCTGCTGCCGCTGCTGTTCCACCTGTTCCCGTCGCTCGGCGACGAGCGGGTGGGCCAGATGCCGTTGGCGTGGCTGCTGCTCGGGATCCTCGCCTACCCCTGGCTGGTCCTGCTCGGGTGGTTCTACATCCGGCGCGCCGAGGACCACGAGCGCGACTTCGCCGACCTGGTGGGGTCGGTCGAGTCACGCAGCCCCGACGAGGCACCTCCGTGAGCACCGACGTCGTCCCGGGCGTCGTCGCCGTCGTCCTGGTCTCCCTGGCGACGCTCGTCATCGGCACCTGGGGGCTGCGGATCTCGCGCACGACGAGCGACTTCTTCGTCGCCTCGCGGACGGTGCGACCACGGCTCAACGCCAGCGCGATCGGTGGCGAGTACCTCTCCGCGGCGTCGTTCCTCGGTGTCGCCGGGCTGCTGCTGACCTTCGGCGCGGAGATGCTCTGGTACCCCATCGGCTGGACCGCGGGCTACCTCGTCCTGCTCGTGCTCGTCGCCGCTCCCCTGCGCCGCTCGGGCGCCTACACGCTGCCCGACTTCGCCGAGGCGCGGCTGGGGTCGCGGGGCGTGCGCAAGCTCTGCTCGGTGCTGGTCGTCGGCATCGGCTGGCTCTACCTGCTGCCGCAGTTCCAGGGAGCCGGCGTGACGCTGCGCTCGACGATCGGAGCACCGACCTGGGCGGGCTCGCTCGTCGTCGCCGTGGTGGTGCTCGCGTCGGTGAGCCCGGGCGGGATGAGGTCGATCACCTTCGTCCAGGCCTTCCAGTACTGGCTCAAGCTCACCGCCCTGCTCGTGCCGGTCTTCGTGCTGCTGGCCGTCTGGATGGCCGACGGCGCGGCCGACCCCGCCGCCGCCGCGCCGCGTTCGTGGTCGATCCCGCTCGCCTCGCCGGGCGGCGGCATCGGGCTCTACACGACGTACTCCCTCATCGTCGCGACCTTCCTCGGCACGATGGGCCTGCCGCACGTGGTGGTGCGGTTCTACACCAACCCCGATGGCCGCGCGGCTCGTCGTACGACGCTCGCGGTGCTCGGGCTGCTGGGCATCTTCTACGTCCTACCGCCGGTGTACGCCGCCCTCGGCCGCATCTACGCTCCCGACCTGATCGACGGCCGGTCGGACGTCCTGGTGCTCGAGCTGCCGTCGCTGATGGTGGGCGGTGCGCTGGGAGCCGTGCTGACCGGCCTCGTCACCGCCGGCGCCTTCGCCGCCTTCCTGTCCACCAGCTCCGGACTGACGATCGCCGTGGCCGGGGTGCTGTCGCAGGACGTGACCGGGCGGCGCTGGGGCTCGCGCCGGCTCGGCGGGGTGGCGGCCTTCCGGGTCGCGGCGGCGATCGCGGTCGTCGTACCCCTCCTGCTGTCGCTGCCGGCCCAGGACGTCGCGGTCGCGCGCACGGTGGGCCTGGCCTTCGCGGTGACCGCCTCGACCTTCGCTCCGCTGCTGATGCTCGGCATCTGGTGGCGGGGCCTGACGCCGACCGGAGCGGTCGCGGGCCTGCTCGTCGGCGGCCTGGGCTCGGGCTTCGCGGTGGCGTGGACGCTGGCTGCCTCGCCGTCCGCCGGCTGGGCGTCGGCGATGCTCGGCCAGCCCGCCGCCTGGTCGGTGCCGGCGTCCGTCCTGACGATGGTCGTCGTCTCGCGCCTGACCCGGGACTCCGTGCCCGCCCACGCCGGACGGTTCATGGTCCGCCTCCACACGCCCGAGGCCGTCGAGCTCCAGCGCTGAGCGGTCTAGCGCGCAGGGTCGATCGCCACGGTTTCTCACCCCTAGGGGTTAGCCTAAATGTGTCGCATCCGCCGCGCCGAACGCGCGGCACCGGCAAGGGGGCCGGGTCCGATCGACGGGTGACGTGGGGTGTGTCATGTGGGTCAGGGCGTGCGTGACGGCGTGTATCGGGCTGCTGCTGCCGGTGCAGGTTGCCGCCGCTCCGCCCGTCGCCTCGGCGACCGCGCGAGCGGAGACGCAGACCGTCGGGCTGTGGGATCCCGGGTACTCCCCGGGCGCGCGGCCCTCGCAGTGCGGTGCCTGGGTGCTCGACGCGCAGGGCTTCTGCACGGCGGACGACGTACGCAACGGGGTCGAGCTGGGCATGAAGTTCCAGTCGTCGGTCGCCCTGCAGATCACCGGGATCCGCGTCTACCGCGTCGATTCGCGGACCATCACCGGTTCGCTGTGGGACGGCGACGGCACCCGCCTCGCGACCGGCGCGTTCGCCGACACCGGCACGCTCGGCTGGCAGGACCTCGTCTTCCCCGCCCCGGTCACCATCCGCGCCGACCGGACATACCTGGCCACCTACTACTCGCCGGCGACGCGGTACGCCTTCAGCTACGGCTACTACGCCGACCCGCTCACGCGCGGCCCGATCACGGCGCTGCGGTCGGTGACGGGCGACCCCAACGGCGTGCACTGCTACGACGTCGCGAGCTGCGACTACCCGAAGAACGGCTTCCGGAGCTCCAACTACTGGGTGACCCCGCTCTGGGAGGTCGAGACAGGTGCTCCCGTGCCGCCGCAGGCCGTCCCCGCACCCCCGGTCGACAGCGTCGCACCGACCGTGAGGGCGGCGATGCCCCGCGGGGGCGAGAAGCGCATCGGTCTCCGCGCCACCATCAAGGTGACGTTCTCGGAGGGCGTGCGTACGGCGCTCCTGACCAAGGCCAACGTGCGACTGTTCCGGGTCGGTCAGCGCGCGCCGGTCGCGACCAGGATGCACTACGACGAGCGGCGTCATCGCCTGTCGCTCGACCCCCGCGGCGGGCTCCGCCCGCGGTCGACGTACCGGGTCGTGATCTCCTCTGAGGTCGTCGACACGGCCGGCAACAGGCTCGACCAGGACCCCCGCCGCGCCGGCGCCCAGCGGGCGACCTGGACGTTCCGCACGCGCTAGCTCCAGGACCGTTTCGAGCCCGCGGCGGCCCTCAGGCTGCGAGCGTGAGGGCGCGCGCCACGTGGAGCTCGGCTGGCGAGTAGTCGAGCGTGCCCGCGGGGCCGCCGGGCATCGGTGGCGCGGTCGACCTGAGAATGCGCAGGTACTCGGTGACACCGTGCACCTCGTGCCTGCCCCCGTCGGGCTCAGAGGCGACCCAGGCCGCCCAGCCGGGAGCCTCCTTGACGTAGTTGCAGCGCTCGCAGAGTCCCTCGCCGTTGTGCGCACTCGTCGCGCCTCCGTCCGCAGCGCGGGCGACGTGGTCGTGATGCCGGATGACGGCGTTGCAGCCGGGTGTGCGGCACCGGCCGCCGTCGCGGAGCGTGAGGAACTCGGCGAGCAGGCCGTCGAACCGCCGGCTGGTCGACTCCATCGCGACGAGCGCCCGGCCCTCCGGCTGGACGAACAGGCGGCGGAGGCTGGCCTTGGCCGCGGCCGAGGCGCGCCGCACGAGGTCGGTGCACAGGCCGGCGGGCAGCCAGCCGGCGCCCGGGATGAGGCCGGGCTCGGTGCCGGCGCCGAGCAGGGACTCGACTCCGACGACGAGGTTCACCCGCACCGGGGCGGCCGATGCGGGCCCCCGGCCGGTCAACCGCTGCACGAGGACGTCCGAGCGGACCTGCCCCGCGGTTCGCTCGTCGCCGGCTGCTCGCGCAGCGGCGGCCTGCGCGTCGAGCGCGCTGCTCACGGCGGCGAGGTCCTCGATGGCCACGATCGCGGTCACTCGTCCGGTCCCGTCGTCGAGCTGGCGGGTGGTCACGTGCCTGTCAGCCCGGGCCCGGCGGTGGCGGTGGGTCTCGGCCTCCGAGGCGCTCGCCAAACATGAACGGCGCACGGCCTGACGCAGCTTCTCGTCACCGAGGCCCGCAAGCGACTCAGGAGTGGCAGCCACGTCCGCATCGACCGCGGCCCGCTGGTCCGGGTCGAGGTGGGCCACCTGTCGGGCGATCGCGAAGGCCTGAGCCTCGCTGATGTGGCCGCGACCCAAGGCCGCGTGGACACCCTTCAGGTCGTCGCGCAGACGGCGGGAGAGCAGCACCCGCTGCTCACCCTGGTAGGGGCTGGTGCGGGTCGCGAGCGCGACCTCGGCGCCGATCGACATCGCACGCGGCGGCCGCCTGCGCCCGTCCGCGGGCGCATCGTCCGCGGCCTCGACAAGGTCCGCGAAGGTGGCCGCGAGCACCACCTCGGCGGCCGCGACGGCCGACTTGATCCGCTCGAGCGCGTCGAGCTGGTCGAGCAGCTCCACCGGGAGATGGGCCGCGCCGATCCCGGCCATCTCGTCGGCCAACGCGTGCAGCTCCCCGGCCGACCAGGCGTCGGCGGTCGTCGAGGTGTCGTCGGTCGTCTGCATTCCCTCCACACCCTCCCCCTGGTCGTGCATTTCGAACGTCAGTTCGACTGTAGAGGAGCCCACCGACAGCGGTTCCGCGCGCAGGCTTGGGTTGTGGAGGTTCGCGGGAATGGCGGTGGCCCGAACCGCCCACCAAGACGCACTGGAGGTCGAGCGGTAGCCCTGCCGTGCTCTCGAAATGGAAGATCGGCGTCCCCCCGATCCACAAGCTGCATGTCCCGACCGGTGGGGGCGCCCCCGCCGGCCTCGGCGGGGGAGTTCGCCGCCTTCAGCCTCCTGTCGGCGGTGCTGACCGGCCTCTACTCTCGGACTCGACCGGTCTCGTACGCCCACATCGCGATCTCCACCCGGTTGCGGGCGCCGAGCTTGGTCATCAGGCTGCCGATGTGGGTCTTCACCGTGCTGAGGCTGATGTGCAGCTCGGCGGCGATCTCTGCGTTGGTGCGACCCCGCGCGATGGTGAGCAGCACCTGCTCCTCGCGTTCGGTGATCGAGTCGAGGGGCTGCGCGGGAGGTGCCGCACGACCCGAGCCCGCGAACGTCGACAGCAGCCGTCGGGTGATGCTGGGCGAGATGAGCGAGTCACCCCGGGTGGCGGCCCGGATCGCCTCGCCGAGCAGCTCGGGACCGGCGTCCTTCAGCAGAAAGCCGGTGGCGCCGGCCGACAGCGCACCGTGCACGTACTCGTCGAGGTCGAAGGTGGTGATCACGACGACCGCGACCGGGTCCTCGACGCCCGGCCCGGCCAGCAGACGGGTCGCTTCGACGCCGTCGAGGACGGGCATCCGGATGTCCATCAGGCACACGTCGGGACGGAGCTCGCGGGCCAGCCGGACCGCCTCCTGCCCGTCGCGCGCCTCCCCCACGACCTCGATGCCGTCCAGGGTGCCGAGGATCAGCCGCAGCCCGGTCCGCACGAGATCCTGGTCGTCGGCGACCATCACCCGGATGCTCACGCCGGCACCTGTCGCGGAAGTCTCGCGCTGACGGCCCAGCCGCGACCGGGGCAGGGACCCGCCTGGCAGGCGCCACCCAGGAGCAGGGCGCGTTCCACCATCCCGGTGAGCCCGTACCCCGCTTCGTGGCCGGGGACGGCGAGCGGATCGCCGTCGTCGCGCACGACGAGGCTGACCGTCGACTGGTCGCCGGCGACGCGCACGTCGATCAGGGTGGCGTTGCGGGCATGCCGCCGGGCGTTGGTGACGGCCTCCTGGGCGATCCGGAAGACAGCGGCGTCGATGGCCGCCGGGAGGGCGGTCAGGTCACCCGAAACCGTGACCTCCACCCGCGGACCGGCAGGCGAGGTCCCGGACATCCGCTCGAGGTCGGCCACACCGGCCTGCGGGGCGTAGTCGACGGGTGACTCGTTGCGCAGCACCCGGACCATCGCCCGCATATCGGCCAGCGTGCGCGACGCCTCCATCTCGATCACCTCCAGCGCCTCGAGCGGCGACGAGGGGCTGGTCGCCGCGAGGGCACGCCCCGCCTGCGCGTGGACGGCGATGGCAGAGACATGGTGGGCCACCGTGTCGTGCAGCTCACGCGCCAGCAAGACCCGCTCCTGCGACTTCACCTGCTCCATCTTTCGTTCCCGGGCGTCGTGCTGTGAACGCATGGCCCACCCCACGGCGAAGGCGGCCGTCAGGACACCGACGCCGCCGATCGCTTCAGCTGCACCGGTCCAGTTGAAGAGGAGCGCCATGGTGGCGGGGACCAGGATGATCCCCAGACCCGCCATCGCCTCGCGTCCGGAACCCCACCGGAACAGTGAGTAGGGCAGCAGCAGGACATAGAGCATCGAGTACATGTCGATCGCCGGCTCGTCGGCCGCGATCAGGGCGATATCGATGACCGCGGGCACGCCGAACACGATCGCGACCGTTACGAGCGGGTGGGTACGCCGCCACAGCAGCATCGGCGCCAGGCCGACCGCCAACACCACCGACAGCACCCGTAGCGGCAGGTCCTCACGCAGTACGCCCTCCAGCACCCCGCAGACCATCACGAACGCCAGCAGCGCCCAGTCCCGCCACACCCGAACCGGTGGGGCCGAGGGCCGGGGCTCCTCGAGCATGGACCGAAGTGGGTTGCTCACCCCCTCAGCGTAGGGATGCAGCACCGCCACGGTACCGACCGAAAGTCTGACCCCCGCCCGCGGTCAGAGGCACACGGTCGATCCGCGGGGTGGCCGCGCCCTGGGTCACGAGGGCGGTCATCGCCTCGAGCTCGGCTCGCGACTGGGGGACGACCAACACGCCGACCCTCCTTCCGGTGGCACGTCCCATCAGCGCGCCGGCGACCGCGGTGCCCAGCAGGATCCTGGCCAGGCCGCCCACCATCGCGTACCTCCCGCCGCGCCGCAGGGCGCCGTGCACGCGGAACGGCGAGCGATGCGCCACGAGATCCACGATCAGGTCGAAGTTGCCGCGCTCGTCGGCCCAGTCCTCAGTGGCGAGGTCGATCGTGCGGTCGGTCCCGATCTCGTGC
>DATIAJ010000143.1:0-15916 GCA_035458105.1 Nocardioides sp. | reverse complement strand
TGATCGCCGGCATCCAGGACCTCGGCGGTGCCGGGCTGTCCTGCGCCACCTCCGAGCTCGCGTCCGCCGGCGACGGCGGCATGCACGTCGAGCTCGACCGCGTGCCCCTGCGCGACTCCACGCTCGCTCCTGAGGAGATCCTCATGAGCGAGTCGCAGGAGCGAATGATGGCGGTCGTCGAGCCCGGTGACGTCGAGGCCTTCATGGCGATCTGCGAGAAGTGGGACGTCGAGGCCGTGGTGATCGGCGAGGTGACCGACTCCGGCCGCCTGCACATCGACTGGCACGGCGAGCGCGTGGTCGACGTACCCCCTCGCTCGGTGGCGCACGACGGCCCGACCTACCAGCGCCCGTTCGCCCGCCCCGACTGGCAGGACGCGCTCCAGGCCGACGGCGCCGAGTCGCTCGCGCGGCCGTCGAGCGGCGAGGAGCTGCGCGAGACGCTGCTCCGCCTCGTCGCGTCGCCCAACCTGTGCGACAAGTCGTGGATCACCGACCAGTACGACCGCTACGTCCAGGGCAACACCGTCCTGGCCCAGCCGGCCGACTCCGGCATGGTGCGCGTCGACGCCGACACCAACCTCGGCGTCTCGGTCTCCACCGACTGCAACGGCCGCTTCGCCAAGCTCGACCCCTACACCGGCGCCCAGCTCGCGCTGGCCGAGTCCTACCGCAACGTCGCCACCGGCGGCGCCCGCCCGCTGGCGGTCTCGGACTGCCTCAACTTCGGCTCGCCCGAGGACCCCGACGTCATGTGGCAGTTCGCCGAGGCCTGCCGCGGCCTCAAGGACGCCTGCCTCGAGCTCGGCATCCCGGTGACCGGCGGCAACGTCAGCCTCTACAACCAGACCGGCGAGACGGCGATCCTGCCGACCCCGGTGGTCGCGGTCCTCGGCGTCATCGACGACGTCACCCGGCGTACGCCGACCGGCTTCGGCGCCGCCGGCGAGCGGGTCTTCCTGCTCGGCGAGACCCGCGAGGAGCTCTCCGGCTCGGAGTGGGCCCACGTCGTGCACGGCCACCTCGGCGGCCTGCCGCCGCGTCTGGACCTCGCAGCGGAGCAGGCGCTGGCGGCGCTCCTCCACAACGCCGCCCGGGACGGCATCCTCACCAGCGCCCACGACCTCTCCGACGGCGGCCTGGCCCAGGCGCTCGTGGAGTCGACCTTCGCGCGCGACATCGGCGTCTCCGTCGCGCTGCCCGGCGACGCCTTCGTCGACCTGTTCTCCGAGTCCACGGCCCGCGCCCTGGTGACGGTGACCGACGAGCAGGCCGACGCGCTGGTCGCGCTCGCCGAGCAGCACGGCATACCGGTCACGCCCCTCGGGCGCACCGGCGGCGACACGATCTCCGTCGAGGGCGTCTTCGACCTCCCCGTCGCGGAGGCCAAGGCGGCCTGGCGCGCGACCCTGCCCGCGGCCCTCGGCTCCTGAGCTCCGTCGTGCCCCGGACGTCCGAGGCGACGTACGGATCGTGGAGTCGTGGGGTCGCCTGGTGACTCGGAGGCTCCGCGATACCGCCACGCGCGCGGGCCGTTGGGGTTAGGTTCCCTCTGTCGACGACACGGGGGAGCACGCACATGGTCACGAACGGGCACGCACTGACGAGGATGGTCGTCGCGTTGGGCGCGATCGCCGCAACGCTGTCGGCCTGCGGGGCGATGGACGACGGCGGCGCCACGATCACGGCCGAGGAGGTGGCACAGCAGGAGGCGCAGCAGAAGTCCGATCGGGACGCGCGGCAGGAGAAGCCGCAGAAGGCCGCGCAGAAGGAGAGGAAGGACGAGGCTCCCGCCCGATCCACCGCCACCAACGCAGATCTCGACGCCTACGTCGCCTCGGCCGAGAAGACGATGCGCCAGCTGTTCGGCGGCGCCGCGTTCGAGAAGCTCTACTCGAAGATCGACATCGTGCCGGTCTACCCGAGCGGCATCGAGTACGACTACACGTTCCGCAGGGCCGTCGACCCGACGCTGGCCGCGCCGGAGCTGGACCGCCAGGGATCCACGCTGCGGGCCCAGTCCCGCGCCGTCGTCATCCCGGAGATGGAGAAGTTCGGGTTCGTCGACGCGACGGTGACCTTCACCTACCGCAACCCCGACGGCTCGGTCGTGTGGACCCGGACGTTCTCGTGACCTGCAGTGCCGCCTGAGTGACCGGCGTACGTCGCACCCGTGACGTGAAGAGGTGCCCGCGCCCAGCACCGGATCCCAGGGGGGTGCCGAAGGACGTCGATGGTGGCTAGGGTCCCGATCGCTCCGGCTCGGCGGAAGCGCTCGGACGACCTCGTCGAGGTCGAGGCGTGACGCTGTTCCCTCACGCGAAGGAGAGGTGCCATGCCCACCCGCAAGGTGATCTACGGCGTCATGGTCGTCATCGGCATGTGCGTCGCGGGTGGGCTCCGGTATGCGCGGTACAACGACGTCGACGTGCCGTGGTGGGCGTTCCTGCTGGCCCTCCCGCTGATCGTCGCCCTGATCGCGCTGGACGTGCGTACCCGGAAGTCGGCGACCGCTCACGGCTCGGAGACGAACGCATGAGGGGGTACCAGGGACGGGAGATCCGCGCCTCGACGGGGCCGAAGGTGCCGGCTGCCCTGGCGCGCGACCATGCCCGCGGTCCTGGGCTCCTGAACTTGGGCGCCGGCGAGTCCCACACGTCTCTGGAGTCACCGGTTATCCGGTGAGTCCCCCGCTTATCGGCCGAGATCTGTACCTGTAAGTGGGGCGGTCACCGGATATCCGGTGACCGCCCAGCATGACCCTGCCCTCAGCTCGAGCGGCGCATCGCGCGGACCCCGACCCAGAGCCCGAGGGCCGCGACGCCGCCGGCGCCGGCGACGCCCTGGGCCACGACCTCGACCGGGAAGGTGCCGGCGAAGAGCGCGCGGACTGCGTCGACGACGTACGTCATGGGGTTGAGCTTCGAGACCACCTCGAGCCAGCGGGGCGCCCCGTCGACAGGCAGCAGCACGCCTGCCGTGAGGAGGGTCGGGAAGAGCAGCGTCTGCTGGACCGTCCAGAACATCCAGTCCTCGCCCTTCGACGCCAGTGCCAGCGCGAACGACAGCGCGCCGACGCCGATGCTGAAGATGGACAGCACGAACGCAGCCGCCAGCACCCCGCCGAGGTGGAGGTCGAAGCTGAACGGCGTCACGACGGCGACGATGATCGCCACCTGCATGAGCATCGGCACGACCTCCTTGAGCGCGCGGCCGACGAGCAGCGCAGGACGGCCGAGCGGCGAGACCAGCTGGCGCTCGTGCGAGCCGGACTGCATCTCCTCCATCAAGTTCGACCCGGTGAAGGAGGCGCCCATCAGCGCCGTCATCGCCACGATGCCGGGCACGAACCACTGCAGCGCGGAACCGCCCCCGGCCATCTCGGGCAGCAGCGGAGCGAAGAGGCCGAGGAAGACCAGCGGCTGGATCATCGCGAAGACCACGGCCATCGGCTCGCGCCACACGGGCTTGAGCTCGCGGGTCATCACGTTGACGGTGTCTGCCACGAAGGTGCTCATGCGGCGACCTCGCTCTCGGTCTCGGTGGGGACGTCGGTGTCAGTGGCGGTGTCGGTGGACTGGGTCTCGCGCAGACTGCGCCCGGTGAGGTCGAGGAAGACGTCGTCGAGGGTGGGGCGGGCGACCTCGACCCGTGTCGGGGGTACGCCGTCCGCGGCCAGGTCGGCGAGCAGCTCACCGACCATCGCGGAACCGTCCAGGACCCGCAGGTCGAGCGACGAGCCCTCCACCTCGACGCGGGCGTCGGGTACCCGCTCCAGCCGGGTGGCTGCCCGGCTGGCGTCGGCGAAGGAGCCGAAGCCGAGGCGGACGAGGTCGCCGAGCCCGCTCTTGAGCCGGGCCGCGGTGTCGTCGGCGATCACCCGGCCGTGGTCGACCACGATCACGCGACCGGCGAGGGCGTCGGCCTCCTCGAGGTAGTGCGTCGTCAGCACCACGGTGCTGCCGCTCTCGGCGTGCAGGCGCCGGATCAGGTCCTGGAGGTTGGCGCGGTTCTGCGGGTCGAGGCCGGTCGACGGCTCGTCGAGGAAGAGCACGCGGGGCAGGTGGACGAGCCCCATCGCGATGTCGAGCCGGCGGCGCTGGCCACCGGACAGCGAGGAGACCTTGCGGTCGGCGACCTCGGTGAGGTCGAGGTCCTCGACCAGCTCGGCGGCTCGTCGGCGGGCGTCGGCGCGGGACAGGCCGTGGGCCCGACCCTGGCTGATGAGCTCGTCCCTGCCGAGCTGGCGGTGCCCCGCCCCGTTGCCCTGGCCGACGAAGCCGATGGCGCGCCGTACGTCGCGTTGGCCGGTCACGACGTCGTGTCCAGCGACGTACGCCGTGCCCGAGGTGGGCGTGATCAGGGTCGTCAGCATGCGCAGGGTGGTCGACTTCCCCGCGCCGTTGGGGCCGAGGAAGGCGACGAGCTCGCCCTGCCCGATCTCGAGGTCGAGGCCCTGCACGGCCTCGACCGTCTGCTTGCGCGACGTGAAGTGGCGGGTCAGGCCCCGCGTCACGATCGCCGGTCCGGTGTGTTCGTGGTGGTAGGTCATGGCTCGACGGTAGGAACCCATGCGGTCAGTTCCTGTCCGCATTGAGATCTATTCTGGATCCATGAGCACGAGCGAACGGATGCTGCGGCTGCTGTCCCTGCTCCAGACCCACCGCTACTGGCCGGGTCCGGAGCTGTCGGAGCGGCTCGAGGTCAGCGCGCGCACCCTGCGCCGCGACGTCGACCGCCTCCGCGACCTCGGCTACACGGTCGACGCAGTCAGGGGTGCGGCCGGTGGCTACCAGCTGCGCGCGGGCGGCTCGCTGCCGCCGCTGCTGCTCGAGGACGAGGAGGCGGTCGCGATCGCTGTCGGCCTCCGCACGGCCGCGGTGGGCGCGGTCTCCGGCACCGACGACCGGTCGGTGCAGGCGCTGTCCAAGGTGCTCTCCCTGATGCCACCGCGGCTGCGCCGCCAGATGGACGCCGTCGCCTCGCAGACCGACGCGCCCGGCCCGTGGGAAGGGGCGCCGGTCGTCGACGCGACGGTCCTGACCACGCTCGCGCAGGCCTGCCGCGACAGCGAGCTGCTGCGCTTCGACTACGCCGCCCGAGGGGCCGAGGTGAGCCACCGCCGCGTCGAGCCGCTGCGCCTGGTCTCGCTCGGTCGCCGGTGGTACCTCGTCGCCTGGGACCGCGACCGCACCGACTGGCGCAGCTTCCGGCTCGACCGGGTCACCGACCCCGAGCCCACCGGGCAGCGCTTCCGCCCGCGCGAGCTGCCCGCCGACGACGCCCTCGCCTTCGTGCAGCAGGGCATCCGCCGGATGCCCCAGCGCCACGCCGTACGCGTGCGGCTGGCGATGCCGGCCGACGAGCTCGCCGCGCAGGTGGGCCGCTGGGGGACGGTGATCCCTGATCCCGACGAGGACGGTGACGGCTGCGTCCTCGAGATGAATGTCGACGACCTCGACTGGCCGGTCATGGTGCTGGCCTCCTCGGGCGCGGACTTCGTCGTCGAGTCACCGCCCGAGCTGGCGGGCAAGGTCGCCGAGGTCGGTGCCCGCTTCGCCCGCTCCGGCTGACGACTGTGCACCCGAGTTCCCTGCTTTGCGCCCCGGATCTGTACCTATAAGCGGGGCGGTCACCGGATATCCGGTGACCGCCCCGATCACGGTGACCGCCCCGATCACGGTGACCGCCCCGATCGCGGTGACCGCCCAGATCACGCGGCCAGCGCCGGGGCGGGCGCGGGCTCGGTGTCGTCCGCGCTGGCCCACTCCGAAGGACGAGGCACGGACCGGATCGACCCGCTCGCGGTGAGCAGGACGGCCAGCAGCGCGCTCGCGAGGACGAGTACGGCGATCGCCGTCGTACCACCCTCGTGCTCGAGCAGGTAGCCGCCGAGCAACGGCGCCAGCGGCATCACTGACATCGACACGAACTGGCTCGTCGAGCCGACCCGGCCCTGGAGGTGCGCAGGGGTGACGGCCATCCGGTACGAGCTGATGCCCGCGTTGCCGACCGGGGTGAGCAGCAGCAGGAAGAACGTGCTCGCGCAGGCGGTCCACACGCTCGACGACACCGTCAGCGGCACCAGCGGCAGGCAGCACGTCCAGCCGATGAGGACGGTCAGCCGCCCGGTCGGCACCCGGTGGATCAGGCTCGGTGCGAGCGCCGCACCGAGGATCCCGCCGAGACCAGCGGCCGTCGTGACCAGGCCGATCTGGGTCGCGGGCACGCCCGCCTCGATCATCCGGAGGAGGACCACGAAGAAGATCGCGTTGGTGACGAGGTTGGCCAGGGACGCCCAGAGCATCAGCGTGCGGAAGAACGGGCGCTCCCACATGAACCGGAACCCCTCGGCCAGCTGGCGGTGCAGCGGCTCCCGCGCGCGCCGTGGCGCGGACAGGTCCGTGCGCACCCGGCTCACCGTCACGCACGCGACCGCGAAGGTGATCGCGTCGACGGCGAACGGCAGCCATCGCGTGACGGCGTACAACGCGCCGCCGAGCGGACCGCCCAGGAGCGAGGCGACGTGCTGGCGGGCCTGGTTCTGGCTCAGCGCTGTCGGGAGGTCGTCGGTGGCGACGACCGATCGGATGGCCGACAGCTGCGCCGGGTTGAACGCCCCAGCGGCCACGCCCGCGACCAGAGCGACGGCGAGCAGGTGCGGGAGCGTCAGGCTGCCGGTCGTCCCAGCGACCGCGAGGGAGGTGTACGCCGCGCAGCCGGTGGCGCTGGACATCAGCATGATCCGCCTGCGGTCGACACGGTCGGCGAGCACCCCGGCCGGCAGCAGGGTGGCGCACAGGCCGCCGAGGTAGGCGGCCTCCACCAGGGCGGCGGTGAGCGCAGAGCCGCTGAGGGCGTAGGCGATGAGCGGGAACGCGAACATCGACAGCGCGCCGCCGAGCTCGCTGACGGTGTCGCCGATCCAGAGCACCGTGAAGTCGCGGTTGCGGGAGAGCTGTCGGTAGCCGGGCATATGCGCACCATATAATGCGCAAGTGATGTTGCGCAATAGTGCGTGCGCAACTCGGATAGGGTGGGGTCATGGTCGAACCGAAGCCCCTCAGCGACCCGCGCGTGCTGCGGGCGATCGCCCACCCGGTCCGCACGCGCGTCCTCGACGAGCTCCACGCGTCGGGTCCGGCGCGCGCGGCCGACGTGGCCCGCGAGCTCGGCATCCCGGCCAACCAGGCAAGCTTCCACCTGCGTCAGCTGGCGAAGTACGGCCTGGTCGAGGAGGCCCCGGAGGAGGCGCGCGACAAGCGCGACCGGGTCTGGCGCGCCGCGGCGGCCGCGGGCTACACCGTCGAGCTGCGCAAGCTCGCCGAGCAGCCGGGCGGTCGGGCGGCGGTCGAGGTGTTCCGCTCGAGCAAGGCGGCGTGGCTCCACCAGGTGGTCGACCGCTCCTTCGCGATGAGCCGGGAGGAGGGGCGCGGGGTCTTCGCGACCTCCGACCACGCGCTCAAGCTCACCGACGACGAGGCCCACCAGCTCCGCCAGGAGCTCGACGACGTCATCGAGGCGTGGGCCGACCGCACCCGCGGCCGCGACCCCGACCGCCGCACCTACCTGCTCGTCCAGATGGTCCAGCCCTACCCGGACGAGCCGCCCGCCCCGGCCGAGCCCGCCGAGCCGAGCGAGCCCGACGGGTGACACGGCCGAGCCGCCGCGCGGTGCTGGCCGCCGCCGGTGCGGTCGGCGTGTCGTCCGCCCTCGCCGGGTGCGCCGACGAGCCGTCCGGCAGGGTGGGCGCCGTGGCGAGCACCTCCGAGCGGATCACCTACGGCGACGACCCCAGCCAGTGGGTCGACCTGCACGTGCCCGACGGCCCCAGCCGGGGACTGGTGGTCGTCATCCACGGCGGCTTCTGGAAGGCGGAGTACGGCGCGGAGTACGGCGCCCCGCTCGCCGCGGACCTGGTCGGCCGCGGCTGGACGGCCGCCAACGTGGAGTACCGCCGCGTCGGCAACGGCGGAGGGTTCCCCGCCACCCTCGACGACGTCCACGCGGCGATCGGCGCCGTCGCGGCGGACGCCGAGGGCCCGGTCGTGACGCTCGGCCACTCCGCGGGCGGCCACCTCGCCACGTGGGCCGGCGGACGCACCCGCCTCGAGCGGTGGGCCGAGGGTCCCCGCGTGACCCACGTCGTCAGCCAGGCCGGCGTGCTCGACCTCCGGGCGGCAGTCGTGGACGACCTCGGCGACGGGGCCGCCCGGGCGTTCCTCGGCGACGCCGACGAGACGGCGTACGCGCAGGCCGATCCGCTCGGCCAGGTCCCGCTCGACGCGCCGGTGTGGGTGGTCCACGCGCGCGACGACGACACGGTCCCGTTCAGCCAGGCCGAGGCCTACGTCGACGCTGCGACCGCGGCCGGCGCCGAGGCCACGCTCGTCGAGGTCACCGGCGGCCACTTCGGCGTCATCGAGACCGGCAGCGACGCCTGGGCGGCCTGCGTCGAGGTCCTGGACGCGATCGCGGACTAGCCTCGGCCCGTGCCTGCCCGACTCAAGCTCCTCAGCCCCGACCAGCTCGCGACTGCCGAGGCCGACGGCGACACCCGGGCCCTGGTCAAGCACTACCTCGCCGCCCTCGAGGTGCGCGCCCCCGGGCGCTCGGTCGAGGTCCGCGTGCCGCCCTTCGCTGCCGTCCAGGTCGTGCCGGGCGTGCGCCACACCCGGGGCACCCCGCCGGCCGTCGTGGAGACCGATGCCGAGACGTGGCTCGCCCTCGCCACGGGTCGTACGACGTGGGCTGACGCGCTCGACTCCGGCAGCGTCCTCGCCAGCGGCGAGCGCACCGACCTCTCGCCGTACCTGCCCCTCTGACCTCCCTCTGACCCCGGGGGACCGAGACGGGGGGGTGCCCACCCGCGCCGGTTTCCGGTACGAAGGAGCATGGCGTCCCTCACCGATGACCAGGTCCGCGACCTCGATCTCTGGTTCCGTGCGGCCAACTACCTCTCCGTCGGGCAGATCTACCTGCTCGACAACCCGCTCCTCGAGCGGCCGCTCGAGCGCGAGGACATCAAGCCGAGGCTGCTCGGCCACTGGGGCACCACGCCCGGCCTCAACCTCGTCTGGACCCACCTCAACCGACTGATCCGCGAGCGCGACGTCGATGCGATCATCCTCTGCGGGCCGGGGCACGGCGGGCCGGCCGCGGTGGCCAACGCCTGGCTCGAGGGGACCTATTCCGAGGTGTTTCCCGCGATCGGCGACGACCGCGACGGGATGGCCCGGCTCTTCCGGCAGTTCTCCTTCCCCGGCGGCATCCCGAGCCACGTCGCCCCCGAGACGCCGGGCTCCATCCACGAGGGTGGCGAGCTCGGCTACGTCCTCTCCCACGCCTACGGCGCCGCGATGGACAACCCCGACCTCGTGGTGACCGCGGTCGTCGGCGACGGCGAGTTCGAGACCGGGCCGCTGGCGGCGAGCTGGCACGGCAACAAGTTCGTCGACCCGGTCCACGACGGCGCGGTGCTGCCGATCCTCAGCCTCAACGGCTGGAAGATCGCCAACCCGACCATCCCCGCCCGGATGCCGCGCGAGGAGCTCGAGAGCCTGCTGCGCGGCTACGGGCACCACGTGATCACCGTCGAGGGCGACGACCCCGCCGACGTCCACCGGCAGATGGCCGCGGCGCTCGACCAGGCCCACGACATGATCCGCGACATCTGGCGCGCCGCCCGCGAGGACGGCGACGTCGAGCGGCGGCCGTGGCCGATGATCCTGCTGGTGACGCCGAAGGGCTGGACGGGCCCCGCCGAGGTGGACGGCAAGCCGGTCGAGGGGACGTGGCGGGCCCACCAGGTGCCGCTGGCCGGGACCAGGGAGAACGACGATCACCGCGCGCAGCTCGAGGAGTGGCTGCGCTCCTACGCCCCCGACGAGCTCTTCGGCGACGACGGTCGACCGGTCGAGGCGGTGCGCGCCAACGCGCCCGCCGGCACCCGACGGATGAGCGCCAACCCGCACGCCAACGGCGGGCTGCTCAAGCGTCCGCTCCGGCTGCCCGACTGGCGCGAGAGTGCCGTGGAGGTGGAGCGTCCGGGGGCGTCGATCCACGAGCCGACCCGCGTGCTCGGGCAGTGGCTCGTCGGCGTGGTGCGCGACAACGACACGAACTTCCGCATCTTCGGTCCGGACGAGACCGCCTCCACCCGCCTCGACTCCGTCTACGAGGTGACCGACAAGGTCTGGGCGGGCGAGCTCGCCGACGTCGACGAGCACCTCGCCCGCTCCGGACGCGTGGTCGAGATCCTCTCCGAGCACACCTGCCAGGGCTGGCTCGAGGGCTACCTGCTGACCGGGCGCCACGGGCTCTTCAGCTGCTACGAGGCGTTCATCCACCTCGTGGACTCGATGCTCAACCAGCACGCCAAGTGGCTCAAGACCACCCGCGAGATCGAGTGGCGTCCGCGCATCGCGAGCCTCAACTACCTGCTCAGCTCGCACGTGTGGCGTCAGGACCACAACGGCTTCTCGCACCAGGACCCGGGCTTCATCGACCACGTCGTCAACAAGAAGGCGGAGGTCGTGCGCGTCTACCTGCCGCCGGACGCCAACACCCTGCTGTCCACGATGTCGCACTGCCTGCGGAGCGAGCACTACGTCAACGTCGTGGTCTCGGGCAAGCAGCCGAGCTTCGACTGGCTCGACGCCGAGCAGGCCGACCTGCACTGCGCCCGCGGCCTCGGCATCTGGGAGTGGGCCTCGAACGACGACGGCGACCCCGACGTGGTCGTGGCGGCAGCGGGCGACGTACCCACGCTCGAGGCGCTGGCCGCGGTGTCGCTGCTGCGCGAGCACCTCCCCGAGCTGCGGGTGCGCTTCGTCAACGTGGTCAACCTGATGCGCCTGCAGGACCAGCAGGAGCACCCCCACGGGATGGGCGACCGGGAGTTCGACGCCGTCTTCACCACCGACAAGCCGGTGGTCTTCGCCTATCACGGCTATCCGTGGCTGATCCACCGGTTGACCTACCGCCGCACCAACCACGACAACCTCCACGTCCGCGGCTACAAGGAGGAGGGCACGACGACGACACCGTTCGACATGGTGATGATGAACGACACGGACCGCTACCACCTCGTCATGGACGTCATCGACCGCGTGCCGGGGCTCGGCACCCGCGCGGCCGCCGTCCGCCAGCTGATGGTCGACACGCGACGCCGGGCGCGCCAGTGGACGCGCGAGCACGGCGACGACCTGCCGGAGGTGCGCGACTGGCGGTGGGACGCCGACGCCGATCCCGAGCGCGGTGACTCGCCGTCGACGACGGCCGCCCCCGACACGGGCGCCGACAACCTCTAGCCTGCGCCCATGCACGTGACCTCGCTCGGCTTCCGCACCGACCTCGCCCTGCTGACCGCGTCCGGCAGCACCGTGGAGGACCGCGGCACCCACCTCGTGGTCCGTACGCCGGCCAACCCGACGTACTACTGGGGCAACTTCATCCTGCTCGCCGAGCCGCCCCACCCCGGCGGCGAGCGCGAGGTGGTGGGGGCCTTCCACACCGAGTTCCCCGAGGCACGCCACGTGAGCATCGGGATCGACGCCCCCGACCTCTCGCCGGAGGCGCGGGCTGCGTTCGAGGCGGCCGGGCTCGTCGTCGACGTGGCCTCGGTGCTCACGGCGTCGTCGCTGCGACCGCCCCGGGAGGTAGACGGCGAGGTCCGCCCGCTGGAGTCGGAGGCCGACTGGGAGAGCCGCGCCCGGCTGAGCGCCGCCATCGAGGAGCGCGACGACGAGGAGACGCACCTGCGGTTCGCGCGCGGGCGCAACGTCCAGGAGCAGTCCCTCGTCGCCGACGGACGCGGCACCCGGTTCGGTGTCTTCGTCGACGGCGAGGTCGTCAGCACCGCTGCGGTGTTCACCACCGAGCCGGGGGTCGCCCGCTTCCAGAGCGTGGAGACCCACTCCGAACACCGGCGCAAGGGCCTCGCCGCCGCCGCGGTGCACGCAGCGGGCCGCCACGCCCTCGAGCACCTCGGCGCGCACACCCTCGTCATCGTCGCGGACGACGACGGCGAGGCCATCGGGATCTACCGCCGGCTCGGCTTCGCCGACACCGAGCGCCAGCTGATGCTGGAGCGCAGGCACGGCGACCGGGCGTCCCTCGACGGCTGAGCAGGGGGCCCTAGGGTGGCGGAATGACTGTCGACATCTCCGCCCGCCTCGCCGAGGTCATGCCCGGCATCCGCCGTGACCTCGAGGACCTCGTCCGCATCCAGTCCGTGTCCGCCGACCCGGCCCGCGCCGGCGAGGTCGAGCGCAGTGCCGAGGCCACCCGCGACCTGTTCGCGGCCGAGGGCTTCGAGTGCGAGATCGTCCGTGCCCACGACGGTGCGCCGCCGGCGGTCATCGCGAGGAAGGCCGGTCCCGAGGGCGCCCCGACGGTCCTGCTCTACGCCCACCACGACGTGCAGCCCGAGAACGACCACGCCGACTGGGACTCCCCGCCGTGGGAGCCCACCGAGCGCGGGGACCGGCTCTACGGCCGCGGGGCCGCCGACGACAAGGCCGGCATCGCGGCCCACCTCGGTGCGGTCCGGATCTTCGGTGACGACCTGCCGGTCAACCTGGTGATGTTCATCGAGGGCGAGGAGGAGGTCGGCTCCGACACCCTGGTCGACCTGCTCACCACCTACAAGGACCGGCTCGAGGCCGACGTCATCGTCATCGCCGACTCCGGCAACTGGGACATCGGCGAGCCCGCCCTCACCACGTCGCTGCGCGGCCTGGTGCGGATGGACGTCGAGGTCCGCACCCTCACCCACGCCGTGCACAGCGGCATGTGGGGCGGCCTGGTCCCCGACTCGATCATGACCCTGAGCCGCGTCATCGCCTCCCTCAACGACGACGAGGGCAACGTCGCCGTGGCCGGTCTCCACTCGGGGCCGGCCGCCGACGTCGACTACCCCGAGGCCCGCCTCCGTGCCGAGTCCGGTGCCGCCGAGGGGATCGAGTGGATCGGCTCCGGCTCGGTCGTCGAGCGCCTCTGGACCAAGCCGTCCATCAGCATCACCGGCCTCGACGCCCCGAAGGTCGAGGGCGCGTCCAACACCCTGGTCCCGGCCGCGCGCTGCCGCATCAGCATGCGCATCGCCCCGGGTGACACGACCGCCAACGCCGTGCAGTGCCTCCAGGCCCACCTCGAGAAGCACACCCCGTGGGGCGCGACCCTCACGACGACCGTCGTCGACACCGGCGAGGCGACGCAGATCGACGCCAGCGGTCCGGCGTACGACGCCGCACGCGCCGCGTTCGCCGAGGCCTGGGACGGCACCGCGCCGGTCGACATGGGCGTCGGCGGCTCGATCCCGTTCATCGCCGAGTTCCTCGAGGCGTTCCCGCAGGCCAGCGTGCTCGTCACCGGCGTCGAGGACCCCGACACCCGCGCCCACGGCGCCAACGAGGGTCTCCACCTCGCCGAGTTCGAGAAGGTCGTCAAGGCCGAGGCGCTCCTGCTCCGCAACCTCGGCGAGCTGCCCCGCTCCTGACGTCCGCGCCCGAGCGGTGAGTGACGCAGGTTCTGGGCCGCTAGAAGATGTCTCACTCACCGCCGCGCTGCGGGCGTACGACCAGCGGTGAGTGACGCAGGTTCTGGGCCGCCAGAAGATGTCTCACTCACCGCTCACCCGGGTGGACCGTTCGTGTGGGCGCCGTCGGTAGCCTCGCGCCATGGCGACCTTCCGTGCTCGCGACCGCTCCTCGGCCGTGCTCCGCTCATCGCGCAGCGAGGTTTGGGCCGCCCTCACCGACGCCGACCTGATCGCGCAGATCACGCCCTACGTCACTCGCATCGACGTCGACGGCGACCGCTGGACCTGGCGGATGGGCACGATCCCCGTGCTGGGGATCTCGGTGGCCCCGACGTTCACCGAGGTGATGGACCTGACCCCTGAGGACCGGATCGTCTTCACCCACGACCCCGACCGCCCCCACGAGACGACCGCGGTCAACGGGACGTACGACCTCGCCGACCACGCCGACGGCGGCACCGAGGTCAGCATCGACCTGCAGATCTCGACCCACCTGCCGCTGCCCGGACTCGCGCGGCCCGCGGTCGAGCGCGTCATGGCCGGCGTCGTGAAGCACATGGGCACCGTCTTCTCCCGCAACCTCCTCAAGCACCTCGGCGAGGCCTGAGGCATGCGGGTCCTCGTCCTCGGCGCCACCGGATACATCGGCTCGCGCCTCGTGCCCCACCTGCTCGAGCACGGGTACGACGTCGTGGCCGCCTCGTCGTCGCCGCCGCGCCCCGACCGCTTCGGCTGGGACGACCGCGTCCGCGCGATCCGCTGCGACGTCACCGACCCCGCTGCCGTCGCCGAGGCGGTCGCCGAGGTCGACGCCGTCGTCTACCTCGTCCACTCCCTCGACCGCAGCGACTTCAGCAACCGGGACCGGGTGGCCGCCGAGACCGTCGCGGCCGCGGTGGCCGAGAGCGACGTACGACGCCTCGTCTACCTCTCCGGCCTCGTGCCGCAGGTGCCGGAGGCGGAGCTGTCCGCCCACATCGCGTCGCGTCTGGAGGTCGAGCGCATCCTGCTCGGCGCCACCGACGGCGCCGTCGCCCTGCGGGCCGGGGTCGTCATCGGCGCCGGTTCGACGTCGTTCGAGATCATCCGGCAGATCGCCACGCTGTTCCTCGTCCAGCCGGTGCCGACGTGGATGCACAGCTCCGTGCAGCCGGTGGCCGCCTCCGACGTGCTGCGTGCGGTCACCGACGGCCTGGCCGACGACGGCCCCCGCGGCGCGGTCGACCTCGGCTGCCCCGACGTGGTCGCCTACCCCGACCTCCTGCGCATCGTCGGCGGCGAGGCGGGGCTGTCCCGGACCCGCGTGCCCGTCCCCGTCGTCCCGACGAGCCTCGTCGGCCTCGGCGCGGCGCTGGTCACCACCGCCCCGTTCCACACCGTCACGGCCCTCGTCGAGTCGCTGCGCCACGACATGGTCTGCCGTCCCGAGCACACGTGGAAGCCGCGCTCCGGCGGCCCGCCCCTCGACCTCGAGGAGGCCGTCCAGCGGGCGCTGACCCCGATGTACGCCGGCCCCGAGGGCGCGCTGCCCTCCGACCCGGGCTGGACCCGGCCGCTGCCGTTGCTGGACGTCGTACCCCTCCCGGCGGTCGGCCGCGCCGCCGCCCGCCTCGCCCTCCACCGGGTCCGCTCCGTCCTGCGCGACGCCTGACCGCGCTGAAGCGGATATCTGAGGACGCGACGGTCGTCGATCGGCCCGCCAGCCGTCCACGGCGTCCTCAGATATCGGCGGGCGGGCGCGAGTGCGCCGATCGGGCCGGGCGCCCGTAGACTCGGGCCGTGCCCTACCAGAGCAGCAGGCGGACGGGCGGCGACGGCCGTCTCACCACGGCACTCGACCCCCACGACCAGGGCCCGCAGGACGCCTGCGGCGTCTTCGGCGTCTGGGCCCCCGGCGAGGACGTCGCCAAGCTGACCTACTTCGGGCTCTACGCCCTGCAGCACCGCGGCCAGGAGTCGGCGGGCATCGCGGTCAGCAACGGCCGGCAGATCCTGGTCTACAAGGACATGGGCCTGGTCTCCCAGGTGTTCGACGAGTCGACGCTCGACTCGCTCAAGGGCCACCTGGCCATCGGCCACTCGCGCTACTCCACCACCGGCGCGTCCACGTGGCACAACGCCCAGCCGACGTTCCGGCCCACCGCGGACGGCTCGATCGCCCTCGGCCACAACGGCAACCTCATCAACACCCACGAGCTGCGGGGGATGGTCGGCGAGCTGCCCGGTCCCGCCGGCGAGCTCGACATCAAGGGCGTCGAGGGCGCGACCAACGACACCAGCCTGGTCACCGCGCTCCTCGCCCACCACCCCGACACCACGCTCGAGCAGCGTGCCCTCGAGGTGCTGCCCCAGCTGCGGGGAGCCTTCTGCTTC
>DATIAJ010000142.1:0-11036 GCA_035458105.1 Nocardioides sp. | reverse complement strand
AGGCAGCCCTCGACGCGGTCGGCGCCGGCCATCATCGCGAGCTCGGTGGCCGCGACCGCCGTACCGCGGTCGTTGTGCGGGTGCCGCGAGATCACCGTGTGCTCGCGGCGGGTGAGCTGGCGGGAGAACCACTCGATCTGGTCGGCGTAGACGTTGGGCGTCGACATCTCGACGGTGGCCGGCAGGTTGAGGATGATCTCGCGGTCGTCGTCGGGCTGCCACACGTCGGAGACGGCCTCGCAGACGTCGACGGAGAACGGCAGCTCGGTCCCGGTGAAGATCTCCGGCGAGTACTCGTAGCCGATGACGGTCTTGTCGAGGTAGGAGTCGCTGAACTTCATCACCATCTCGGTGCCGCGCACCGCGATGTTGCGGATCTCCTCCTTGCCGGCGTGGAAGACGACGCGGCGGAACAGCGGGGCCAGCGCGTTGTAGAGGTGGATGTTGGCCCTCGGCACGCCGATCAGCGACTGCACGCTGCGCTCGATCAGGTCCTCGCGGGCCTGGGTCAGGACCGAGATCGTCACGTCGTCGGGGATCTTGTCCTGCTCGATGAGCTGCCGGACGAAGCCGAAGTCCGTCTCGGACGCCGAGGGGAAGCCGACCTCGATCTCCTTGTAGCCCATCGAGACCAGCAGCTCGAACATGGTGAGCTTGCGGGCCGGGGTCATCGGGTCGATCAGCGCCTGGTTGCCGTCACGCAGGTCGGTCGACAGCCAGCGCGGCGCCTTCTCGACCTTCTTCGTCGGCCAGGTGCGGTCGGGCACGTCGACGGGAACGAACGGGGTGTAGCGGCCGAACGGCATCGGGCTCGTGCCCTGCTGGTTGGCGGTGTTGCTCAGGTTGGTCATGGTGTCCTCGGTCTGCAGAAGGGGCGACCGGCACGCGCCACACTCCGCAACGAGGGGGCCGGGTCAGGCCTCGTTGCGGCGGCGAAGGAGGAGAAGGCTGCGCATCATGACCGGACCAGCGTAGCCCTCCAACGCCGCACGCGCGCGCCGTCTCCCGCGTCGTGAGACGTCTACGCCCGACCGCGCCCCGCCCACGCCACCGCCGTGATGTCGAACGGACCATCGCCGAGGTCGCGGCACAAGGTCCGCTCGACCTCCCTCCTGCGGGCCGGGTCGAGCGCGGCGACGGCCTCGCCGGCCGGTCCGACCCCGTGCAGGTAGGGCTCCCACCACTCGTAGAACGAGGGGTGGGTGACGGTCACCGGGAGCTCCACCACCTCGACGTCACGGAGGGCCGCGCCCTCGAGGATCGAGCGCAGGCCCTCGCGCGAGCCGCCCTGGTAGCTGCTCTCGTCCGGCTGGTCGGGAGCCACCTCGGCAAAGGCGGTCCACAGCGGCGCCATCGGTGCGCGGGACCCGGCGAGGTCCCACACCGTCGCGCCGACCCAGCCGTCCTCCCGGGTGACCCGCTTCATCTCCGACAGCCCGCCGACGGGGTCGGTCATGAAGTGCACGACGAGGCACGCGGCGGTGACGTCGTACGAGCCGTCGTCCCACGGCAGCGATTCGGCCTCACCCCGACGGACGTCCACCCCCGGGAAGCGGGCGCGGCACGCCTCGACGAACGGCGCCGACGGGTCGATCGCCGACACCTGCTCGGGTCCGAGGCGGTCGACCAGCGGCGCGATCAGCGCACCGGGACCGCAGCCGACGTCGAGCGCCCGCTGGCCCTCGGACACCTCCAGCCAGTCGGCGAACCGGACCGCGAGCGGCCGGGAGTAGCGACCCATGAAGCGGTCGTACGCCTCACCCGCCACCTCGAAGCTCACGTGTCGACGGTACGCCCGGGCGCGGGCCGGTGAGTAGCCTCGGCTCCGTGCCGCGCCTGCTCATCGTCCACCACTCGCCGACGCCGTCGGTGGCCGCGCTCACCGAGGCCGTCGTCGCCGGCGCGTCGGACGAGGCGATCACGGGCGTCGACGTGGTCGTGCGAACCGCGCTGGAGGCGGACGCGGACGACGTGCTCGCTGCGGACGGCTACGTCCTCGGCACGCCCGCCAACTTCGGCTACATGAGCGGTGCACTCAAGCACTTCTTCGACTCGATCTTCCTCCAGGCCGGGGGTGCGCTCACCGACGACGGCTCGGCCGCGGCGGTCGAGGGAGGCCGCAAGCCGTACGGGCTCTACGTCCACGGGCGTTACGACACCACCGGAGCGGTGCGCTCGGTCCAGTCGATCGTCGGAGCGCTCGCCTGGCGGCAGAGCGCCCCCGTCCTCGAGGTGCTGGGCGACGTGGGCGACGCGGACCGCGAGACGGCGTACGAGCTGGGCGGCACGCTCGCGGCGCTGGTGATGGGATGAGGCGGCCCCTCGCGATCCTGGTCGCGGCGGTGCTGCTGTCGGCCTGCACCTCGCCGACGAACGCACCTGCGGACGCCCCGACCGCTTCCCCCTCGTCGACGTCCACCCCGACCGAGACCACTCCCCCGGACCCGGGCCCGACGCCGGAGGTGGGTGAGTGCCACGACCTGTCACTGCGCCAGGCGGTCGCCGTGGTGGGTCGTACGGCGCCGGTCGCGTGCCGTCGCGCCCACACGGCCCAGACCTACTTCGTCGGCCGGCTGGACCTCACGACGAAGTCGGGCTTCACTCGCCGGGTGGACTCCCGAGCCGCCCAGCGGCAGATGAGCCGCGCCTGCACCGCCCGCCTGCCCCGTCACCTCGGACGTACGCCGCGCGAGCTGCGGCTGAGCATGGTGCGAGCCGTCTGGTTCAGCCCGAGTCCCGCGCGGGCGGAGGCCGGGGCCGACTGGTTCCGCTGCGACGTCGTCGCCGTCGCCTCCCCCGGAGCGCTGCTGCGGCTCCCCCGCCGGACGAAGGGCTGGGCGGGACCGGCCATGTGCGCGACGGCGGCGCCCGGCGCCCGGGGCTTCCGCCGCGTGACGTGCGGCGCGACGCACTCGTGGCGCGCGGTCGCGACCGTCGACATCCCGGGCCGCAGGCTCCCCGCGCGCGCCGCGGTGGCCGCCCGCATGGATCCGGTCTGCCGAGACGTCGCCGCGGACGCCACCGACGACCCGCTCGACCTCACCTGGTCGCAGGAGAGCCCGACGCGCGAGCAGTGGGCGGCCGGGCAGCGCTACGGGATCTGCTGGGTGCCGGCCTGAGCGGGCACCTCGTCACGCGGGTAGGGCGAGAGCAGTGGAAGGTACGCGTCGGGCTCGCCGCTCCACGACCAGCGGGCGGTGTCGTCCGTCGAGCGCCTCCCACTGATGGCGCGGAAGAGCTCGTACGCGTCCGCCTCCACCGACGCACCTGGCGGCGCCTGTCCACCGACGACCCACTCCGCCGCCGCGTCGGTCGGATCGGTCAGCCGCAGCGGAGGCAGCCCTCGGGCGACCAGTCGTTCTCCGAGCCAGGCCCGATAGCTGGCGAACCCGTATCGCATGACGGGTGACGCCGGGCTCTGCGGCAGGTCCAGCGCCTCCCCCAGATCACCGAGGTGCGCGGCGAGGTCGGCGGCCGGTGCGCCCATCATCCAGCTCGGCACGTCGACGGCGGCAGGCTCGCCGCGTCGGAGGGCGCGGACCAGTGCCTGCCCGTGTCGCTCGAGCTCGGCGAGGAGCTGGTGTCGGTCGAGGCCGCGACGCGCCTCGACCTGCGAGGCCGTCCACGCCTCGCGCTGAGCCGCGAGGTGCGGGTCTGCCCAGGCGCGCGTCGCACCGGGGAAGAACGCGCCTCGGACCGAGTCCTCCGCGATGCCGCACAGGTGGGAGACGAGGTCCCGCACGGTCCAGAGCGGGCACGCCGGGACCTGGACCCTCAGGTCCGCGTCGGACAGGCCCTCGACGAGCGCGACCAGTCGGCGCAGGCCGTCCTCGTACGCTGCTGCGGCACGCCAGCGCGACGACCGATCGTGGGTGAAGACGTCGGACGGGCTGGCCGTGCGGGTGAACGTGTCCAGGAACTCCTGGCCCGCCACGGGGTCCGAGGCCAGGCCGGCGTACCGGCCTGCCGTCTGCGGTCCGGGCAGCCGCGCTGCGCGGAAGGAGAACTCGTACGCCTCGTCGGATCGCTCGGCTCGCCACTGCTCGTAGTCCGCGAGGTCACCACCGACCAGCAGGTCCTGGGCGACGTGCTCGGCCTGGGCAAGGGCGTCACCGATGCCCTGCCCGGTGGTGGGGTGCTTGAAGTGGCCGGCGTCGCCGATGAGGGCCCAGCCCGGTCCGGACGCGGAGCGGTAGTAGCCGCGCATCATCGTCTCCGGAGCACCGACCACGGGCGAGACCAGCTCGGCAGCCTCGAGCAGCCGTGGATTGAGCACTGCCGGAAACTCCAGCAGCATCCGGTGGTAGCGCTGGGCGATGTCGGACGGGGTGCCTCGCGTCACCTCTGCCGGTCCGGCCACGGTGAGGAGGTGAAGCCCGTCCTCGCACGGGGCCGCCATCAACGCAGAGCGTTCGTGCATGTCGAGTCGGATCCAGTCGGAGGCGGGAAGCCCACGCCAGTAGCCCAGGAGCATGGCCACCTCTCCGCGCCGCTCGTCACGTCGCTCCAGACCGAGGTGGTGGGCCACGCTCGAGTGTTGACCGTCCGCGCCCAGGACCCAGGGTGCCAACAGCTCGGTGCCGTCCTGCAGCCTGACGCCACGGACCGGGTCCCCCTCGACGCCGGCACCGACCAGTCCGATCACCTTCTGGCCGACCAGGACGTGGGCGCCAGCCTGCTGGGCCAGCTCGACGAGGACGGCGTCGAGGCTCACCCGCCGTACGGACAGCGCGCGGTCGTGCCCGCCCACCGGCGTGAAGGAGCCGGCGACCTCGTGGCCCAGCACCCGCCAGGCATAGCGAGCAGGCGCGAGGCGATGCCGGCGGTGGAGGAGCTCCAGGGCTCCGAGCTCGTCCAGGCGGGCGACGCCGTCGGGGAAGACGACGTGCGTCGAGAGGGTGTCGCTCGGGAACCGTGCCTTGTCGATCACGGCCACGCGCCACCCGCCGCGCGCCAGGCGGATGGCCAGCGAGGACCCTGCGCAGCGGGCCCCGACGATGATGGCGTCGAAGGTCGGCGCGTGGCGGCTCGTCGAGAGGTCTCGGACTGCAGGACTGGTCATGGTCGGAGTGTGGCTCCCACGCGTTGAGGTGGTGTTGAGGTCCCGCGGGCGGGTGACGCCTGTCATGCGGTGTCCAGCCACCGCGAGGGAGCCCCCGCACGGGCGAGGACGTCGTCCGCCTCCAGGCGTCGGACGCGTGCCTCGTCGCCCAGACCCGCCCCGTCGAGCGCGCACGCCCACTGCCGGAGGGACGCAGCGAGCCGGAACGGGACCCGGTAGCGCTCGAAGACCTGGGCGGCCTGCCGTGCCCCCGCGATGGCTGCTTCCCAGTCGGTGTCGCGCAGGGCCGTGGCGGACCGGGCCAACGAGACCTCACCGGCCAGCCCGCGCCAGTCCTCGCCACCGGCCAGGACGTCGTCACACCTGGCGAGGTGCGCGGCGGCGTCCGCCGGGTCGGTGGTGCCGAGCCCGGCCAGGCGGGCGCGGAGCCAGACCTCGCTCGGGACCTGAGGAGTGGCCTCGACGATCTCGAGCCCGTGGCGCAGCACCTCGGCAGCCCTTCGATCCTCCCCCAGCTGCACCAGCGCCTCGGCCAGCCAGCGAACGTTGGCAACCGCGTCGTGACGGTCGCCCGCGGCGAGGTCGTGGTCGAGCGCCGCCTGCCACTCCTCGGCCGCCTGCTCCCACTCCCCCGTCAGGAAACGGACCAGCCGGCGACCTACCGCTTCCGCAGGCAGACGGTCCGCTGCTCGCCGGGCCACATCGAGCTCGCCGGTGGTGGCCAGTGCGAGCACGAGCTGGTCCGTCAGGGCGTCGTGCTGCTGGAGCAGGCGATCGACACGTGGCTGACCGAGGCCACGTCGACACCACGACCGCCCTTGGGACGGGTCGAGCAGGTACACCGTGCAGATCAGTGCGCCGGCGTTCGAGGGTGGCCACCCCGTCGCGGGGTCACGCTGGGACCGCGCGAGGGCCCACGCCGTCTCCAGGTGGGTCAGGGCGACGGTCGGACGACCGAGGTCGAGGGCGAGCCATCCCCGGCCCCACTCCGCGGCGACTGACAGCTCCGGCCGGCCGGTGGCCTCGGCGATCTCCTCGCACCGCTCGGCCGCCGAGGCCATGGCCGCGGTGTCCAGCGCGTGCATGGCGGCAGAGAGCCGGCCGCGGTGGAGGCCGAAGCGTGTGGCGGGCGACGACAGCATCCGCTCGGCCGCGCTGAAGTGCTCCAGCGCACGGACGACGTCCATGTCGGGATGTGGGACCACCAGGGCTCCGCCGATCCGGCTGTGGACCAGGCCGGCCGCCTCGGTGTCGCCGAGGGCCAGATAGGTGCCCAGGGCTCGTTCGAGGAGGTCGACGACCCGGTCGTAGCCGCGGCCCGCCCGTAGGCGGAGGCGCGCGACCTCGACGTACGCCGCAGCCTGCTGGGCCGGCGCGGCGAACAGGGGCAGCAGGGCCAGGCGGGCCTCGGCCAGACGGACGGCCACCTCGAAACCGAAGCCGGCTGCGGCCACCTCCACGGCACGGTCCACGAGCGCTGCCGCTTCCTCGGGGTCGGCGGCCGGACCGGCCTCGACAGCGTGGCCGGCAGCGGTGATGACGTCCGCGCCGGCAGGGTGCGCCCCCAGCACCGCCTCGACCGCACGCTGGTGCAGCCGCTGGCGCCGCGGAAGCGGGATCTCGGCGTAGACCGCCTCCCGCAGCAGGTCGTGCTGGAAGGCGTAGCCGCCGGCCCACGACTGACCGGCCTCGACGAGGAAGCCGGCGTCCACGGCCGGGTCGAGCGCCTCGACCACGAGCTCCTCGCGTGTGTCGAGCAGGTGGCCCAGGCGGTCCAGCTCCACCTCACGCCCGAGCACCGCGGCGGCGGACAGGGCGGCGAGCGTCTCGTCGTCGAGCTGCTCGAGCCGGTGCCGCAGGACGCCCCGCAACCCGGTGGGAAGCTGCGTGCCGAGCCTCCCGGCTCGCAGGTCGTCCGGTCCCAGGTCCCGGAGCACCTCACGGGCGAAGAACGGGTTCCCCCCGGTCCGCTCCCACAGCGCCTGCACGAGCGCAGGTGGGGCTTCGTCGCCGTCCCCTTGCAGCGACGTCACCAGCTGGCCGAGGTCGTCTGGACCGAGGGCAGACAGCGACACGGCTCGGGTCATCTCGTGGACGCCGCTGCGGCCCAGCAGTCCGGCGAGGGGCCCGTGCCGACTCCCGGGAGGGTCACGGAGGCACACGAGCACCAGTGACTGCTCCGGCAGTCGGGTGACGAGCACCGCGAGGAGGTCGGCCTCCTCCGCGGTCAGGCGTTCTGCGGTCTCGACGACGAGCAGTACCGGGCCTTCCTGCGTCAAGGCGGCGAACAGCCACTCGACTGCCCTGGCCAGGCCGGTGCGCAGGTCGGGGTCTGGCGTCTGCGGTCGATCCGCCCCGGCGTCCAGGTCGAGCGGGAGCAGCGGGTGCAACCGGGCGCGTACGCCGGTCGGCGCCGCGGTCGCCAGCTGGTGGGCGGCGGTGCTGCCACTGAAGGCGGAGGACAGGGCGGCGTACGGCACCGTCTCGTCGCAGCGTCCGACCAGCACGGTGGCGCCGCCCTCCGCAGCGAGGTGCGCCAGCTCGGCCGCCAACCTCGACTTCCCCACTCCTGCGGCGCCACTGAGAGCCAGCAGCCCCCTCCCCCCGTCGCGTACCTCGTGCCACACGCGCGTCACCTCCGCCAGGGCAGCGTCGCGACCGACCATGGGTGAGCGTCTGAGCGCGTCGAACACGGCATCCGACGGCTGTCGCGGTGCGGACGGTCGTGGTCCGGGGGACCCGAGGGCCGCCGAGGCGTCGACGGTGGGGAGAAGGGCGGGATCCTGGCGGAGCACGGCGGTCTCGAGGGCCTGCAGGTCGGGGCCGGGGTCGATGCCCAGCTCCTCGCCGAGGCGCTGCTTGGTCGCTGCGTAGGCCGCCAGCGCGTCGACCTGGCGTCCCGAGCGATAGAGCGCCAGCACCAGCAGCCCGCACAGTCGCTCGTGGTAGGGATGCGCCGCGACCAGCTCCTGGAGCCGCCCGACGATGTCGCGGTGCTGTCCCAGCTCGAGGGCGGCCGCCATCGCGGTCTCCTCTGCCACGACACGGAGCTCGCCGAGCCGGGCGGCGGTGGCCTCGGCGAAGTCCGGCGGGCCGAGGTCGCTCAGCACGTCGCCGCGCCACAGGGCGAGGGCGTCGCCCAGCAGCGCAGCGGCACTGGCCGGGTCGCCGATCCCGAGTGCCTCCTGGCCGCGTCCCACCAGGTCCTCGACCACGTCGGCATCGAGGTCGGTCCGGTCGAGCAGCAGCGCGTATCCGCCCGGGCGGTTGACGAGGGTTCCGTCGGCTCCGGCGGCGGCGAGGACCCGGCGCACGGCGGCGACGTGGGTGCGAAGCGTGGTCGCAGCTCCCTCTGAAGGAGACTCGCCCCACATGGCGGTCACGAGGAGCTCGCTGCTCAGCGGCCGATTGGGATGGAGCAGCAGCAGCGCCAGCAGCTGCCGGGAGCGCGGGCCACCCGGGGAGACCGGACGACCCTGGGAGTCGAGCACCTGGAGCGGCCCCAGGATGCCGAAGCGGGGGGCCGCTGCACGCGGCTGAGTGCGCTCGTCACTCATGGTGTTCAGCCTAGTGGCCGACGCGCCCGAGCGCCGTCGTCGCAGAGTCGAGGACCGGACCCGCGCTTCGGGTCCGGTCCTCGCCCTGTTGGCTCACTCGCGGGTGCGGTCCTACACCCCTCCCACGGAGAGATCCGTCGGAGGGTAGATGCGCGGGAGGTCGGTGGGCGGGTAGATGCGCGTCATCTCGTCGAACGGCTCGATGGCACCGGTGCCATCTTCCGGGCCGGCCACAGCCGTGTCGCAGGCCGTCGCCGCCAGGGCAGTCAGGACTGCGGCGGCGACGGCCGCGCGCAGGTGCGTGGAGGTGGACATGAATGTTTCCTCTTTCGGTGTCGTGCTGGTGGGTGGTGTCAGCGGCGGGTCGCCGTGACGATGCGGTACTCCCAGTCGAGGACCACGCCGGCCCCGGTGCCATGACCGCGGTCGTTCGTCTCGGCGAGGGTCACGAGCTCGGCGCGCATCGCTGTGCGGCCTGCCTCGTCGAGCCGCATGGAGGCCGTACGGGTCGGCCCGTAGTAGGTCAGGAACAGGTCGGCGAACGCCTCCGCGCTGGTGAACCTCTGCGTGACGACGTGCAGGGAGGACTGCACGTCACCGACCCGGTCACCCAGGAGCTCGGCGACGACGTCCTCCTCGCCCCACCGGACCGGCGACTGGGCGCCGGGCGGCGGTGGGACGTGCTTGCCCACGATGCCCAGGATGCCGCCCACGAACCCCGACCGGGTCCAGGATGCCAACGCGATCCGGCCACCGGGGCGGACCACCCGAGCCAGCTCCCCGGCCGCGCGGTCGTGGTCCGCGGCGAACATGACACCGATCGCGGAGACGGCGGCGTCGAAGCTGCCGTCCTCGAACGGAAGCTGCTCTGCGGGGGCCTCGACGAAGCTCACGTCCAGCCGCTCGGCAGCTGCTCGGCCCCGCGCGACCTCGAGCAGCTCGGGAACGTAGTCGATCCCGGTCACTCGTGCGCCGGTCCGGGCTGCGGCCAGGGCCGCGTGGCCGGTGCCGGTGGCGACGTCGAGGACGGTCTCGCCGGGGTGGATCCCGGCCGTCGAGACCAGCGTCTCGTTGACGCCGACGGTGAGGGCGGCGATCCGGTTGTAGTCGCCGGAGCTCCAGACCTGCTGCTGCTTCTCGCGCAGTGCGGTCATGACCTCGGCGTGGTCGAGCTGGGTTGTAGACATCTGTGTTCCTTCCAGGGGGTGGTGGTGGGCGTGCGCGCGTATCGACGCGCGACGGTTCGTCACGTGGCGCCTCGACCGGCGAGACGTACCTCGTGCTCCGCGAGTCGGGCGGGGTGGCTCGCTGCTCGCGCGACCTCGCGGGTGCGGGACTGCGCCAGGAGCTGGTTCATGCTGTTCATCAGTGGCTCCTCCCTTCTCAGGGAAGAGCGTCCTGCGGGGCCGTTGAACCGGCGTTGAGGTGTCGTGGAGGCGCGGTCTCAGAAGACTCGGGCGCCGTCACCCCACGCAGCCAGCGAGGCCTCGGAGCTGTCGATGCGCCGCGCCGGTGCGCTCAGCGATCGACGCGGGCTGTGGTGGTCAGAACCCCAGCTTGCGCAGCTGGCGCGGGTCGCGCTGCCAGTCCTTGGCGATCTTGACCTGCAGGTCGAGGTAGACCGGCGTGCCGAGCAGCGCCTCGATCTGCTTGCGGGCGGCGGTGCCGACCGAGCGCAGGCGCGAGCCCTTGTGGCCGATCATGATGCCCTTCTGGGAGTCACGCTCGACGTAGAGGTTGGCCACGATGTCGAGCAGCGGCTTGTCGTCGGGGCGGCCCTCCCGCAGGCCCATCTCCTCGACGACGACCGCGATCGAGTGCGGCAGCTCGTCGCGGACACCCTCGAGGGCGGCCTCGCGGATGAGGTCGGCGGCGAGCGCCTCCTCGGGCGCGTCGGTCAGGTCTCCGTCGGGGTACAGCGGCGGCCCCTCCGGCAGCAGGCCCACGAGGAGGTCGGCGAGCAGGTCGACCTGGTCGCCGGCCACCGCGGACACGGGGACGATCTCGGCCCACTCGGTGCCGGTCTCCTCGCCGAGGGCAGCGATGTCCACGAGGTGGCTCGCCAGCTGCTCGGGAGTGACCAGGTCGGTCTTGGTGGCCACGGCGATGCGCACGGTGCGGCGCACCTTGCCGAGCTCGGTCACGATGAACCGGTCGCCGGGGCCGATCTTCTCGTTGGCCGGGAAGCAGACGGCGACGACGTCGACCTCGGCCCAGGTCGTACGGACGAGGTCGTTGAGCCGCTCCCCCAGCAGGGTGCGCGGTCGGTGCAGGCCGGGGGTGTCGACCAGGATCAGCTGGGCGTCGTCGCGGTGCACGATGCCGCGCACCACGTTGCGGGTGGTCTGCGGCTTGGAGGAGGTGATGACGATCTTCTGGCCCACCAGCGCGTTGGTCAGGGTCGACTTGCCGGCGTT
>DATIAJ010000141.1:0-22920 GCA_035458105.1 Nocardioides sp. | reverse complement strand
TCCTTGATGGTGAGGGTGACGCCCTTGAGGATCTCCTTGGGGCCGTCCTCGGTGTCGACGGTGACGTGCAGGTCGGTGATCACGAGCTTGCTCATGCGGGGGTGACTCCGTTCAGGGTGGTCTCGGTGTCGACGTACACGTCGCTGGTGCCGTCGGGGTTGGCGCGTACGTCGATGGGGAAGGTGGCGACCGGCTCGGTCGCGGGGAGGTTGGTGGGCTTGCCGGTGCGGAGGTCGAACATCGACCCGTGCAGCCAGCACTCGATCTGGCAGTCGGCGACCTCGCCCTCACTGAGGGCTACCGCGGCGTGGCTGCACTCGTTCTGCAGCGCGAACACCTCGTCGCCGTCGCGTGCCACGACGATCTCGTGGCGACCGAGGGTCACGGCCAGGCCCTGGTCGGCCGTGACCTCGTCGAGGGCGCAGGCGCGCTCGAACGCCATCAGTCGTCCGACCCGAAGGCGGCGAGCGAGCCGACGTCCTTGAGGACGTTCTTGGCGAGCTCGGCCTCGACGGTGGTGAGCAGGCGGTCCTCGATGGAGGGCACGCCCACCTGACGGATGAGGTCGTTGAAGAAGCCGTGCACCACCAGCCGCTGGGCCTCCTGCTCGGAGACGCCGCGCGACTGGAGGTAGAAGAGCTGGTTGTCGTCGAAACGCGCGGTGGCCGAGGCGTGGCCGGCGCCCTCGATCTCGCCGGTCTCGATCTCGAGGTTGGGGATCGAGTCGGCCTGGCAGCCGTCGGTGAGGACCAGGTTGCGGTTCTCCTCGTAGGTCTCGATGCCCTCGGCGACCTTGCGGATCAGCACGTTGCCGACCCAGACCGTGTGCGCCTTCTCGCCCTGCAGCGCGCCCTTGTAGACCGCGTGGGACTTGGTGCGGGGCGCGGTGTGGTCGGCGAAGATCCGGTGCTCGATGTGCTGGCCGGCGTCGGCGAAGTAGAGGCCGAGCAGCTCCGCCGAGCCGCCGGGACCGTCGTAGGTGACGTTGGCGTCCATGCGGACCAGGTCGCCACCGAAGGAGATCGCGGCGTGCTTGTAGGTCGCATCGCGTCCGACCCGGGCCTGGTGGTGCGACAGGTGGACCGCGTCGTCGGCCCAGTCCTGGATCGACACCACGCTGGCCTCGGCACCGTCCTCCACGACGACCTCGACCACCGCGGCGACGGCCGCGGAGCCGGTGTGGTTGAGCACCACGACGGCCTTGCTGTGCCGACCGAAGCGAAGGACGACGTGGGCACCGCTGGTGAGCTCGGCGTCCGTGCCGTCGACCTCGAGGACGATGGGCTCGCCGGCCTCGACCTCGGCCGGGACGTCGACCAGCAGGGTCGACGGCACCTCCGCGAGGATGCGAGCGGTGAACCGCGTGTTGGGCACCCAACCGCTCACGCCGCGCAGCGTGGTGGCCTCGTCGCCGGTGAGGACACCGACGGAGACGCCCTCAGGGGCGGTCCAGGACGCCTTCACGTTGCGGCCGTCGAGCGGCGCGTCGGCGTGCAGGCCCTTGAGCCGCTTGAGCGGCGTGAAGCGCCAGATCTCCTCGCGGCCGGTCGGGACCTCGTGGTCGGCGACGTCGAACGAGCCGGCAGGGTGGAGGTGGCTCTCCACCTTGCCGTGCTCGGGGCCCTGCTCCAGCGCGGAGCGGACGGAATCAGTGGTGACGGTCAAAGCTCTACTTTCTTCGTTCCTCGGGCGTACGGCGTGGGGCGGGGCGGGTCAGCCGACCGCGCCCTCCATCTGCAGCTCGATGAGCCGGTTGAGCTCGAGGGCGTACTCCATCGGCAGCTCCTTGGCGATCGGCTCGACGAAGCCGCGCACGATCATCGCCATCGCCTCGTCCTCCTCCATGCCGCGCGACATGAGGTAGAAGAGCTGGTCGTCGGAGACCTTCGAGACGCTGGCCTCGTGGCCCATCGACACGTCGTCCTCGCGGATGTCGACGTAGGGGTAGGTGTCGCTGCGGCTGATCTGGTCGACCAGCAGCGCGTCGCACAGCACGTTGGACTTCGAGCCGTGCGCGCCCTCGTTGACCTGGATCAGGCCGCGGTACGACGTACGGCCGCCGCCGCGCGCCACCGACTTGCTCAGGATCGAGCTCGAGGTGTGCGGTGCTGCGTGCACCATCTTGGCGCCCGCGTCCTGGTGCTGGCCCTCGCCCGCGAACGCGATCGAGAGCGTCTCGCCCTTGGCGTGCTCGCCCATCAGGTAGACGGCGGGGTACTTCATGGTCACCTTGGAGCCGATGTTGCCGTCGACCCACTCCATCGTCGCGCCCGCCTCGCAGGTGGCGCGCTTGGTGACGAGGTTGTAGACGTTGTTGGACCAGTTCTGGATGGTCGTGTAGCGGACGCGGGCGCCCTTCTTGACGACGATCTCGACGACCGCGGAGTGCAGCGAGTCGGAGGAGTAGATCGGCGCGGTGCAGCCCTCGACGTAGTGCACGTAGGAGTCCTCGTCGGCGATGATCAGCGTCCGCTCGAACTGGCCCATGTTCTCGGTGTTGATCCGGAAGTACGCCTGGAGCGGGATGTCGACGTGGACGCCCTTCGGGACGTAGATGAACGAGCCGCCCGACCACACCGAGGTGTTGAGCGCGGCGAACTTGTTGTCACCGACCGGGATGACGGTGCCGAAGTACTCCTTGAAGAGGTCCTCGTGCTCCTTCAGCGCGGTGTCGGTGTCGACGAAGATGACGCCCTTCTCCTCGAGGTCCTCGCGGATCGAGTGGTAGACGACCTCCGACTCGTACTGGGCCGCGACACCGGCGACCAGGCGCTGCTTCTCCGCCTCCGGGATGCCGAGCTTGTCGTAGGTGTTCTTGATGTCCTCGGGCAGGTCCTCCCAGGAGGTGGCCTGCTTCTCCGAGGAGCGCACGAAGTACTTGATGTTGTCGAAGTCGATCGTCGAGAGGTCGGAGCCCCACGTCGGCATCGGCTTGCGGTGGAAGAGCTTGAGGCCCTTCAGGCGCAGGTCGAGCATCCACTGCGGCTCGGACTTCTTGCCGGAGATGTCGCGCACCACGTCCTCGTTGAGACCACGCGTGGCGGCAGCGCCGGCGTCGTCGGAGTCGGCCCAGCCGAACTCGTACTTGCCGATGCCCTTGAGCTCCGGGTTGAGTTCTTCGATGGAGGTCATGCCTTCTCCTTCTCGCTGGTCTTCGGGGTCTGGGGGGTCTGGGGGATGCACGTGGTGCACACGCCGTCGCCGTGGGCGATGGTCGCCAACCGCTGGACGTGGGTGCCGAGCACGGAGGCGATCGCCTCGGTCTCGGCTTCGCAGAGCTGCGGGAACTCGTGGGCGACGTGGGAGACCGGGCAGTGCTGCTGGCACAGCTGCTCCCCCACGCTCTGCCCACTCACTGCAGGAAGCTCTCGCACCGATGCGGCGTAGCCGTTCTGCGTGAAGACCCGCGCCAGCGCCTCGGCGGGCGTGAGGTCGGGGTCCGTGGCCATGACGGCCGCGTAGTCGCGCTCGACGAAGGCCACCCGGCGCCGGGCGAACTCCACCACGGCGTCCTCGCCCTGCGTCTCGGCCAGGAACCGCATGGCCTGGACGGCGAGGTCGTCGTACTGCTGGTCGAAGCTGTCACGCCCGGCCTCGGTGAGGGCGAACACCTTCGCGGGCCGCCCGCGCCCGCGGGTGCCGTAGACCTTCTGCTCGCGCGACTCCACGACTCCCTCCTCGACCAGGTGGTCGAGGTGGCGACGTACGGCGGCCGGGGTGAGGTCGAGCCGGAGGGCCAGATCTGCGGCCGTCGAGGGGCCGTTCTCGAGGATCGTGCGGGCCACGCGGTCGCGCGTGGGCGCATCGCCCTCGCGCTGTGCCGTCGACGTCCTCACGAATTCCACAACGACAGTGTGTCGTTATTGCTTCCCACCGTTCAAGCAAGGGTCCCCTAAGTGGCGCGACCCACCCCCGCCGGCGATCAGTCAGTCGGCGGTGCGCGCGCGGAAGGTGCGGATGGCGAGCGGAGCGACGACCGCCGTGATCACGATGATCCAGCCGATCGTGAAGACGATCGGGTAGCGGAGCGGGAGCTCGGCGTCGGCGTGCAGGGGCATGTCGTTGCCCCAGAGCTCGCGCACCGCCTGGGTGAGGGAGGAGATCGGGTTCCACTCGGCGACGGTGCGCAGCCAGTCGGGCATCGTGTTGGTCGGGGCGAAGGTGTTGGCCAGGAAGGTGATCGGGAACATCGTGGCGAACATGACGCCGTTGACGGCCTCGACCGAGCGCATCGCCGAGCCGACCCAGATGCCGATCCAGATCATCGCGAACGCCCAGCCGACGAGGAGCAGGTAGCCCAGTGCCGCCCGGAGGACGTCGGTGTGGATGCCCCAGCCGATGGTGAGACCGGTCAGCGACATCACCACCAGCCCGATGGAGGAGTGCGCCACGCTGGAGAACGAGCGTCCCACGAGGACGGCGGCAGGGTTGATCGGCAGGGACCGCATGCGGTCGACGATGCCCTTGTCCAGGTCGGCCGTCAGTCCCACCGCCACGATGAAGGCCGAGAAGGCGACGGTCTGCGCCATGATGCCCGGCAGCAGGAACGCCTCGTAGCCCCCCTCGATCGGGATGTCGATCGAGCTGCCGAAGACGAAGGCGAACAGCAGCACGAACATCACCGGCTGGATGGTGACGTCCAGCAGCATCTCGGGCATCCGCTTGATGTGGATGAAGTTGCGGCGGGCGATGGCGACGGACTGGCTGAGCAACCCCGTCTGCCGGATGTCGGGCCTGCTGATCTGCCCGGACCGGGTGGTGGTGCCTGTCTGGTCGTTCACGATGCCTCCACGATCTGGTCGGCGGGGTGGTCGTCGTCGGCGCGATGACCGGTCAGGTGCAGGAACACGTCGTCGAGGCTCGGACGCTTGAGCCCGATGTCGTCGAGCTCGATCCGGCTCTCGGCGAAGATCCCTGCGATGCGGGTCATGTGGGCCACCCCCTCGGCGGGGGCGGTGAGCTGCCGGGCGCCGCGGTCGGTGTGCACCTCGGCGACGTGGTCGCGCAGCATCTGCTCGGCGATCTCGAGGTCCTCCGGCCGGGAGACGGTCACCACGAGCGACGCTGCGCCGGACTGGTCCTTGAGCTGGAGCGGCGTGCCCTCGGCGATGACCGTGCCGCGGTCGATCACCACGATGTTGTCGGCGAGCTGGTCGGCCTCCTCGAGGTATTGCGTGGTGAGCAACAGGGTGGTCCCGTCGGCGACGAGCTCGCGCAGCACCTCCCACAGCTCCACGCGCGAGCGCGGGTCGAGACCGGTCGTCGGCTCGTCGAGGAAGAGCACCGGCGGGGTGGCGATGAGGCTGACCGCGAGGTCGAGGCGGCGCCGCATGCCGCCGGAGTAGGTCTTGGCGATGCGGTCGCCGGCGTCGGCGAGCGAGAAGCGCTCGAGCAGGTCGTCGCCGGCTCGCCGGGTGTAGGCCGGGTCGAGGCCGTAGAGGCTGCCGATGAGGCGCAGGTTCTCCCGGCCGGTGAGCAGGTCGTCCACCGTCGCGGCCTGACCGGTGAGGCCCATGCTGCGCCGGACGGCCGCCGGGTCCGCGAGGACGTCGTGGCCGGCGACCCGTCCCGTGCCCGCGGTGGGACGGGTGAGGGTGGTCATCATCCGGACGGTGGTCGTCTTGCCGGCACCGTTGGGTCCGAGGAGGCCGAGCACCGAGCCCTCGGGCACGACGAAGGAGACCCCGTCCACGGCCACGGTGTCACCGAAGTGCTTGACGAGGCCCTCGGCCTCGATCGCGTGGGAGCGTGTCATGGCGACCACGCTAGCTGCGGGGACCGACAGCCGCCTCTGGATAAGTCGCACCTAGAATCGGAGCGTGCCACCTGCCTCCCCCGCCGTCGTGATCGACGGCTTGGTGATGGCGTACGGCGACAAGGTGGCCGTCGACGGGCTGTCGCTCGAGGTGCCGCGGGGATCGGTCACCGCCGTGCTGGGCCCCAACGGCGCCGGCAAGACGACGACGCTCGAGACGTGCGAGGGCTACCGCGTCCCGCAACAGGGCACCGTGCGGGTGCTCGGCCTCGATCCCCAGCGCGACCGCGCGGAGCTGCTCCCCCGGATCGGCGTCATGCTCCAGAGCGGTGGCGCGTGGAGCGGCGTACGCGCCGTGGAGATGCTCGAGCACATGGCCTCGCTCCACGCGCACCCGCTCGACACGGGCATGCTCGTCGACCGGCTCGGTCTGGCCGACTGTGGCCGGACCCCTTACCGCCGGCTGTCCGGCGGCCAGAAGCAGCGTCTCGGGCTCGCCATCGCGCTCGTCGGGCGGCCCGAGCTGGTCTTCGTCGACGAGCCGACCGCCGGCATGGATCCGCAGGCGCGTCGTACGACGTGGGAGATGCTCGAGGAGGTCCGCGCCGACGGAGTGACCGTCGTGCTGACGACCCACCACATGGACGAGGCCGAGCACCTGGCCGACCGGATCCACATCATCGACCGCGGCACGCTCATCGCCTCCGGGACGCCGGCCGAGCTGACCCGCGGCGGACGCTCGGCGACCATCCGGTTGGTCGTCAACCGACCGTTCCCCGACGGAGCGCCCGAGTCGCTGCGCGCCGAGCTCGGCCCGCTCACCGAGGTGCGACAGCTCGACGAGGTGAGCATGCTGATCCACGGCCCGGCCGACGCCACCACGCTGGGCCGCGTGTCGAGGTGGTGCGAGCAGCACGGCGTGCTGCCCCAGACGCTGACCCTGGGCCAGCGCACCCTCGAGGACGTGTTCCTCGAGCTCACCGGGCGGGAGCTGGCGTCATGACGACCGCACCGACCGGCACCTTCGTGCCCGCTCCCGGTGGGGCCGGTCTCGGGCGCATGGTGCGGGCACAGGCGCGGATGGAGGCGCGGCTCATGCTGCGCAACGGCGAGCAGCTCCTGCTCGCGATCGTGATCCCGGTGATCGTGCTCGTGGGCGGTGTCGTCGCAGCCCGCCGCTTCAGCAGCACCTTCGAGGGTCGCGCCGTCGACGTCCTCACGCCGGGCGTGCTCGCCCTCGCCGTCATGTCGACCGCGTTCACCTCCGTGGCCATCGCCACCGGCTTCGAGCGCCGCTACGGCGTGATCAAGCTGCTGGGGTCCTCTCCCCTGCCCCGTCACGGCCTGCTGCTCGGCAAGGTGCTGGCCCTGCTCAACGTCGTCGGGCTGCAGCTGGTGGTGCTCGGCGGCGTCGCGCTGGCGCTCGGCTGGGAGCCCTCGCTCGCAGACCCGGCGAGCACCGTGCTCGGCCTGCTGCTCACGATCGGCCTGGGCACCGCCGCGTTCGCCTCCCTCGGTCTCCTCGTCGCCGGCGCGCTGCGTGCCGAGGCGACGCTCGCGCTCGCCAACCTCGTCTACCTGCTCCTCATGGCCGGCGGCGGCGTGGTGCTGCCGACCAGCACCTACGGCGCCGCGGGCGGACTGATCGAGTGGCTGCCGTCAGGAGCCCTGGGCGAGGCGATGCGCTCCGCGCTCGTCGACGCCGACATCGACGGCCGGTCGCTGCTCGTGCTGGCGGCCTGGACGCTGCTCGGCGCCGTGCTCACGGCCAGGACCTTCAGGTGGGAATGATGGGACGCACCCTGCTCGACCGACTCGCACGGTTCCTGTGGCCGCTCGCGGTGGCCAACCTCCTCGCCAACATCGGCATCGTCGTCACCGGGGCCGCTGTCCGGCTCACCGGCTCGGGGCTCGGGTGCCCGACGTGGCCGCGGTGCACCGACGCGTCGTACGTCGCCCACGGCGAGCTGGGCATGCACGGCGCCATCGAGTTCGGCAACCGGCTGCTGACCTTCGTCCTCGCCGCCGTCGCCGTCCTGTGCTTCCTCGCCGCCCTGGGGGCCCGCCACCGTCGGGCGACCCGGCTCGCCCTCGTGATCGGCCTGGGCATCCCCCTGCAGGCGGTGCTCGGCGGCATCACGGTGCTGACCGACCTCAACCCCTGGGTCGTCGCCGGCCACTTCCTGCTGTCGATGGCGATCATCATGGTCTGCGTCGCCCTGCTCGACGAGCTCCGCAGTCCCTCGCGCGGTCTCGCCCCGTCGCTGCCGCGCGCACTCGCCTGGGCGACCTTCGCCGCCGGCTGGGTCGTCCTCTACCTCGGCACCGTCGTGACCGGGGCCGGCCCCCACGCCGGCGACACCGACTCGCCGCGCAACGGCCTGGACCCCGCGACGGTGTCGCAGGCCCACGCGATCTCGGTCTACGTGCTGGTCGCACTGACCGTGGCCCTGCTGGTCGTCGCACGGCGCGGCGGACACCAGTGGCTCGCCCGGGTCACCGCACTGGTGCTGCTCATCGAGGTGCTCCAGGGGGTGCTCGGTTGGGTGCAGTACTGGCTCGACCTGCCGGTCGGTCTCGTCGCCCTCCACATGCTCGGCGCGGGGCTCCTGGCGGCCGGCCTGGCCCGCATCGCCCTCGCCGTCCTGCCGCACCACGGCTCCGACGAGGCCCGCGCGGACGGCGTACGCCAGACGCACGCCGCCACGCGCATCGCCCCGTCGTAGCTAGGACCGGCCCACCTTGCGCGCGAAGACGACCGTGCGCCTGGAGTAGTCGTCGGCCTTGCACCCCACGAGCACGATCCTGGCGGGTCCGGCGACCGAGTAGAGCGACCCCATGCGCCTCGACGCCGGCCAGTACTCGCGCCTGGTCACCTCGAACCGGCAGCCCGCGACCTTGATGACGTCGCCGCGCCGCAGCGAGCCCCAGCGGTCGGCGACGCCGTTGCCGGCGCGCCAGGCGTGGCCGGCGTAGACGGTGCTGCCGGTGGGGTCGCACGGCGGGTCGCCCTTCGACCAGGTGTAGACGGCACCGCGGAGCCGGTTGCCGACAGCGAGGGTGTCGTTGCGCGCCGGCACCCTGATGACGGCCGCGTCCGTGGAGGTGCGCGCGATCGTGAGCCGGTCAGGGGCGGCGTGGGCCGCACCCTGACCGAGCACCACGGTCGTGACGAGCACCGTCGCGACGACGATCCCCGCAGCGCGGGAGCGGGTCATCGCGACCCCGTGCTGGGTGCGACCTCCGGAGCGCTGGCGCACGGGCGCGTGCGGAACGACATCTTCCACGACTGCTTCCCCTGCAGGCGGTAGGACGCGTCCGCCGCGTGGGCGCGGACGGTGACGCGCTTCGCGCCGGCCTTCAGCCACACGCCCTGGCGCAGGACCTTGCCCTTCGACGTGTAGACGACGCCCGAGCGCTTGACGACCTTGTAGACGTCGCCGCGGGTGCCGCACTTGTCGATCTTGCGGGCCCGGGCCGACACGACGCGTGCCTCGGCGGGCAGCACCTCGGGCGGGGCGACGACGGGCGGGGCGACGACCGGAGGCGTCGGGCACGGCTGCTCGCTGTCGACAGGCGCCGGGTAGGTGAGCGACGTCTGTCCGCCCGGGAACTGGTGGCCCGGCGTGGCCGCCACCGTGACGCTGCCGTCGGGGTTGCTGGTCGAGGTCCAGGGCCCCGACGGCACCTGGCCGTGGTGGGCGTTGCCCGGGCCGCAGTCGTCGACGACCGGGATCGTCGGCGGCTCGACGGTCGTGACGTTGCAGCCGTCGGAGAACTCCCGGACCGGGACCTTGCCCGAGTTGGTGGCGGTCGTGTTGTTGTCCCACTTCGCCTTGAGCGTGAGCACGACGTCGGACGTCGGCTTCGCGGTGATGGTCTCGCTGAACGTCCGGGTCTGGCGCGAGGTGAGCGCGGTGCCGACCGGGACCACGGCTCGGTTGGACGCGGTGATCCACTCGGTGCGCGCCTCGCTGTTGACGACCGTCCAGGTGACGGCCCAGCCGCCACCTGTCCTGCAGACGACGGAACCGGTGATCGTGTTGTGGTGGGCGCTGGCCGCTCCGGCGACGCCGACGACGGCGAAGCCCACGGCCAGGACGAGGGTGACGACCCTCGAGACCCCACGGTGGATGGGACGGCGACGTACCCCCAGTCCGGACGCGCCCCCAGCGGTCCGGTGTCGTCGCTCACGTGATGAAGACATGCAGAACTACCCCCTGCTCCCGCGGGGGTGACCCGATGCCTCCCCCTGCGGAGAAGTGAACGGGAGATCGCGTCAGCGGACTCGGAACGTTGTCTCAAGAAGGTCCGCAGAGACCTCGAAGTCTCCTGACACGACCTGCAGGTTGCGCTACCGGCCGAGCAGGGGGTCCAGTGCTACGGCAACGAAGAGCAGGGACAGGTAGAGGTTGGAGGCGTGGAAGAGCCGCATCGGGTTGATGTCGGTCAGGGCCTCCGAGCCCTTGGCGCGCTTCCACATCCGGTGGGCCTCGACGAGGAAGACGGCGCCGAGGACGGCAGCCGCGACCGGGTACACCAGGCTCGTCCCGGCAACCGGCCAGAGCAGGAGCGAGGTGGCGACCATGACCCAGCTGTAGACGACGACCTGGCGTCCGACCTCGGCGGCCGGCTTCACGACCGGGAGCATCGGCACGTCGACGTTGCGGTAGTCCTCGCGGTAGCGCAGCGCGAGCGCCCACGTGTGCGGTGGCGTCCAGAAGAACACGACGAGGAACAGCACGACGGGCGTCCAGGCCAGCTCGCCGGTCACCGCCGTCCAGCCGATGAGCGCCGGGAAGCAGCCGGCCAGGCCGCCCCAGACGATGTTCTGGGTGGTGCGGCGCTTGAGCAGGATCGTGTAGACGATCACGTAGAACGCGTTGGCCAGCACCGACAACGCGGCAGACAGCCAGTTGACCCACAGCGCCAGCACGATGGTCGACAGCACGGCCAGCACGGTGGCGAAGACGAGGGCCGAGACCGGCGAGACGATGTGCCGTGGCAGCGCCCGTCGCCGCGTACGTCGCATCTGCTCGTCGATGTCACGGTCGTAGACGCAGTTGTAGGCCGAGGCGGAGCCCGCCGACAGCGCACCGCCGACCACGGTGGCCGCGACCAGTCCGAGGGGCGGGATGCCACGAGCGGCGAAGAACATCACCGGGACCGTCGTCAGCAGGAGCAGCTCGATCACGCGCGGCTTGGTCAGTCCGACGTAGGCGGCGACCACGTCTCGCCACGTCTTCGGCGCCTCGGGGACGACTCCCTGGTCACTGGTCTGGTCACCGGTCTGGTCACCGGTCTGGCCACCGGTCGACGGCCGGGCGGACGCGGCAGCGTTCGGGCCGGCGTGGGACACGGTGGAGAACCTCGGGAGGACGGGGACGGATGGGACGCGGACAGCGGGGAACCGAAGGGATGAACGGCCAGCTGTTCCGGCGTCCGGGACGACCCTCGGGCACGGTCGAGTCTACTCGGCCACGACGATAGGGTCGCAGTCGAGGCCACCCCTGCTGGGCTGTGATCCTGACTGCACCCGGTTGCACTCCACCGAGAGGAACTGCGTTGACCAAGAAGTCCGCCCTGCCCGCCACCCTCGAGTGGGACGACATCGACCGCAGGGCCGTCGACACGTCCCGGGTCCTGGCGATGGACGCGGTCCAGAAGGTCGGCAACGGCCACCCCGGTACGGCGATGAGCCTGGCGCCGGCGGCGTACCTGCTGTTCCAGAAGGTGATGCGGCACAACCCCGCCGACCCGAGCTGGACCGGCCGCGACCGTTTCGTGCTGTCGTGCGGCCACAGCTCGATCACCCTCTACACCCAGCTCTTCCTCGGTGGGTGGGGCCTCGAGATCGAGGACCTGCGGTCCCTGCGCACGTGGGGCAGCAAGACCCCGGGGCACCCCGAGTTCGGCCACACGGCCGGCGTGGAGACGACGACCGGCCCGCTCGGTCAGGGCGTCGCCAACGCCGTTGGCATGGCCATGGCGGCACGTCGCGAGCGCGGGTTGCTCGACCCCGACACGGCGGAGGACGAGTCGCCGTTCGACCACCACGTGTACGCCCTCTGCTCCGACGGCGACCTTCAGGAGGGCGTCAGTGCCGAGGCCTCCTCCATCGCCGGCACGCAGCAGCTCGGCAACCTCACCCTGATCTACGACGCCAACCAGATCTCGATCGAGGGTGACACGGACGTGGCGTTCACCGAGGACGTTGGCGCGCGCTACGAGGCGTACGGCTGGCACGTCCAGCACGTCGACTGGACCAACGACGGCAAGGAGTACGTCGAGGACGTCCCCGAGCTGTATGCCGCCGTCCGCGCCGCCGACGAGGTCACCGACCGACCCAGCCTCATCGTGCTGCACACGATCATCGCCTGGCCCGCCCCCAACGCCCAGGGCACCGGGAAGTCCCACGGCTCCGCCCTCGGCGAGGAGGAGGTGGCCGCGACCAAGAAGGTGCTGGGCTTCGACCCCGAGCAGCGCTTCGAGGTGCCGACCGACGTGATCGAGCGCACCCGCTCGCTCGTGGCGCGGGGCAAGGAGGAGCAGGCCGCCTGGGAGGAGCGCTTCGACGCCTGGAAGGAGTCGGCGCCCCAGGAGGTGGTCGAGACCTTCGAGCGCATGCAGACCCGAGCGCTGCCGGTCGGGCTCGCCGACGCGCTGCCGAGCTTCGACGCCGACCCCAAGGGCGTGGCCACCCGCAAGGCCTCCGGCGCGGTCATCAACGCCGTGGCCGGCGTGATGCCCGAGCTGTGGGGCGGCTCGGCCGACCTCGCCGAGTCCAACAACACCACCATCGAGGACGCGCCGTCGTTCATCCCGGGGAGCCGCTCCACCGACCAGTGGACCGGCGACCCCCTCGCCGGCCGGGTGCTGCACTTCGGCATCCGCGAGCACGGCATGGGCGGCATCCTCAACGGCATCGCGCTCCACGGCGGCACGCGCGTGTTCGGCGGCACCTTCCTCACCTTCAGCGACTACATGCGGGGGTCGGTCCGCCTGGCCGCGCTGATGGGCCTGCCCGTCACCTACGTCTGGACCCACGACTCCATCGGCCTGGGCGAGGACGGCCCGACGCACCAGCCGGTCGAGCACCTCGCCGCCCTGCGCGCCATCCCCGGCCTCGACGTCGTACGACCTGCGGACGCCAACGAGACCGCCGCGGCGTGGCACGCGGTCCTCCAGCGCACCGACCACCCGGCCGGCATCGCACTGACGCGGCAGAACGTCCCCGTCTTCCCGCGCGGCGAGGAGGGCTTCAGCGACACCTCCAACGTGCACCGCGGCGGCTACGTCCTGCTCGATGTGGAGGACGGCGACCCGGACGTGATCCTCATGGGCACCGGCTCCGAGGTGCAGGTGGCGGTCGCTGCCCGCGAGCTCCTCGCCGCCGACGGCATCCGCGCGCGCGTGGTGTCGCTCCCGTGCCTCGAGTGGTTCGAGGAGCAGGAGGAGGCCTACCGCGAGACGGTCCTGCCGCCCACCGTGAAGGCCCGCGTGTCGGTCGAGGCCGGCGTCAAGCAGGGCTGGCGCGAGTACGTCGGCGACCACGGCCGCATCGTGTCCATCGACCACTACGGCGCCTCGGCCGACTTCGCGCGGATCTACGAGGAGTTCGACATCACCGGCGAGGCGGTGGCCAACGCCGCCCGCGACAGCCTGCGCACCCTGACCGACTGACGTACAGGTCCCCACAGCCCCATACAGGAGGCACCACCACATGAACGATCGTCTGAAGGCCCTGGCCGACGCCGGGGTGTCCATCTGGCTCGACGACCTCTCCCGCGAGCGGCTGGAGACCGGCAACCTGGCCGACCTGGTGAAGAACAGCCACGTCGTGGGTGTCACGTCCAACCCGGCCATCTTCCAGGCCGCGCTCGCCGACGGCGAGCGCTACGACCCGCAGGTGCGGGAGCTGGCTGCCGCGGGAGCCGACGTCGACAAGGCCACCCAGGTCATCACCACCGACGACGTCCGCGACGCGTGCGACGTGATGCGCCCGACCTTCGACGCCACCGACGGCGTGGACGGCCGTGTCTCGATCGAGGTGTCCCCCGGCTTCGCCCACGACACCGAGGAGACCGTGAAGGAGGCCGCCGAGCTCTGGCGGATCGTCGACCGGCCCAACCTGCTCATCAAGATCCCGGGCACGAGGGAGGGGTGGCCGGCGATCACCGAGACCATCGCCGCCGGCATCTCGGTCAACGTGACGCTCATCTTCGGCCTCGAGCAGTACCGCAACGTCATGGAGGCCTACGTCGCCGGCCTGGAGAAGGCCGCCGACAACGGCCACGAGCTCGCCGACATCCACTCCGTGGCGTCCTTCTTCGTCTCGCGGGTCGACACCGAGATCGACAAGAGGCTCGAGGCGACGACCGAGGGGCCGGGCACCGACCCCGACCTGCGCGGCAAGGCCGGTGTGGCCAACGCGCGGCTCGCCTTCCAGATGTTCGAGGACTTCTTCAGCGGGGAGCGCTGGGAGGCGCTCGAGGCGAAGGGCGCGCGCAAGCAGCGTCCCCTGTGGGCCTCGACCGGGGTGAAGAACCCCGACTACGACGACACGATGTACGTCGTCGACCTGGTCGTCGAGGACACCGTCAACACGATGCCCGAGAAGACGCTCGAGGCCGTCGCCGACCACGGGGAGGTCCGAGGTGACCGCATCCGGCCGTTCTACGACGACGCTGCCGCCCACATGAAGGCCCTCGCCGCCGCGGGCATCGACTACGACGACGTCATCGAGGTGCTCATCAAGGAGGGCGTCGACAAGTTCGTCGTTGCCTGGGACGAGCTGCAGACGACCCTCGGGAAGTCGCTCGAGGCCGCCCGGCGATGAGCGAGCGAAGCGAGCTCATCATTCAACACAGCGCGCCATGTGCCTCGGGCGCGCACGGAGCGCAGCGAGTACGCGCATGAGCAAGGCCCCGGTGGACCCGACCACGACCGAGGCGTGGGCGCGCCTCACCGGGCTCGCGGCGTCGTACGCGCCCGACCTGCGCACCACGCTGACGCCCGAGTGGGTCGACCGGCAGACCCTCGCGGCCGCCGACCTCCACGTCGACCTGTCGAAGAACCTCGTCGACAGCGACGTGGAGGCGGCGCTCCGCGCCCTCGCCGAGCAGGTCGACGTGACCGGGCGCCGCGACGCCATGCTGGCGGGCGAGCGGATCAACGTCACCGAGGACCGGGCGGTGCTCCACACCGCACTTCGACTGCCCGCCGACGCGTCGTTGGCCGTCGACGGCCAGGACGTCGTGGCCGACGTCCACGAGGTGCTCGAGCGGGTGTACGCCTTCGCCGAGCGCGTGCGGTCGGGTGAGTGGACCGGCGTCACCGGCAAGCGGATCGAGACGGTCGTCAACATCGGCATCGGCGGCTCCGACCTCGGGCCGGTGATGGCCTACGAGGCACTCGAGCCCTACCGCCAGGACGGGCTGTCCTGCCGCTTCATCAGCAACATCGACCCCACCGACGCCGGGCAGAAGCTCAAGGGACTCGACCCGGAGACGACGCTGTTCATCGTCTCGAGCAAGACCTTCGGCACCCTCGAGACGCTGACCAACGCCCGGCTGTGCCGTGCATGGCTGCTCGAGCACCTGCCGTCCGACGCCGACCGCGACATCGCGGTCGCCCAGCACTTCGTGGCCGTGTCCACGGCCCTCGACAAGGTCGCCGACTTCGGCATCGACCCCGACAACGCGTTCGGCTTCTGGGACTGGGTGGGCGGTCGTTACTCGATGGACTCGGCGATCGGGCTGTCGCTCGTCGTGGCTGTCGGCCCCGAGCGCTTCGCCGAGATGCTCGCCGGGTTCCACGCGATGGACGAGCACTTCCGCACGGCTCCCCCGGAGTCCAACGTCCCGCTCCGGATGGGGCTGCTCAACGTCTGGTACACCAACTTCCTCGACGCCCACACCCACGCCGTGCTGCCCTACGCGCAGCTGCTGCACCGCTTCCCGGCCTACCTCCAGCAGCTGACGATGGAGTCCAACGGCAAGGGCGTGCGGTGGGACGGCACGGCTGTCGGGTACGACACGGGCGAGGTCTTCTGGGGCGAGCCCGGCACCAACGGCCAGCACGCGTTCTACCAGCTCATCCACCAGGGCACCCGCCTCGTGCCCGCCGACTTCATCGCCTTCGCGCGGCCGGCGTACGCCCTCACGGATGCCACTCCCGACGGGCAGAGCACTGACGTCCACGAGCTGTTCCTCGCCAACTTCTTCGCCCAGACCCGGGCACTCGCCTTCGGGAAGACCGCCGACGAGGTCCGGGCCGAGGGCGTCGCCGAGGAGCTGGTTGCCGCGCGGACCTTCCCGGGCAACCGGCCGACCACCTCGATCATGGCTCCGGCGCTCACCCCGTCGGTGCTCGGCCAGCTGATCGCCCTCTACGAGCACATCACCTTCGTGCAGGGGGCGGTGTGGGGCATCGACAGCTTCGACCAGTGGGGTGTCGAGCTCGGCAAGCAGCTCGCGCAGCAGCTGGGCCCGGCCGTGTCGGGCGACGCGGACGTCCTCGCCGAGCAGGACCCCTCCACCCAGTCGCTGGTCCGCTACTACCAGGAGAACCGAGGCTGATGACTCGCGCCAACCCGCTGCGTGACCCGCAGGACCGCCGACTGCCGCGGATCGCCGGCCCGTGCGGCATGGTGCTCTTCGGCGTGACGGGCGACCTGTCGCGCAAGAAGGTCATGCCCGCCATCTACGACCTGGCCAACCGCGGCCTGCTGCCGCCCGGTTTCAGCCTCGTCGGCTTCGCCCGACGTGACTGGGCCGACCAGGACTTCGCACAGATCGTGCACGACGCGGTCAAGGAGCACGCGCGTACGCCGTTCCGCGAGGAGGTCTGGAACCAGCTCTCCGAGGGCTTCCGCTTCGTGTCGGGAGACTTCGACGACGACCACGCCTTCGAGCAGCTGCGCCGCACCGTCGAGGAGCTCGACGAGCTGCGCGGCACCGGTGGCAACATGGCGTTCTACCTCGCGATCCCACCGGCGTTCTTCGGCACCGTCGTGGGGCAGCTCAAGGAGCACGGCCTCGCCGACCACGGACCCGACCAGTGGCGGCGGGTGGTGGTGGAGAAGCCGTTCGGCCACGACCTCGAGTCCGCGCGCGAGCTCAACCAGACCCTCGCCGACGTCTTCCCCTCGGGGTCGATCTTCCGGATCGACCACTACCTCGGCAAGGAGACGGTGCAGAACATCCTGGCGATGCGATTCGCCAACAACATGTTCGAGCCGATCTGGAACGCCAACTACGTCGACCACGTGCAGATCACGATGGCCGAGGACATCGGCATCGGCGGCCGCGCCGGCTACTACGACGGCATCGGCGCCGCCCGCGACGTCATCCAGAACCACCTCCTCCAGCTGATGGCGCTCGTCGCGATGGAAGAGCCCATCGCCTTCGACGCCAGGAGCCTGCGCGTGGAGAAGGAGAAGGTGCTCGCCTCCGCCACCCTGCCGGCACGCCTCGACCTCACCACCGCCCGCGGCCAGTACACCGCCGGGTGGGCCGGGGGCGAGAAGGTCCGGGGCTTCCTCGACGAGGAGGGCATCAGGAAGACCTCCACCACCGAGACCTTCGCGGCGATCACCGTCAACGTCGAGACCCGTCGGTGGGCCGGCGTGCCGTTCTACCTCCGCGCCGGGAAGCGGCTCGGCCGGCGCGTCACCGAGGTCGCCATCGTCTTCAAGAGGGCCCCACACCTGCCGTTCGCCCAGACCGCGACCGAGGACCTGTCGCAGAACGCGCTCGTCATCCGCGTGCAGCCCGACGAGGGCATGACGCTGCGCTTCGGATCGAAGGTGCCCGGCACCGCGATGGAGATCCGCGACGTCAACATGGACTTCGCCTACGGGGGATCGTTCACCGAGGCCAGCGCCGAGGCGTACGAACGTCTGATCCTCGACGTGCTGCTCGGCGACCCGCCGTTGTTCCCGCGCCACGAGGAGGTCGAGCTCTCGTGGAAGATCCTCGACCCGGTCATCGAGCACTGGGCCCGGAAGGGCAAGCCGGAGCCCTACGACTCCGGCACCTGGGGCCCGGCGTCGGCCGACAAGATGCTCGCGCGGGACGGCCGCACCTGGAGGAGACCATGATCGAGCTCACCGACACCAACTCGTCCAAGATCGCGGCGGAGTTCGTGCGGGCCCGCACCCGTGCCGGCAGCCCCGCGATGGGCATGGTGATGACCCTGGTCATCGTCGCTCCGGAGGAGGACGCCGCCGAGGCCATGGCTGCCGCCAAGCGGGCCTCGCGCGAGCACCCGTCGCGGGTCCTCGGCGTGATCCTCGGCGACGCCCGCGGCGCCGGCCAGGTCAACGCCCAGGTCGGCAGCGGCGACGGCTGGGGTGGCGAGACCGCCCTGATCCGGCTCAAGGGCGAGGTGGTCAAGCACGCCGAGTCGGTCGTGCTGCCCCTGCTCCTGCCGGACTCCCCCGTCGCGATCTGGTGGCCGACCTCCGCGCCCGCCGACCCCGCCACCGACCCGCTCGGCGCGCTGGCCCAGCGACGCATCACCGACTCCTCCGCAGTCCCGCGTGGGAAGTCGACCGCGATGCTGACCCAGTGCCGTACCTACGCCACCGGCAACACCGACCTGAGCTGGACGCGGCTGACGCCGTGGCGGGCGCTCCTCGCCGCGGCGCTCGACCAGCACCCGCTCAAGGTGACCGGCGCCAAGGTCACCGCCGAGCGCATCAGCCCCAGTGCCGACCTGCTCGTCGCGTGGCTCAGTGACCGCCTCAAGGTCGACGTCGCCCGCGGCAGCTCCGACGGGCCCGGCATCACCGAGGTCAGCATGGAGACCAAGGAGGGACCGATCCGCATCTCGCGTGCCGACGGCCGCCTGGCGACGTTCTCCTCGCCCAACCGTCCCGACCGGCCGGTCGCGCTGAAGCGTCGCGAGGTCCCGGCGCTGCTGGCGGAGGAGCTGCGCCGCCTCGACGAGGACGACGTCTACGCCGAGGTCGCCGCCCACCTGGTCAAGCTGAGGAGCAAGAAGTGAACGACGTGCACGTCCGCCGCCACGACGACGCCGACGTCCTCGTCGGTGACGTCGCCTCCGCCCTCCTCGAAAGGCTCGAGGCCGCCCAGGCGCGGGGCGAGGTCCCGCAGGTCGGGCTCACCGGCGGCAGCATCGCCGAGGAGCTGCACCGCGAGCTCGCCCGCCGGGCCGCCGACTCCTCGGTCGACTGGTCACGGGTCGTGTTCTGGTGGGGCGACGAGCGCTTCGTGCCCGCGGACTCTCCTGACCGCAACGCCCGTCAGGCACGCGAGTCGCTGCTCGACCACGTCCCCGTCGACCCGGCCAACGTCCACGAGGTGCCGGCCAGCGACCAGGTGGCGACCGCCGAGGACGCGGCCGCGGCATACGGCGAGGCGATGCGCGAGCACGGTGCCGGCTTCTTCGAGGTGCTGATGCTCGGCATCGGTCCCGACGGGCACTGCGCGTCGCTGTTCCCCGGCCACCCGGCCCTCGGGGCCAGCGACGCGATCGCCGTCGCCGTCCACGACTCCCCCAAGCCGCCGCCCGACCGGGTCAGCCTCACCTTCGAGGCGATGGAGCGCTGCCGGGCCGTGTGGTTCATCGCGAGCGGCGAGGGCAAGGCCGACGCCGTCGCCCGTGCCCTCGCGCCCGAGGGAACGGTCGAGGAGACCCCCGCCCGCGGCGTACGCGGTGACGAGACCGTCTGGTGGCTCGACGAGGCCGCCGCCTCCGCCCTCTGACCGGGCACTTCCTGCCCGTCCCGGACGCCGACCGGGCACTTCCTGCCCGTCTCGAGCGCTGATCGGGCGCTTCCTGTCCGTCCTGATCAGCGGGAGAGATCGATGATCACCGGACGACTGGCGACCGCCGCGCCGTGTCCGCGACGCAGCCGTCCGCTCGCGGCGAGCTCGTGGCCGTAGACGTCGTCCTTCGTGAAGACGTCCATGTGCCAGTCGCGGCGCTCCTCCAGCCACGTCAAGCGCCCTTCGTCGGCGTCCTGCTGGTCCTCGCCGTGGAAATCCTCGCCGAAGTACTCGGCGCCGTAACGCGCCGAACGGTCGCCGACGTCGATGCGGAACTTCGGCCGTCCATCGTCGTCGTCGACCCAGATCTGGGTCTCCGGAGGCGGTAGGTCGGCGTCGTACCAGTGCAGGCGCAAGGCGCTCTCGGGCTGGGACTCCGCTCCGGGGTCGCCGATCGGCGCGAGCGTCCGGAGCTGTCGTACGCCGCGACAACCCGCGAACCGCTCGACCTCGCTGAGCAGCAGTCCGTGGTCGAGGCCGAGCCGCAGGAAGCCGTCGATCGCGCCCAAGGCGTCGAAGCGCCAGAGCAGCCGTCCCAGGTCACAGGCCGTCCGGAGCTGCGTCGTCACTGCCAGCCCTCCGACGTTCTGCACGTCCCGCGCCGTCAGCTCGCGGATCCCGCTCGACACGCCCGGTCGGCGCATCCGGCTGCCCTGCCTGCTGAACACGTCGAGGGACGGCATGCGGTGGATCGCGGAGCGGGGAAGCGCATCGACGCCGTGGAGCCAGGCCGCGGTCCGGTCCACGACGACGGCGTGCTCCGGAACGACGAGCCCCAGCGCCGCCACGCGGAGACGGAGCGAGTCGGGAACGCTCGAAGCGACGAACACGCCCCTCAGCACCGGACGCAGCAGGCCCCGCTGGACCAACCGCCGACGCAGGCTCTCGCCGACACCGAGACGCGACGCCTCGACGGCCGAGAACGGGCGATCACACGGTATCGGCGCGTCCGGGCCGAGCACGACGGCGTCGCGGCACCAGGGAGGCATGACCTGCATGCGACCACCCTGCCCCGAGCCGACGCGCAGCGTCGTACGCCATCCACAGGCACGGCCCCCGCAGGAAGCGCCCGGTCAGCGTCCGAGACGGGCAGAAACTGCCCGGTCAGCGCCGAGGACCGACAGGAAGCGCCCGGTCAGCGTCCGAGACGGGCACGAAGTGCCCGGTCACGTGTAGTCGGGTCAGAAGATGATCTCGCCGGCCTTGCGGCGGCTGCGGAGGAGGGCGACGGCCTCGTCGAGGATGTCGGCGGCCTCCGTCTCGCTGCGACGCTCCTTCACGTAGGCGAGGTGCGTCTTGTAGGGCTCGATCTTGGGCGCCGGGGGCGGGTTCTCGGAGTCGAGGCTCGCCGGCAGCCCGCACTTCGGGCAGTCCCACGACTCGGGCACCGCCGCCTCGATCGCGAAGGTCACGACCGACCGGTGGTCGTGGCTGCAGAAGTAGGTGACCGCCTGCCGGGGCGCGGCCTCGCCGCGCTCGGCCTCGCCCATCGGGCCGGCACCGACTCGACTTCCGCGGATCGCGTTCCCAGCACCAGCCATGACGACTCCTTCTCAGAAACGCTCGGGGGGACTCAGCTGCCCGTGTAGGCCATCAGCAGGCCCAGGGCGATGACACACGCAAACCAGATGACGCCGACCCCGATCGTGAACCGGTCGAGGTTGCGCTCAGCCACAGACGATCCCCCCAGGCTGCTGCTGACGCCGCCGCCGAACATGTCGGAGAGGCCGCCGCCGCGGCCCTTGTGGAGCAGGACGAGCAGGATCATGATCGCGCTCGTGATCATGAGCAGGACGGTGAAAGCAGGAATCACGAGCGGAAGCCTACGTCACGACTGCCACAAAGCGGTGAGCGCCTCACAGCACGGGCATGTCGTAGAACCGGCAGATGCCACCGAACTCGTCGACCTGCAGGCTGGCACCCCCGACGAGGCACCCGTCCACGTCGGCCTTCTCCATGATCCCGCCGACGTTGGCGGCCTTCACGGACCCGCCGTAGAGCACCCGGACGCCGTCGGCGGCACCGTCGCCGTGCACCCCACGCACCCGCTCACGGATGGCCGCGCAGACCTCCTGCGCGTCGTCCGGGGTCGCCACCTCGCCCGTCCCGATCGCCCAGACAGGCTCGTAGGCGACCACGAGGCCGGCGACCTGCTCGGCGGTGAACCCGTCGAGCGAGCCGTCGAGCTGGGTGAGCGTGAAGGGCACGTGCTCACCGGCCTGGCGCACGTCGAGGCCCTCGCCGACGCACACGATGGGCGTCATCCCCGCGTGCAGCGCCTTGTGGGCCTTGCCGTTGACGAGCTCGTCGGACTCGTTGTGGTACATCCGGCGCTCGCTGTGCCCGACCACGACGTAGGAGCAGCCCAGCTTGGACAGCATCGCCGCGGAGATCTCGCCCGTGTAGGCGCCGTCGTCGTGGACGGAGACGTCCTGCGCGCCGTAGCGGATCGAGAGGCGGTCGCCGTCGACCAGCGTCTGCACGGACCGCAGGTCGGTGAACGGCGGCACGACGACGACCTCGACCTTGCCGAAGTCGTGGCGCTTGTCCGACAGCGTCCAGGCGAGCTTCTGGACCAGCACCACCGCTTCCTGGTGGTTGAGGTTCATCTTCCAGTTGCCCGCCATCAGCGGCGTGCGGGTGGACTTGCTGGCCACGGTCAGCCCCTCTCGAGTACGGCGATGCCCGGGAGCTCCTTGCCCTCCAGGAACTCCAGCGACGCGCCACCGCCGGTGGAGATGTGGCCGAACGCGGCCTCGTCGAAGCCGAGCTGGCGCACGGCGGCGGCGGAGTCGCCGCCGCCGACGACCGACAGCCCGTCGACCTTGGTCAGGGCCTCGGCGACGGCGCGGGTGCCGCCGGCGAAGGCGTCGGTCTCGAACACGCCCATCGGGCCGTTCCAGAACACCGTCTTCGCATCGGCGAGCGCCGCGGCGAACGCGGCTGCCGACGCGGGCCCGATGTCGAGGCCGAGGGCGTCGGCGGGGATCTCCGAGGCGGGTACGACGGAGGGCTGGGGCTCCCGGTCGTCCGACGGGAACGCCGTGTCCACCACGACGTCGGTCGGCAGCACGATCTCGACGCCCCGGTCCGCCGCCTCGCTGAGGTAGCGGGTGCAGGTGTCGAGCTGGTCGGCCTCGAGCAGGCTCTTGCCGACCTCGTGGCCCTGCGCCGCCAGGAAGGTGAAGACCATCCCGCCGCCGATGAGCAGCTTGTCGGCCTTGCCGAGCAGGTTGTCGATCACGCCGAGCTTGTCGGAGACCTTCGACCCGCCGAGCACGACGACGTAGGGCCGCTCGGGCTCCTCGGTCAGCCGGCGCAGCACGTCGACCTCGGCAGCGACCAGACCGCCCATCGCGGACGGCAGCC
>DATIAJ010000140.1:0-7974 GCA_035458105.1 Nocardioides sp. | reverse complement strand
GGTCGAGGCACCCGACCGCAAGGACGTGCTGCGCCCCTGACGGTTCGGCCCCTACGGGCGATCGAGGGGCCGGAAGTGGAGGCGCACGCGGGTGCCCCGGCCGAGGGTCGACTCGACCTCGACGCGACCGCCGTGGCGGTGCATGATCTCCCGCACGATGCCCAGACCGAGACCGGTCCCGGGACGCATCAGCGCCTCCTCGTTGGTCGAGCGGAAGAGGGGGGCGAAGAGGTTGGCCTGGTCGGCCTCCGAGATCCCGATGCCCTCGTCCGTGCAGACGAACGACAGGCCGCCGTCGGGTCGGTGCTCCACGCCGACCCACACCTCGTGACCGGCGTCGGAGTACTTCACGGCGTTGTCGACCAGGTTGGACACGGCGCTGGCGATCTCGCGCGGGTCGCCCTGCACCACCGCCTCGTCGACGTCGCCGACGAGGTGGAGCGTGATGCCCGCGCGCTCGGCCACGGCGGCCATCGCGGTGATCGTCTCCTCGACGACACGGACGAGGTCGACGTGCTGCATGGCCGGCGGCTGCTGCGGGTCGCTGACCTGCGACAGCATCGAGAGCCCCTGCAGCAGGTCGCCCAGCCGCTCGCTGGCGCGCTGGACGGCCTGGGCGCGCCGCCGGTCGGAGTCGGTGATGACCGCGCTCGAGGCCAGGAACTCGGCGTTGGCTGCGATGACCGTCATCGGGTTGTTGATCTCGTGGGTCAGCTCGCGCAGGAACCAGTGGCGCGCCACCTCGAGCTCACGCAGCTCCTCGAGGAGGCGGCGCTCGCGCTGGGTGGCGTGGGCGTTGGCGATCGCACGCCCGAGGTCGTGGCCGAGCTCCAGCGCGGCGACGCCCTCGCCGTCGGTCCAGCGCCGAGAGCCGGTGCGCCGGGCGCACATCAGCATGCCGAGGACGTCGTCGTCGACGCCGACGGGCGCGACGACGACGGCCTCGAAGCCGGCGACCTCGAGCGCGGAGGTGAACCAGTCGGCGTACGCCGCGAGCTCGGGGTCTCCCCCCACGTGACCGGGCTCGATGATCAGCACGCGCTGGTGCGTCCAGGCACGGGCGGCTGCCTCATCGAGTGCGCGCCGCACCTCGGGCGCCGCCTGCAGGCCCAGGCTGTCGCGGGCCTCGACGTCCTCGTCGATGAAGACGCGGATCTCCAGCTCGTCGACCGAGAGTGCCCCGAGCAGGGTCGAGCGCGCCTCGCGGACGAGGTGCGCGACGTCGTGGCGCGCGGGGTTCGACCGGGCCAACCGGCGGGTGGCCCGGATCAGCCGCATGTGGTCGGCGTACTCCTCGCGCTCCACGAGCGTGACCACCGAGAGCAGGACGCTCTCGAGCTCGTCGCTGAGCGCGAGCAGCCGAGCCTTGTCGGGTCGCGCGAGGTCGGTCGGCACGTCGAGGTAGAGCAGCGCGCGCAGGTCGCCGCGCTCGTCGGCGATCCGCGCGACGAGCATGTCCATCGGGTGCCACTCGCCGGGCGCGCCGGTGGCGGGGATGTCGGGGACCACGACCACGCCGTCGATGCGCTCGCGGATCTCCTCGGACAGGGACTCGTTCGGGATCCAGAGGAAGTGGCCGTGCTGCTCGCCCTCGGCGAAGACGAGCTGCATGTCGGAGAGGCGTGACGCCGTGCCGAGGCGCTCCTCGGCGCTGGCCACGTCGCCGTGGATCGCGACGAACTCGAGCAGACCCTTCGGCCGGACCACCTCGATGGCGCAGACGCGGAAGCCTGCCCGCTCGGCGGCATCACGGGCCAGGGCGTGCATGAGCGCGCGAGCCCGCTGGTCACCCCAGCTGAGGTCGCGTGTCCTGCGCTCCCCTGTTCGGCCCTGCTCCATGGTGCACTGCCCCTCCCCACCCCACTGGGATCGTAGGCGGGAGGCGCGTCGGCCCGGGCCGTTTTGGCAGGTTGTGCCGCCTGCTGTGGCTCAGCTGTTGCCCGCGGCCGGCAGCCAGACGGTGAACGTGGTCCCCTCGCCGAGGGCCGAGGTGACCTCGACCGCCCCGTCGTGGCCGGCCACGACGCGCTCCATGATCGCCAGGCCGAGGCCCGTGCCCGGGCGCCTGCGCGCCTCGGGGCTGCTCGAGCGGAAGAAGGGGGTGAACACCCTGTCCAGCTCGGCGTCGGCGATGCCGATGCCGGTGTCGGCGCAGGTGATGAGGACGCCGTCGACCCCGTCCTGTGACCGCGCCGAGGCCTCCAGCGACACCCGGCCGCCCTCGGGGGTGTACTTGATGCCGTTCGAGAGCAGGTTGGCGACCATCCGCTCGAGCCCGGCCGCCTCGCCGGTGACCACGAGGTGGTCCGCCACGGTCACGTCCAGGGCCACCCCCGCGCGCGACGCCGTGGGCGCGAGGAACTCGTAGGTCTCCCTGACGAGGGCGGACAGGTCGACCTCGCCCGACGGCGCGCCCCGTTCGGGGTCGCTGACCGAGGCGAGGGTCATCAGGTCCGCCACCATGTCCTCGATGCGTCGCGCTGCGCGCTCCAGTGCGTCGAGGGAGTGGCGCGCCTCGTCGGAGCGTGGCTCGAGGTCGAGCAGCTCGAGGTGGGAGAAGAGGACGCTCACCGGGTTGCGCAGCTCGTGGGCGAGGGTCAGGACCATGTCGCGCCGGTAGTCGCTGACGTCGCGGAGCTCGGCGTTGAGCGCCCGTTCGCGTTCCATGAGCCGCGCCTCGAGCAGCAGCCGGGCGAGGTCCGAGGCCACGGTCGTGGCCGCGTTGATCTCGGAGGCGTTCCAGCGCGGCGCGTCGGGTGCGCGGCCCATGGACAGCGTGCCGAGGTACTCCTCACCGGCACCGATCGGCACGAGCAGCCCCGACCCCAGGCCATGGGTGTCGAGCAGGCGCGTGAGCGACCGGGGAGTCTCGATCGACTCCTCCTGCATGCTCCACGTGCGTTGCCGCTCGACGACGACGTGCCCTCGGCGCTGCCACTGCCCGCGCATCAGCTCCGCCACGTGGAGCCGGTCCTGCTCGATGCCGGCGACGTCGGCCCCGGCGACGATGACGTCGACGGTCGCCACGTCCATCGCCTCCACCATCGCGCGGGAGAGCTCGCTCAGCAGGTCCCGCACGCCGAGCCCCGGTCGTACGCTCTCGATGGCGCGCCGCGCCTGGGTGACCATGCGGACCTGCTCGCCGTAGAGCTCGCGCTCGACGATGCTGATGACCGCCTCGAACAGCACCCCGGCCTCGGCGTTGATCGCCGCCACGGTCTGCGCCGTCGGGCGCAACCCGGAGTGCGGCTCGTCGAGGTAGAGCAGCCCGCGCAGCTCGCCGTCCTCGTTCTCGAGCAGTCGCACCATCTGGTCGTCGGGGTCCCACCCGTTGGGCAGACCGGATGCGGGCACGTCGGGCTTGTGGCCGTACTCGTCGAGCCAGGCGCGCGTCTCGTCGTCGAGCCGCTCGCTGGGGATGTGCCGCCAGCCGTCCATCTCGACGCCGAGGTGGTGGATGTGGTTGAGCTCGAGCGGGGAGGCCTTCCCGAGCATCTTGTCGCGGGCGTCGTCGTCACCGGCGATCGCGACGAACTCGAGGTAGCCGTCGGAGCGCAGCGCCTCGATGGCGACCACCTTGTGCTGGGTGCGCTTCGCGACGTCCTCGGCGACGGCGTGCAGCACCGCACGCTGGGCCTCGTTGCCCCAGGCCCGTCCCCGCGGGCGTACCCACAGCCCGTCGTCGTCCATCACCGCTCCCAGCCACCGTCCCGAGCCCGACGCAGGTGACGTTACGCCTGATCGGGCCCGTCCGGAGCCACTTCCGGACCGTGGGCACGCGGTGGTGACTCACGGGTAACATAGCGGCATGAAGCGTGAGATCTACGACGAGGACCACGAGGCCTTCCGCGCCTCGGTCAAGCAGTTCCTGGACCGCGAGGTCGCCCCGCACCTCGAGACGTACGCCGACCAGCACGGCCTCGACCGCGACTTCTGGCTCGCCGCCGGCAAGCAGGGCTTCCTCGGCCTGGAGATCCCCGAGGAGCACGGCGGCTCCGAGGCCGGCGACTACCGGTTCAACGCCGTCCTCACCGAGGAGCTCGCCAAGGTCAACATGACCCTCCCGAGCTGCGTCGGCATCCACGCCGACATCACGGTGCCCTACCTGGTGCACCTGACCAACGACGAGCAGAAGGCGCGCTGGCTGCCCGGCTGCGCCACGGGCGAGATCGTCACCGCGATCGGCATGACCGAGCCCGGCGGCGGCTCCGACCTGGCCAACCTGAGGACGACCGCGGTCCGCGACGGCGACGACTGGGTGATCAACGGGTCCAAGACGTTCATCACCAACGGCGGGTCGGCCGACCTCGTGCTCGTCGCGGCGCGCACCAGCCCCGAGAAGAAGGCCAAGGGGATCTCGCTCTTCGCCGTCGACACCACCCTCGACGGGTTCAGCGTGGGCCGGGTGCTCGACAAGGTCGGCCAGGACGAGTCCGACACCGCCGAGCTCTCCTTCGAGGACGTGCGGGTCAGCAACGACGACCTGGTCGGTCCCCTCGACACGGGCTTCATCTCGATGATGCAGTTCCTGCCCCAGGAGCGCCTCGGCTCGGCCATCACCAACCTGGCCCACGCCAAGCAGATCCTCGAGGAGACGGTCCAGTACGCCAAGGACCGCCAGGCCTTCGGCCAGCCGATCGGCGCCTTCCAGAACACCCAGTTCCTCCTCGCCGACCTCGTCACGCGTGTCGACGTCACGCAGGCGTTCGTCGACCAGTGCGTCGTCGCCCACACCAAGAAGGAGCTGACGCCCGTCGACGCGGCGAAGGCCAAGTGGTGGACCTCGCAGGTCCAGAACGACGTCCTCGACCACTGCGTCCAGGTCCACGGCGGCTACGGCTACATGAACGAGTACCGCGTGGCCCGCGCCTGGCGCGACGCCCGGGTGACCAAGATCTGGGCGGGGTCCAACGAGATCATGAAGATGCTGATCGGGCGCGACCTCGGGCTCTGAACCATGACGCGGATGTTCGTGGCGGCGGTCCCCCCGGAGGACGCCGTCGCCCACCTCGACGAGTTCCTGGCGGTGCGCCGCGACGCCGCGGCGTACCGCTGGACCGTGCCGGAGCAGTGGCACCTCACGCTGGCCTTCGCCGAGGACGTCCCCGACCGCTCCCTCGACGACCTCGCCGACCGGCTCGAGCGGGCGGCCCGCAAGCGCCGGCCGGTGCGGCTGCGACTGGCCGGCGGCGGCGCCTTCCCCCACCCCGACCGCGCCCGGGTGCTCTTCGCCCGGCTCGACGCCGACGATGCCGACCGCACCGAGCTGGACCGGCTGGCGACCGGCTGCCGCGCGGCGCTGTCGAAGGCCGGGGCACGCACCGACGGGCAGCGCTTCCGCGCGCACCTCACGCTGGCCCGGCTCGGGACCCCGGACAACGTCACGTCGTGGGTGCGGCTCCTCGACGGCTACGAGGGACCGGAGTGGGAGCTGGACGAGGTGGCGCTGGTGGCGTCGTACCTCGGCGAGGGCCCGCGCCGCCGTCCGCGCCACGAGGTCGTGGAGACGTACGCCCTGGGCTGATCGCGGTGCGGGCAGGCGAGCCTCACCTTCGTTGCGGGACGCACCCCCGCGAGCGACGATCGACGCGTGAGCAGCATGGAGATCGGGACGGACGAGGACCCCCAGCACTTCCACGACGAGCTGGGCGACCACGTCGGCACGCGGCTCAACTGGCTGCGGGCCGCGGTGCTCGGCGCCAACGACGGCATCGTCTCCACCGCAGGTGTCGTGATGGGCGTGGCCGGCGCCACCGACGACAGCGGCGCGATCGTCATCGCGGGCATCGCAGCGCTGACCGCCGGCGCGTTGAGCATGGGCGCGGGCGAGTACGTCTCGGTCAGCACCCAGCGCGACTCCGAGAAGTCGATCCTCGACCTCGAGGCCAAGGAGCTGCAGCAGATGCCGCGGACCGAGGAGCGCGAGCTCGCCGCGATGTACGTCGAGAAGGGCCTGTCCCCGGAGACGGCCGAGAAGGTCGCCCGCGAGCTCACCGAGCACGACGCCCTGCGCGCGCACGCCGACATCGAGTTCGGCATCGACCCCGACAACCTGACCAACCCCTGGCACGCCGCGTGGGCCTCGATGCTGGCCTTCACGGTCGGCGCCCTGCTCCCGCTGCTGGTCGTGGCGTTCGTGCCCGACGCGGTGCGGGTCCTGGTCACCGTCCTCAGCACCGTCGCCGCGCTCGCGCTCACCGGGTTCGTCAGCGCCCGGATCGGCTACAGCCCGCGCCTGCCGGCGGTCGTGCGCAACGTCTCCGGCGGACTGCTGGCGATGGGTGTCACCTACCTGATCGGCATGCTCGCCGGCACCACGATCGCCTGACCCGCCCCCGGGTCAGCCCCGCTCGGCCACCGGACCGGTGGATCCGCGGAGCACGAGCTCGGGCGCGAAGAGGTACTCCCGGGACGCGACCGGGTCGCCGGAGATGGCGTCGGCGAGCGCGGCGACCGCTGTGCTGCCCATCTGCGCGACCGGCTGACGCACCGTGGTGAGCGGCGGGTCGACGAAGGCCACGAGCGGGGAGTCGTCGAAGCCGACGACCGACACGTCGCGGGGTACGTCGAACCCGGCGGCGCGCGCTGCGCGGATGGCGCCGATCGCCATCATGTCGGAGCCGCAGACGATGGCCGTGGCGCCCTGCTCGAGGAGCTGGTCGGTCGCCGCCGCGCCACCCTCGACCGAGAAGATCGTCTCCGCGATCCACGACCGCGCCTCGGTCGCGCCCAGGCCCAGGTGGGTGCCGAGCGCGTCGACGAAGCCCTCGTGCTTGCGCGCCGACGGCATGAACCTCGCCGGCCCGATCGCCAGGCCGATGCGGCGGTGCCCGAGGTGGGCCAGATGGGCGACGGCGATGTCCATCGCCACGCGGTCGTCGGCCGAGATGAACGGCGCCGGGACCCCGTCGACGTACCCGTTGATGAAGACCACCGGCAGGCCGCGGTCGAGCAGGGCCTGGTAGCGCTCGTGGTCGGCGCGGGTGTCGGCGTGCTTGCCGGAGACGAAGATGATGCCGGCGACGCCGTGGTCGAGGAGCGACTCGACGTACTCGTCCTCGGAGAGGCTGCCGGGCGACTGCGTGCACAGCACGGGGGTGAAGCGGCGCCGCGCGAGCGCGTCCTCGATCACCTGCGCGAACGCCGGGAAGATGGGGTTCTCCAGCTCGGGCACGACGAGCCCCACCAGGCCTGCGGAGCGCTGGCGCAGGTGGGTCGGCCGCTCGTAGCCCAGGACGTCGAGGGCGGTGATCACCGACTGGCGCGTCCCCTCGCTGACGCCCGGCTTGCTGTTGAGGACGCGACTCACGGTCGCCTCGCTCACGCCCGCTTCGACGGCGATCTGGGAGAGGGTGGCCATGGCGGAATGTAAGCAGTCTTGCAAAGTCCTTGCAAGGTCTTTCAGATTCTGAATGTTCTTGCTAACCTCCGGTGACCGTCATCACAAGCGTCCACCCGGGCGCGCTTTTTCAATGGGAGACATCGATGCGCCGATTCAAGGCCGGCTCCGCCGGGATCGCCGTCGCCGCCCTCGCCCTCACGCTCGCGGCGTGCGGAAGCGACAGCGGTGACTCGGACAGCAACACCGAGAGCGAGGGCGACAGCAGCTCTGCCGACCTCAGCGCCGAGCTCACCTGGTGGGACACCGCCGACGCCACCAACGAGATGCCCGCCTACGACGAGCTGATCAAGAAGTTCAACGAGGAGTACCCGGACATCACGATCAAGCACGAGTCGGTCCCGTTCGACCAGACGCAGAACAAGTTCAAGACCGCCGCGGAGTCCGGCTCGGGTGCACCCGACATCCTCCGCGCCGAGGTCGCCTGGACCCCGGAGTTCGCGTCGCTGGGCTACCTCTACGCCCTCGACGGCACCGCCGCCCTCGAGAACAACTTCCTCGAGACCCCGCTCTCCAGCAACGTCTACGAGGGCAAGACCTACGGCGTCCCGCAGGTCACCGACACCCTCGGCCTG
>DATIAJ010000139.1:0-6198 GCA_035458105.1 Nocardioides sp. | reverse complement strand
GGCCGGGCTCGTCCTCCTCGCCGTGGGAGTCGGGACCGGGCCCCGCCACTACGCCGCCGCGGGCCTCACCACCGCGGCCGTGCTGGGGAACGTCCTCCTGGTCGTCGGCCTCGCCACGACCGTCTGGGCGACCGTGGCGCTGCTGCGCAGCACGCGGCGGCGGTGGTGGGCGCTCACGCTCCCGCTCGTCCTGGTGGGCACCTACCTCGCGCTGTGGACGATCGGGCAGGCGGTCGCCGCGGCCTACCCGCCCCGCCCGGAGCTCGACGGGAGCACGCCGTCCGACGTGGGCCTGGCCTACCGCGACGTGGCCTTCCCCAGCAGCGACGGCGTACGGCTGGAGGGGTGGTACGTGCCCTCCCGCAACGGCGCCGCCGTCGCACTGCTGCACGGCGCGGGCTCGACCCGCAGCGCGGTGCTGGACCAGGCGGCCGTGCTCGCCGGGCACGGCTACGGCGTCCTGCTCTACGACGCGCGGGGTCACGGCTCCAGCGCCGGCCGCGGCATGGACTTCGGGTGGTACGGCGAGCAGGACGCGGCCGGGGCCGTCGACTTCCTGGCCGACCAGCCTGACGTCTCGCCCAGCCGCATCGGGCTCGTCGGCCTGTCCATGGGTGGCGAGCAGGCGATCGGTGCGGCCGGCGTGGACGACCGCGTGGCGGCGGTCGTGGCGGAGGGTGCGACCAACCGCACGGCGGACGACAAGGGCTTCCTGTCGGCGTACGGCGCCCGCGGGGAGGTCCAGCAGTGGGTGGACCACCTCACCTACGGCGTCGTCGACCTCCTGACGGACGCGCCGACACCCGCCCCCCTGCGCCACGCGGTGAGCACGGCGACCGGCCGCAGCGACCCCACGGCGTTCCTGCTCGTCGCCGCGGGCAGCGTGGAGACGGAACCGCTCGCGGCCGACTACATCGGCGGCGACAGCACGGACGTGGAGGTCTGGACCGTCCCCGGCGCCGGGCACACCCGCGGCCTGCGGACCGCACCAGGGGCCTGGGAGCGCCGGGTGATCGGCTTCCTGGACCGGGCGCTGCTGCCGGAGGGGCCGTGACTCATCAGTCGGACCGGGCGTAGGAGACCGCCAGCGCGGTCGCGACCGTGAGCCACCCGGCGTACGGCAGCAGCGTGAGCGCGCCCCACAGCTCGATCCTCCCCACGACCACGACGAGGAGCCACGTGAGGACCGTCGCCCCGGCGAGGCACGCGGCAGCCGCCGCCAGGGCGTGCGGGACGTAGAAGGCCCAGGCCCAGCCGAGCGCCAGGGCGACGGACAGGGCCAGCACGCCAGTGGCGGTCCAGGCGGGTGCGGGTGGCGCCGTGCGGACGACGGTGAGCCCGACGAGGAGCAGCAGGGCGAAGTTGAGGGGCCACATCACCGCGAACACGACGTCAGGCGGCTGGAGGGAGGGGCGTCGGAGGCCGTCGTACCAGCCGGGGTCGTGGCCGTTCCACGTGTTCGCCAGCACGGCAAACACCAGCACCAGGGCGCACCAGGTGAGCGTCGGCGCCGAGGACGTCACGGCGCAGCGTCCCCGTCCAGACGACTGCGGACCGCAGCCTCGAACGCAACGACCGAGCCGTCCATCTCGTCGAGCTCCTGGGCGCCGACCAGCTCACGCCACGCGCCGCCGTCGCGCGCCAGCACGACCGGGGCCCGCGTGGCCGCGACGGCTGCAGCCAGCTCGTCGTCGAGCTCGTTGAGGTGCAGCAGCCGCACCGGGACCGGCAGGGTCGCCGCCATCCGGTCCCACTCGCGCTTGCGGCGCACCGTCGAGTGGGTGATGTCGCACAGGCCGCAGTGCCGCGTGCCGCGCACCTTGCCCCACACGTACGCCGCCTCGCCGAGCAGGCCGCCGTCCGCGTCGTACACGCCGACGATCTCGGAGACAGCCATGCCCCGACGGTATCCACCGCCACCACGACTGCGCCGGCGACCAGCTCCCCGGGTAGGAGTCGAACCTACGTCGCTAGTCCTGATTCAAAGTCAGGCGGGCCCTACCGGCAGACCAACCGGGGATAGGTGCCCAAGCCTAGGGCCCGCCTCGGGCGGGGCTGCCAAAGACCCGGCAGACCAACCGGGGATAGGTGCCCAAGCCTAGGGCCCGCCTCGGGCGGGGCTGCCGAGACCCTGAGGCTCACGACGGGACGTCATGGGAATCGGCGGTTCGAACCACCAGATCCCATGACGTCCCGCCCCTGGTGTGAGGACAGCACCGCCGCCCTCGTGTTGCATGACCGGGTGGACGGGCGACTGGTGGTGGGCGGACTACTCGTCCTCGGCTCGCTGGCGGTCATCCCGGTCACGACGCTCGTCACGGGTGACAACCCCACCACCTCCGAGCCCGGCGACCGGTCGCGCGTCGCCTACCTCGACGCGGGTGACTGCTTCCACGCGGGCCCGACCTTCGACGTGGAGGCGGAGGACACCGAGGTGACGGTGGTCGACTGCGCCGAGCCGCACGACTCCGAGGTCGTGTGGTCCGACAGCTTCAGCACGTACGGCAGCGAGGGCGAGGACGCGATCAGCGAGGCCCGCGAGGAGGCCGAGGACGAGTGTCGGGACAGGTTCGAGGAGTACGCCGCCCAGCACGACGGCGTACGTCCGAGGTGGTACCTCGGCGGTGGCACCCACAGGGTGCGCGACCTCGGGACCGACGGGCGGAAGTGGGAGGTCGCTTGCGTCGCGTGGCGTCCCTGATCTTCACGACTCCTCCACACGGATCGGGGCCATCCCTGATGCCGGAGGGTGGCCGCCCCCGCTAGCGTGACGGTCGTGACGGGGGAACTCATGGGGCAGCCGCAGGTCATCTCGACCGCGGGGCTCACCAAGCACTACGGGACGGTCCATGCTCTGACCGACCTCACGGTCGACGTCGGTGAGGGCGTGACGGGCCTGGTCGGCGCCAACGGGGCCGGCAAGTCGACGCTCATCAAGATCCTGCTCGGGCTGCTCGAGCCGACGGGCGGGCACGCGAGCGTGCTGGGCCACGACATCGAGCACGAGAGCCAGGACATCCGTCGGCTCGTCGGTTACATGCCCGAGCACGACTGCCTGCCGCCCGACGTGAGCGCCAGCGACTTCGTCGTGCACATGGCGCGGATGTCGGGCCTCGGGGCGTCCGCGGCCCGGGAGCGTACCGCCGACGTGCTGCGCCACGTCGGCCTCGACGAGGAGCGCTACCGGCCGATGGGCGGCTACTCCACCGGCATGAAGCAGCGCGCGAAGCTCGCGCAGGCGCTCGCCCACGACCCGCGCCTGGTCTTCCTCGACGAGCCCACCAACGGCCTCGACCCGGCTGCACGCACCGACATGCTGCGCCTGGTGCAGCGCATCGGCAGCGACTTCGGCATCGCCGTGCTCGTCACCTCCCACCTGCTCGGCGAGCTCGAGCAGGTCAGCGACCACGTCATCGTGCTCGACGGCGGCCACCTGCTCCGCAGCAGCGCGACCGGCGAGTTCCTGCAGCGGACCGGCAGCCTGCTGGTCGAGGTCGTCGGCACCGAGACCGAGCGCGACCGGCTCGGCGAGGCGCTCGCCCAGCGCGGCCTCACCTGCCGCCCGCGCGGGGCGATGGTCGCGATCGACCCGCCGCCACCGGAGCTCGCCGAGGGCGGGGCCGTCCACGACCTGATCCGCGACGTCGCCGCCGACCTCGGCCTGGGCCTGATGCGGCTCCAGCCCGATCGGCGCCACCTCGAGGACGTCTTCCTCGAAGGGGGTACCCGTGTCTGAGCCCTCCCCCGGCGCCGGTCGACCCGGCGTCATCCACGACCTCGGCTACCGCCACTTCGACGGAGTGCGCGACGGCCTCCCGGCGATCGCGCGCACCCTCTTCGTCACCGGCCTGCGCCACGCCTACGGCCTGGGCCGCTCGGGCAAGTCCAAGGTGATGCCGTTCGTCCTGCTGGCGATGTCGCTGCTCCCGGCGACCATCGTCGTCGGCGTCGTCGTCCTCACGGGCCTCGACGAGCTCCCCGTGTCCTACGCCGACTACACCAACCAGACGCAGCTGCTGGTCAGCCTCTTCGCGGCCTCCCAGGCCCCGGTGCTGTTCGCCCGCGACCTGCGCCACCGCTCGATCGTGCTCTACCTCGCCCGCCCGCTGCCGGCGCCGGTGTTCGCACTGGTGCGGTGGCTCTCGCTCACGCTCGCCGTCTTCCTCTTCACCGCGATCCCGACCGTGGTGCTCTTCGCCGGCGCGCTGCTGTCCGGGCTCGACAAGAGCGACCAGACGACCGCGGTGCTCAAGGCAGTGGCCCTGCAGGCCCTGCTCGCGATGATGCTCGCCGGCGTCAGCGGGCTGATCTCGTCGGTCTCCCTGCGTCGCGGCTTCGCCGTCGTCGGCTCGGTGATGGCGCTCATCGTCCTCACCGGCATCGTCACGGTGATGCAGAACATCGCCTACTACGAGGGCGACAGCGAGTCGGTCTCGGTCGGCGTCGGGCTGCTTTCCCCCTGGTCGCTCCACAACGGCCTGGCCAACGCCTGGGACGCCGGCGTCGAGACCCCGGTCCCGGTCGACGGCGCCTGGGTGCCGGCGTACGCCATCGTGGCGGTGCTGCTCGTCGCCGCCTGCCTGCTCGGGCTCGTCGCCCGCTTCCGGAAGGTGGGGTCGCGATGAGCACCCTGGTCCTCGACTCGGCCTCGCGCTGGTTCGGCAACGTCGTCGCGGTCAACGACGTCTCGCTCTCGATCGGCCCCGGCGTCACCGGCCTGCTCGGCCCCAACGGAGCAGGCAAGACCACGCTGATGGCGCTCATGTCGGGCTTCCTCGCCCCGTCGGCAGGGCACGTCACCCTCGACGGCAAGCCGGTCTGGCGCAACACCGAGACCTACCGCCAGATCGGCCTGGTGCCCGAGCGGGAGCTGAGCTTCGGCTACCTCACCGGGCGCCAGTTCGTCCGCGCCAACGCCGACCTGCACCGCCTCCCCGACGCGGCCGCCGCCACCGAGCGGATCCTCGAGGTGGTCGACATGGTCGAGCCGGCGAGCCGCCGCCTCGACACCTACTCCAAGGGCATGCGGCAGCGGATCAAGATCGCCGCGGCGCTGGTCCACGACCCCACCGTGCTGCTGCTCGACGAACCCTTCAACGGCGTCGACCCGCGCCAGCGGATGCACCTGATGGACCTCCTGCGGCGTCTCGGCGAGGAGGGCCGCACGGTGCTCTTCAGCTCCCACATCCTCGAGGAGGTCGAGCGGCTCGCCCGCCACATCGAGGTCGTCGTCTCCGGCCGGCACGCCGCCTCCGGCGACTTCGGCGCGATCCGCCGGCTGATGACCGACCGACCGGTGCAGTACGCCGTCCAGTCGAGCGACAACCGCACCCTCGCCGCCGCGCTCATGGCCCAGGAGTCCGTGCGCGCGGTCGGCCTGCGCGGCGACCACCTCGACGTCCAGGTCGGTGACCTGGGCCGCTTCGCGGTCGACCTGCCCGGGCTGGCCCGGCAGCACGACGTGACCCTGTTCGAGCTCTCCCCCAGCGACGAGTCGCTGGAGAGCGTCTTCGCCTACCTGGTGGCCCGATGATCAACACGACGATCGCCAAGCTCGCCCTGCAGGCACTGCTGGGCCGACGCCGGTTCTTCCTCCTGCTGGCCTTCCCGGTGCTGCTCCTCGGGCTCGTCGCGCTGGTCACCGCGCTGGTCGACGGGGACGCGGCCTTCTCGGTGCTGCCCAACCTCGGCTACCCGCTCGTGCTGCCGCTCGTCGCGATCCTCGCGACGAGCTCGGTCCTCGGCCCGGAGGTCGACGACGGCTCGATCGTCTACCTGCTGTCCAAGCCGGTGAACCGCTACGGCATCGCCATCAGCAAGTGGCTCGTGGCGCTCGCCGCCACGCTCGTGGCGGGTGCGCTGCCGTTCCTCCTCGCCGGGCCGCTGACGGGCCACAGCACCCGCGCGACCGCGCTCTTCGTCGCCGCCGCCGTCGCCGGGACGGCGTACTCCGCGCTCTTCCTCGCGATCTCCGCGGTCACCCGCCACGCGGTCATCGCGTCGTTGGTGTTCGTGCTGATCTGGGAGACCCTGCTCGGCAACCTGTTCAGCGGCGTCGCGTGGCTCAGCATCGGCCAGTGGGGCCTGCGCACCGGGCACGGCATCTCCGACTACCTGCCCGACGTGGTCAACCTGCCCTACGCGGTCGTCGCCAGCCTGGCCGTGACGGTCGTCGGGGTGTGGTTCGCCGGCGACCGG
>DATIAJ010000138.1:0-5379 GCA_035458105.1 Nocardioides sp. | reverse complement strand
CTCAGCCCCCGAGCTCGCGCAGGGCGGGTACGACGTCGGAGCCGAGGGCGGCGAGGAACTTCTCCTGGTCGTGGCCGGGGCCGTGGAGGACGAGGTGGTCGAAGCCCGCGTCGACGTAGGGACGGACGGCGTCGACGACCTCGTCGGGCGTCGTCGCGACGATCCAGCGCGAGGCGACCTGCTCGATCGGCAGGCGGTCGGCGGCGGCTGCCATCTCGACGGGGTCGTCGAGGCGGTGCTTCTCCTCGGCGCTGAGCGACAGCGGGGCCCAGAAGCGGGTGTCCTCCATCGCCTCCTCACGGGTGGCGGCGTAGGACAGCTTGATCTCGATCATCCGCGCGAAGTCGCGCGCCGGGCGGTCCGACGCTGCGAGGCCCTCGCTCACGGCGGGCAGCAGCTTGTCGGTGTAGAGGTCCATCCCCTTGCCGCTGGTGCAGATGAAGCCGTCGCCCACGCGTCCGGCGTACTTCGCCATCTGCGGCCCGCCGGCGGCTACCCAGATCGGGACGCCACCCTCGGGGCGGTCGTAGATGGTGGCGTCGACGGTGCGGTAGTAGTCGCCCTCGAAGGTGACGCGCTCGTCGGCCCACAGCTCGCGCATCAGGCGTACGGCCTCGCGCAGCCGGGCCCAGCGCTCCTTGAAGTCGGGCCATTCCGAGAGCCCGACCGAGATCTCGTTGAGTGCCTCGCCGGTGCCGACGCCGAGCACGACGCGGCCCGGGTTGAGCAGGGCGATCGTGGCGAGCTGCTGGGCGAGCACGGCCGGGTTGTAGCGGAACGTCGGCGTCAGCACGCTGGTACCGAGCACGACGCGCTCGGTGCGTTCACCGAGGGCCGCCAGCGCGGCGAGCGCGTTCGGGGCGTGGCCGCCCTCGTGGCGCCACGGCTGGAGGTGGTCGCTGACCCAGACGCTGTCGAGGCCGACCTCCTCGGCACGGACGCCGAGCTCCACGAGCTCGCGGGGCCCGAACTGCTCGGCGGAGGCCTTGTAACCGACGGCGAGGGAGGGGGTCACCGCGCCATGGTGGCACGGCGACCCCACAGGCCCCCGCCGGAACGGAAGGGGTCAGGCGGCCGGCGGCCGCTCGACCAGACCGACCCGCAGGTCGGCGAGGATCCGCGTCAGGACCCGCGACACCTGGGCCTGGGTCAGGCCCACCGAGTCGGCGATCTCCTGCTGCGTCTGCTCCTGGTAGTAGCGCAACCGCACGATCCGCCGGTCGCGCGCCGTGAGCCCGCGCATCAGCGGGTCGAGCATGACCTTGGCCTCGGCCTGCGCCAGGGCCCGGTCCTCATCGCCCAGCAGGTCGCCGAGCGACGACGAGCCGTCGGCCACCGGTGCGTCGAGCGAGGTGGGCGTGAAGCACCCGTCGGCGGCGAGGGCCTCCACCACGTCGGAGGTGTCCACCTCGAGGTGAGCGGCGACCTCGCTGGGGCGGGGCGAGCGGCCGAGCCGCGGCTCGAGCTCCTCCTGCGCGCCGGCGATGCGGGTCTGCAGGTCCTGCACCCGGCGAGGCGGGCGGACCATCCAGCCCGAGTCACGGAAGTGCCGGCGCAGCTCGCCGCGGATGGTGGGCACGGCGAACGACAGGAAGTCGTGACCGGCGTCGGGATCGAAGCGTTGCGCGGCCTTGGTGAGGCCGAGCAGGGCGACCTGCTCGAGGTCGTCGAGGTCGATGCCGCGGTTGCGGTAGCGGGAGGCCATGCTGCGGGCCACGGCCGCGTTGGTCTCGATGAGCTGACGGGTCAGCTCGTCGGCGTCCGACTTCTGGCGGACGTCACGGAGGTCGCAGACGATGGCGTCGGTGCGACGGGCACGCGCCTTGCCCTCGAGGGGCTCGGCGGATCGGAGCTGGACGGGGTTGGATCCAGCGGGAACTGCAGGGGCGATCGACATGGGATCCACGGCTCGCTTCCTGGGTGTTGATGGCGTCTGCCGTGGTCTCCAGCAAGACGATCAACCACCACGGTCGCATGGTCTGGACCACCACGACAGCCGCAAAACGAACCACCCGTCAGGGCGAGGCGTGCGACAAGGTCTGTCCAGGGTTCTCGCCGAAGACCTGACGGTACTCGGTGGCGAACCGCCCGGGGTTGAAGAAGCCGTAGCGGGCCGCGGCATCACCCACGGTCGCCACCGATCCGTCGCGCAGGACCTGGTGGACGAGGTCGAGGCGGACCTGTCGCAGGTAGGCGTGCGGCGTGCAGTCGAGATGGCGGCGGAAGGCGTACTGCAGGGCGCGCGGGGTGACATGGCACTCCCGGGCGATGTCGGACATCGTCAGGTCGTCGCCGGCTCGCTCGTCGATGATGCGCTGCGCGAGTCGTACGACGGACTGCGTGGCGTCACGGGAGTCGCGCACCGTGCCGCGCTCGTCGCCGCCCACGAGGTTGTTGGCGAACGTGTGCAGGAGGCTGTGCGCCAGGAGCCGCGAGGCGTCGCCCTGCCCGACCGGCTTGTCCTCGACGTCCGGCGAGACGGCGAGCCGGTCGACCACCGCCCGCCACTGCGCGGCCGCGGCGGGCGTGCGGGGCGTGAAGCTGCTGAACGTGAGGTCGGCGCTGGTCTTGTCGGGGTCGATGTCGGCGATCGCAGAGCTCAGCACGTCGAGCGAGACACTCGTGTTGCGCACGTCGTAGCCGTTGCCCCCGCCGGAGAACGCCATCCCCCACCCCGCCGCCAGGACGGTGTCGCCCTCGCGACCGCGGTCAGTGACAGAGCCGCGGGTGTACTCGATCTCCCCGCCCAGCACGTCGACCACGACGAGCAGCGGCATCGGCTCGGCGTCGAACGTGACCGAGTCGTCGATGCGGAGCCGGTCGAACGCCACGCCGCCGCGCTCTCGCCGCGCGTGGTGCACCGTGCCCATGCGGCCGCTCAGGCCCAGCTCGGTGCCGTACGCCGACTCCAGCCAGTGGCGCGCATCGTCGCCTCCGCCTTCGAAGTCGAAGGCCTGGGGCGCGTCTGTACGGGGTGCCCTGTCGGGCATGCGAGCACCTCCTGATGGAGCGTGCGGACGACCCGACGGCTTGAGTCGACTCGACTGTAACCCAGAACTGATCGTCCCGCCCCTTCGAAGGTGTCGGGACCAGCCTGTAGGGTGGAACCCGCTCCAGTTCGACCTCCGCCCTGTGTCCGCGGACCTACGTCATGCAAGAGGTGACGATGTCTGCCACACCCCTTTCCCCAGGCGATCCTGCCCGTCAGGACGACGCGCTTCGCGACGAGGTCGCGCAGCTGCACGAGGCCGTGAAGTCGCAGCGCGCCATCGGCATCGCCATCGGCCTGCTCTCGGCCCGTTTCGAGTGCAGCACCGAGCAGGCCTGGCGCACCATGCTGCGCGTCTCACAGGACAGCAACACCAAGGTCCGCACCGTCGCGCGGGTGCTGGTGGCGACCCACGACGGCACCGCCGACGCCGACGACCGCGCGACGCTGGCGACGTTCGTCGCTCACCTCCCCGCGTCCGGCTGGCCGGAAGGACCCCGGGGTCAGGGATAATCCGGCGTCATGAACATCGATGACGCCGCGCTCGCCGAGAGCCTGCGCCGCCTGTCGCAGCCTCGCGACGACGACGGCACCATCGCCTCGGCCCTCCAGGTGGTGGTCACCGCCTGCGCCGACCTGTTCGGTGTCGACGGCGCGGGCGTGCTGATCGCCGACGAGCAGGACATCCTCGTGTACGCCGCCGCGAGCGACGGTCCGGGGCGGCTCCTCGAGCAGACCGAGGCGGAGGCCGGCGAGGGTCCGTGCACCGAGGCGTTCGTCCAGGGGCGCGTGGTGACGACCCGCGACGTGACCGCCGAGGCCGAGCGCTGGCCGACCCTGGCCCGGGCGATGGCGGAGCAACCGGTGCGCGCGGTGCTGGGCACGCCGGTGCTGCTCGGGGGTGTGCCCGTCGGCACCCTCGACGTCTACAAGAGCGAACCCCACGACTGGGACGACAGCGAGGTCGCCGCCATCGGTCGCTACGCCGAGATCATCTCGACCACGCTCGGCGCCGCCCTCCAGGCGCACACCGCTGGCGAGCTCGCCAAGCAGCTGCAGTACGCCCTCGACTACCGCGTGCTCATCGAGCGCGCTGTCGGCTTCCTGATGGCCAAGCACTCGCTGGACGCGGTCGGTGCCTTCAACGCCCTGCGCACCGCCGCGAGAAGCCGGCGGACGAAGATCGGCGTCGTCTCCGAGCACGTCCTCGACACCGGCTCCCTGCCCGCCTGACGTCGACACCTCCCAGGGGAGGTGTTTCGTCGCCACCGGGCGGCGCAGGTGCATGACCCCCGGTCGCACGGGTACCTCTGCGCGTGACCACCTCCGACATGACGACGGACGCGCCCGCGGCGCTGCCGGTGCCGCGTCCCCGGACCGAGCGCCTCGTCATCGCCTCGGTCCCCGCCAACCACGTGTACGTCCGCCACCTCGCGCCCGAGGACGGCTCGGGCCCGGTGCGGCTGCCCGACCCCACGCCGCCCGGAGCGGCGACCACGCAGCAGTGGTGGCCCCCGGTCATGCTCGACGCCGCCTGGGTCGAGGCCCACGACTTCGACGTCTTCCACCTCCACTTCGGCTTCGACGCCCGCAGCCCCGCCGACCTCGAGGAGCTCGTCGCTGCGCTGCGCCGCCGGGGCAAGCCGCTCGTCTTCACCGTCCACGACCTGCGCAACCCGCACCACCTCGACCGCGAGGCCCACGACCGGCACCTCGACGTGCTGGTCCCGGCCGCCGACGCCATCATCACGCTGACGCCGGGCGCCGCGGCCGAGATCCGGGCCCGCTGGGGACGCGAGGCCGTGGTCGTGCCGCATCCGCACGTCGTACCCCTCGACGTGATGCGCCGCGCCGCCGCGATGCGCGAGGTGCGCAGGCGGGGACCGCGCGAGCGCGAGGTCCGTATCGGCATGCACGTCAAGAGCCTGCGGGCCGGCATGCACCCGCACGCGCTGCTCCCCGTGCTCGTCGACACCGTCCGCGACCTGCCCGGTGCCGTGCTGCAGGTCAACGGGCACCGCGACGTGCTGCTCCCCGACGGCGCGAGGTACGACGCCGCGCTCGCCGAGGCCCTGCAGGACCACGCCGCCAGGGGCGAGCTCGACCTGCACGTCCACGACTTCCTCGACGACGACGGCCTGTGGGCCTACCTGGCCTCCCTCGACGTGTCGGTGCTGCCCTACCGCTTCGGCACCCACAGCGGCTGGCTGGAGGCGTGCCGCGACCTGGGGACCGCCGTCATCGCCCCGTCGTGCGGCTACTTCGCCGACCAGGCGCCGGTGCTGACCTACGAGCACGACGAGGACCACCTCGACGCCGACAGCCTGGTGGCCGCACTGCGCGAGGCGCACGCCGGCCACGTCGCTGCGCCGCCGAGCGTGGACGACCGG
>DATIAJ010000137.1:0-4213 GCA_035458105.1 Nocardioides sp. | reverse complement strand
GTGGTCTTCGCGATGACGGTGACGTCGACGTCTGACTTCCGCAGCGCCTTGGTGCCGAAGAGGCCGCCGAAGCCGGACCCGATCACGACGACCTTGTGACGGGATGACTGCGTCGCGGTCGTCGAGGTCATGGAAGCTCCTGGGGTCGAAGGTGCGTCGTGCCGTCCACTGCCACGTCCATTGTCCTCCTCGGGCGTGCGCCGGGCGAAACTCCGGGCGAGTCTGCTTGCTCACACCCACTACCCCGACTCCGGAGAAACTATGGTGACGTCGAGGTTTGAACCATCAGCGGATGGGCAATCATGGCCCCACTGGACTGTCCGCCCCGCTCGTCCCCCCGTTGAAAAGAGTCCCAGTGCCGCTGAGCTCCGAGTTGACGCTGGCGTCCTCGCCGCGCGCTGCGGCCGACGCCCGTCGCTGGGTCGGCGACGTGTGCCAGCGCCTCGAGCGGCCCGACCTCGTCGAGTGCGCCGAGCTCGGGGTGTCGGAGCTGGTGGCCAACGCGATCCTGCACGCCGCCGCGCCCTACAAGGTCCGCGTGCGCGGCACCGCCTCCCACCCGCGCATCGAGGTCGTCGACGGCTCGCCCCGCCCGCCGGTGCCGCCCGCACCGGTCGAGGGCGACGACCTCGACCTGCTGCTCACCTTCGGCCGCGGCCTGGCGATGGTGGCCCAGTGCGCGGTCGCCTGGGGTGCGACGATCGAGACGGACGGCAAGATCGTCTGGTTCGAGCCCGCGCCCGAGATGGCCGACTCCGGGTCCGCCGAGTGGGTGATCGACCACCACGACCGCACCTCGCCCGAGCCCACCAGCGAGGGCGCGGTCGACGTACGCCTCCTGCGCATCGACGTCCCGCTCTACACCTCGCTCAAGCAGCAGTACCACGAGCTCCGTCGCGAGCTGCGCCTGCTGTCGCTCTCGCACCAGTCCGACTACCCGCTCGCCGGCGACCTGACGTCGATGTTCGCCAACTTCGAGCGGCAGTTCCCCGACACCTTCCGTGAGCAGATCCACCAGGCGGAGACGCGTGGCCTGCCGCGGGTCGACGTGGCCTTCCCGATGGTCCGTGAGGCCGGTCCCATCTTCGTGACGATGACCGAGATGTTCGACGTCGCCGACGCGTTCTGCCGAGCCGAGCGGCTGCTGTCGATGGCCCGGACCCCGCGCCAGCGCGCCCTGCACAACTGGTTGCTCTCCGAGCTCGTCCACCAGCTCGACGGAGCGGCAGCCCGGCCGTGGGACGGCAGCTCCGGCTCGGCGGCGCCGTCCACGAGCCGGGTCGGGTGACCCGCCGACCGCTCCGGGCCGTCGACGTCCTGCTCGTCGCAGCCGGTGGCGCTGCCGGCGCCGTGCTGCGTCACCTCGTCGACGTGGGCGCGCCGGACACCCTGTTCCCGTGGCCGACGCTGGCGATCAACGTCGTCGGGGCGTTCGCCCTCGCGATGCTGCCCGTCCTCGCCGTCGTACGCCGCTCGACGCGGGTCGCGGCCGCCCTCGGCCCGGGCCTCCTGGGCGGCTTCACCACGGTCTCGGCCTGGGCCGGGGAGACGCGCGACCTCGCCACTGGCGGGCACGTCGTGGTTGCCGGCGCCTACCTCGCCCTCACCCTCGCGGCCGGGCTGTCCGCCGCCGCGCTCGGCCAGCACCTGTCCCGCCGCCCGGAGCCCGACGAGGCGCTCGCATGACGATCCTCCTCGTCGCGCTCGGCGCCGCGGTGGGCGCCCCGCTGCGCTACGTCGTGGCGCGGCTCGACGGCTACGTCCCGAGCGGGATGCTCGCCGTCAACACCGTCGGCTCGGGCCTGTTCGGGCTGTTCGCCGCGCTGTCGTTCGGCGAGGCCGCGTGGGCGCTTGCCGCGACCGGGTTCTGCGGCGGCTTCACGTCGTTCTCCACCTTCGCGGTGCAGGCGGTCGAGCGCCCGGCGCGAGCAGCCGCCGGCTACGTCGTCGCCACGACAGTGTTCGCGGTCGCGGCGTGCGCCGTCGGCTGGCTGGTCGGCACCGCGCTGGTCTGAGCGCCGGGGTCAGCCCCAGCCGAGCTCGTGGAGGCGTCCGTCGTCGAGCCCGAAGTGGTGGGCGACCTCGTGCACGACGGTGATGCGCACCTCCTCCTCCAGGTCCTCGACGGTGTCGGCCATGTCGAGCAGCGGACCGCGGAAGAGCAGGATCCGGTCCGGCAGCATGCCGGCGTGGTTGGCCGGCCGCTCCGTGAGCGCCAACCCGTCGTAGAGCCCGAGCAGGTCGGGGTCGTCGGCGGGCGCCTCCGGCTCGACCAGGACCACGACGTTGTCCACGAGCCGGGCGAGGTCGTCCGGGAGCCCGTCGAGGGCCCGCTCGACCATGGCGTCGAACGCGGCGGGGTCGAGGTCGATCGGCATGCCGCCAGCCTAGGAGCGCCGGCGAAACGGTGTGGCCGGTGCGAGATCAGCCCGAAATGACCGGAGGAGTGAGCCTGGCGGCTCACTCCTCCGGTCATGCGTTGGCGACCCCGACGGGACTCGAACCCGCGGCCTCCGCCGTGACAGGGCGGCGCGCTAACCAACTGCGCTACGGGGCCAGGATGCTGCTGCGTGCTCCTCCGGTCGTGCTGGTGAAGCGGGTGGAACTCTAACCCATGCTCTTCGGTGACACCCAATCGGCGTCGACCCCCGGCCGGGTCGCACCCCCAACCGGATTCGAACCGGCGCTACCGCCGTGAAAGGGCGGGGTCCTGGGCCGCTAGACGATGGGGGCCAGCTCGTCCGGGACGGACCCGATCGAGCAGCGCCCAGCATAGGGGTTGCGGCCGCGGCGCTCCCAACCGTCGTCCGAGGAGAGGCGGATCACCGACCGTCCCGTGGACGACTTTCGGCAGACACGCCACGACTTGCCACAGGTTTGACTAATCTTGACTCGTGAGCACTGACCGGCAGCTGCGATTCCTCGTGGTCGACGACAACGAGGACATCCGCGACGTCTTCTGCCGGTTGGTCGAGCGGGCGGGCCACGAGGCCGCGACGGCGTACGACGGCCAGGACGCCGTCGAGACGCTCGAGCGCGAGAAGTTCGATGTCATGCTGCTCGACCTGACCATGCCCCGGATGACGGGCGTCGAGGTGGTGCGCTGGCTGCGCGACCGGCCCGACGTCGCGCCCGACCTGCGCATCGTCGTCATCTCCGCCTGGGCCGGCGAGAACCGCGCGGTCCTCCAAGAACTCGGCATCACGACAGTCATGCAGAAACCGCTGCGCATCCAGCAGCTGACCGACCTGATAGCCGAGACACTGCGCGACCTGGAGCCCTGACCCGACCCCCTGTCTGCACCACGGACGACGGACTCCGCGTGGTGACCCCTGTACGCCGCCCGGCGTGCACCATCCCACCCCACCCCTGGAGAAACATCATGATGAACCGCATCCGCACCGCCATCGAGCGCAAGCGCACCGTCAACCAGATGCCGTACTTCTGGCGTCCCGCCCCCCCGCGCCACTGAGACCCTGGGACATCGAGTCCCTCCTAGGCATGCCCTTGTGATGCAGATGGACCGCGTCGAGTCGGCCGGCGGCCAGCTCGGCGCGGTCCTCTCGGCGCCACGGTCCGCCGCGGCCGCGCTCGGCCCCGGCGGGCCATGGCTCGCCACCAGCCTCGCCCAGGCCCGGCAGGTCCTGTCCGACCCCGAGGCGTTCGACTTCCCGGGCAACGTCAACCGGACCGGCGACCTGTCGGGAAGCCGCGGCAACACCCGCTCCGGGCACACAACCTTCACACCTGTCGGCCCGGACGACGTGGGCCGCGGCGTTGCGACCTTCAAGCGTGAGTGGGCAGTCGCCCTCGCCGAGCACCAGCGTTCGCGGCCCGGGCAGGCGTACGACGCCATGCTGCTGCTGCGCCGACCGGTGGCCAGAGCCACGACAACGGCGCTTCTTCCTTCTGCGAGTGATGACGTCCGGGATCGCGTGGGCGACCATGTGTTGGCCTGGATCGACGCGCTCGCCCCTGTCATTGCTGCCCGCCGTCCGCCAGCGCGATGGGGGCGAGTCCGTCGTGCCGAGCGTGACACCCGCATCGCCCTCGAGGACGTCCTCGAGGAGGTCCTGGCAGCGGACGCGGCTCCCGACCTCTCGCCACAACAAGCGGCGACCATGCTTGCTGCCGGGATCCAGGTACCTATAGCTGCCGGGGCGTTTCTCATCGCGTGGCTCGCCGAGCAGGCCAACGCCGTGGACCCGACAAA
>DATIAJ010000136.1:0-3421 GCA_035458105.1 Nocardioides sp. | reverse complement strand
GCGAGCGCGACGTCGCGCGGGTGGCGTACTCCCCCGTCGGCCCACACGTGCTTGCCGAGCTCGCGCGCGGCGGTGGCGCACTCCAGGACGGCGGAGAACTGCGGCCGGCCGACACCGGTCATCATCCGGGTGGTGCACATGGCGCCGGGCCCGACGCCCACCTTGACGATGTCGGCGCCGGCCTCGATGAGCGTGCGGGTGCCCTCGGCCGAGACGACGTTGCCGGCCGCGACCGGCACGGTCGGCGACAGGTCGCGCACCGCCCCGAGCGCCTGGACCATCCGGTCCTGGTGGCCGTGGGCGGTGTCGACGACGAGGCAGTCGACGCCCGCCTCGAGCAGCTCGGCGGCGCGGTCGGCGACCTCACCGTTGACGCCGACGGCCGCGGCGATCCGGAGGCCCCCGGACGGGTCGACGGCCGGGGTGTAGAGCGTGGCCCGCAGGGCACCGAGCCGGGTCAGCACACCCACCAGCTCGCCCGTGGCGGAGACTGCGACGGCCAGGGTCGCCTTGGCCCGCTCGATCGCGTCGTAGACCTCGCGCGGGTCGGCGTCGGCCTGGACCGTGACCACGTCCTGGTTCATCACCGTCGACACCTGGGCGAAGCGGTCGACGTCCGCGCAGTCGGCTTCGGAGACGACGCCGACCGGGCGTCCGTCCTGCACCACCACGGCCGCCTTGTGCGCCCGCTTGGGGATCAGGGCGAGCGCCTCTGCCACGGTCTGGTCGGGTCGCAGCTCGATCGGGGTGTCGAAGACCCGGTGCCGCTGCTTGACCCACCGGACGACGTCGGCGACCACGGGGATCGGGATGTCCTGCGGGATCACGGTGATGCCGCCGCGCCGGGCGACCGTCTCGGCCATCCGCCGGCCAGCGATCGCGGTCATGTTCGCCACGACCAGCGGCAGGGTCGTGCCCGTGCCGTCGTCGGTGGCCAGGTCGACGTCGTAGCGGCTCGCGACCGAGGAGGAACGCGGGACCATGAAGACGTCGTCGTACGTCAGGTCGTGGGGCGGCGATGCGCCATCGAGGAACTGCACGTGTCTGGACTCTACGCGGCCGGGAGGTTCTTCGGGCGCAGCCCGGCGTCCGCGAGCTCGAGGTCGGCCAGGCGTCGTACGACGTCGGGGTCCCGCGCGCGCCACGCGCCGGCCGGGTCGTCGCTGATCCTCCCCAGCACGTGCATCGGCTGGTTGGCCAGCGCACGCAGGGCGAAGAGGTCGAGGTCCTCGGAGGCGTCGATGAACCGCGCACCGGCCGTCGCCTCGCGGATGAAGCGCCACCGCAGCGGGAGGTGGATCGCCGAGACGATGAGGATCGGGATCAGCGCCACCGAGAGGCCGAGCAGCAGCGCGAGCTGCTCCACTGCCTCCACGGTGTCTCGCCCTGCGGCGGCGAGCCCGTCCGAGGCGTCCGCCGCCCGGTCGAACGGCGCGGCCAGCTCGTCACCGACCAGCGGCGCCTCCCCCAGCTGACCGCCGGCGTCGCGCAGCTGCTCGGCCATCGACGTCGCCGCGGAGTCGGTCTGCCGGGCGGGCTCGGCCAGCTGCGCGGTGCCGTCGTGGACGGCCATCCCGATCCAGACCCAGAGCACCAGCCACGCGACGAACAGGAGGTCGGCGAGCACCTGCAGCGTGCGGCGCAGGGGCGTGTCGGCGAAGAGCTTCATGCGCTCACCCTGTCAGCCGCCTCCTGCAGCGCACGCCAGGTGCGGTCGACGTCGGCCTCCGTCGTGCGCCAGCTGCCCACCGCGAGCCGGATGGCCGCGCGGCCCTCGACCGTGGTGTGCGAGAGGTACGCCTCGCCCGAGGCGTTGACGGCCTCCATCGCAGCCATCGTCTGCTCGTCGCCGCCGGTGAGGCGGAAGACCACGAGCGACAGCGACGGCTCGGTCACCAGCTCGAAGCGGTCGTCCGCGGCGACCAGGTCGGCGACGTGCTGGGCGAGCGCGATGCCGCTGCGGACGTGCGCGCGCAGTCCCTCCAGCCCATAGGTACGCAGCACCGCCCACAGCTTGACCGCCCGGAACCGTCGGCCGAGCTGCGGGTGCCAGTCGCGGTAGTCGACGACCTCACCCGACTCCGTGGCCGCGTTGCGCAGGTACTCCGGCAGGATCGACAGCGCGCCGGTCAGGGCAGCACGGTCACGCACCCAGAAGGTGCTGCAGTCGAAGGTCGTCAGCAGCCACTTGTGGGGGTTGGTGACGAACGAGTCCGCGGCCTCGACCCCGGCGAGGAAGTCTCGGTGCTCGGGGCAGACGGCCGCGACACCCGCCCAGGCCGCGTCGACGTGGAGCCAGACGTCGTGCTCGCGCACCACGTCGGCGACCGCGGCGATGTCGTCCATCGCGCCGGTCGAGGTGCTGCCGGCAGCGACGTGCACCAGCACCGGCCGCAGCCCGGCTCCGGCGTCCTCGGCGATCGCGGTACGTAGCGCGTCGACGTCCATCGCCTGGGTCCCCGGGTCGACGGCGATCGTCCGGACGGCGTCCTCACCGAGGCCGGCCATCATCGCCGCCTTCACCAGCGACGAGTGCGCCTGTGTGGACCCGTAGACCCGCCAGCCGGTGTCGCCCACGCCATGGCGTCGTACGTCTCCGCCGCTCGCGCGGTGCAGCGCGGACAGCAGTGCGGTGAACGTCGCCGTGGACGCGGTGTCCTGGATGACACCGCCGCCCGGCCCGTCGCTGCGGAACGCCTCCGGGAGCCCGAGCGCCTCGGCGAACCAGTCCAGCACGACCTGCTCGACCTCGGTCACCGCCGGGCTCGTCGCCCAGATCATCCCCTGCGCCCCGATGCCGCTGGAGAGGAGGTCGCCGAGGATCGCGGCTGGCGAGGAGTTGGCCGGGAAGTAGGCGAAGAACCGCGGGTGCTGCCAGTGCGTGAGGCCCGGGACCACGACCCGGTCGAGGTCGGCGAGCAGGGCGTCGAACGGCTCGCCGTCCTCCGGCGCCGACGCCGGCAGGAGGCGTCGTACGTCGCCGGGCGCGACCTGCGCGCGCACGGGCAGGTCGTTGAGGGAGGCCCAGTAGTCGGCGATCCAGTCGATGGCGGCGTGGCCGTGGCGGCGGAACTCCTCGGGCGTCATGTGGGCTGGCTGGTCTGGCATGCGCCGAACGTACTCGGCGCGGTTGAGCGCGGGTACTCAGCCCGGAACGGGTAGGCCTGCGGCTCCGGCGAGGCCCACGGAGGACGACGGTTGAGCCATGACCTCGACGACTCCCACCAAGAACACCAACGCCTTCTTCCTGCAGGCCGGCGTCTCCTTCGCCGTCGCGCTCCTGACCATGATCTTCGCGATCTTCTACCTCCCGGTCGACCCGTGGATCCGCGCCTTCCTCGGCCTCGGGACCATGTTCCTCACGACGTCGAGCTTCACCCTCGCCAAGTGCGTGCGTGACGCGCAGGAGGACCACTACGTG
>DATIAJ010000135.1:0-3900 GCA_035458105.1 Nocardioides sp. | reverse complement strand
GGGGCCGGCTCGGACCTGCAGGGCATCCGTACGACGGCCGTCGACGCCGGCGACCACTACGTCCTCAACGGGTCGAAGACCTTCATCTCCAACGGGATCCTGTCCGACCTCGTGATCGTGGTGTGCCGGACCGACCCCGACGCCGGGCACCAGGGCATCTCGCTGCTCGTCGTCGAGCGCGGCATGGAGGGCTTCGAGCGGGGCCGCAACCTCGCGAAGATGGGGCTGCACGCCCAGGACACCGCCGAGCTGTCCTTCACCGACGTACGCGTGCCGAAGACGAACCTCCTGGGTCCCGAGGGATCGGGCTTCGTCTCGCTGATGGAGAACCTCCCGCAGGAGCGCATCTCGATCGGGTGCATCGCCGTCGCCGCGATCGAGCACGTCCTCGACCTCTGCCTGGCGTACGCCAAGGAGCGCGAGGCCTTCGGCAGGCCGATCGGGAAGTTCCAGCACAACCGCTTCGTGCTCGCCGAGATGGCCACCGAGGCGCACATCGCGCGGGTCTTCATCAACGACTGCGTGCTGCGGCTCAACGCCGGTGAGGTCGACACCGCGCTCGCCTCGATGGCGAAGTGGTGGACCACCGAGCTCCAGAAGCGGGTCGTCGACGCCGGCGTCCAGCTCCACGGCGGCTACGGCTACATGGACGAGTACCCCATCTCCAAGGCCTACACCGACTCGCGGATCCAGACGATCTACGGCGGCACGACCGAGATCCAGAAGGAGATCATCGGGCGCATGCTGGGGCTGTAGATCGCTTGCCGCAGTCGTTAGGTTCGGGGCATGGACCTCTTCGAGATGGACGAGACCACCACGATGACCCGCGAGGAGGCCGCCGCCCGGCTGCGTGCGCTGGCCGACTCGCTCGCCAAGCACAACTCCGTCGAGTTCTCCCGCGAGGGCGGCCGGGTCACGGTGGCCGTCCCCGACGAGGTGAACCTCAAGGTGGAGGTCGAGCTCGGCGACGACAACGAGATCGAGATCGAGCTCACCTGGTAGCCGAGGCGATCACCTCCCTGAGCCGGGCGGCGAACTCGTCCGGCTTGCCCGTCTGGCCGTACTCGCCGCCGAGGAAGCCGTTGTGCCCGCCGGGGAACACGACCGGCTCGACGCCCAGCTCACGCGCGACGGCGTAGCCGGCCCGTCCGGCGATCTCGCCCTCCTCAGGGTCGCCCGACTCCTCCCCCACACCGAGCACGACCCGTGTCGGGGCGGCACGGACGGCGTCGAGGTCGGGGACGCGGGTGCACCCCCCGCCCCGCATGTTGGCCATGAGGCCGTCGTTGCGCGAGCCGTCGTCCTCGGTGGGCAGGCCGAACACCGCCGGGTCCGGGACGGGTTCGTCGCCGGTCCACGCACCGCGGTGCATCACCAGGCTGATGAAGCGGGCCATCCCGGGGCCGATGCCGTCGGCGTCGTACGCCGCCACCAGCTCGTCGCACGCCCTGCCGATGGCGTCACCGTCGGGCAGGAGCGGGGCCATCGGAGGCTCGTGCGCCACCAGCAGGCGTACGTCGTCGGGGTGCGCGGCGACGAGGAAGAGCGCGTTGACCGCTGCACCGGACGAGGCGAACAGGTCCACCGGGCCGACGCCGAGCGCCTCGACGAGCGCGTGCAGGTCCTCGGCGTGCTGCTCAGGCGTGACCGCTGCGGTGTCGTCCTCACGGGTGCTCCGGCCCACGTTGCGCGGGTCGGTCAGCACGAGCACGCGGCCGTCGAGCCGGGACGCGAGACTGCCGAAGCCTGTGCTGTCCATCGGCGATCCCGCCAGCACCAGCGGCGGCGACTCGGGCGTGGCGTCGGCGAGGTCGCCGACGACGTCGAAGGACAGGACGGCGCCGGGCACCGCGACGGTGCCGGGCGTGCGGGGTGCATCGGTCATGGCGCCCATCATCGAACCGGTCGCGGATCGTCCGCAACGACTCCTAGCCTGCCTGCATGACCGACTTCATCGAGCAGGACCTCAGCGGCTCGACCTTCCGGCGGGTCGACCTCTCCGGCGCACGGCTGCACGACGTCGACCTGAGCCGTGCGCGGGTGCGGGCGGCGTACCTCGACGGGGTGCGGATGACCGGCGTCGAGGTGCCCGACCTCGAGATCTACGGAGAGCTGGGCCGGGTCGTGGTCAACGGGGTCGACGTCGCGCCCCTCGTCGAGGCCGAGCTCGACCGCCGCATTCCCGAGCGGGCCCTCATGCGACCCACCGACGCCGACGGCTTCCGGACGGCCTTCGACACGCTGGACAGGCTGTGGGCCGGGACCGTCGAACGGGCCCGGGCGCTCCCGCCCGCGCTCCTGCACGAGCAGGTGGACGAGGAGTGGTCCTTCACCGAGACGCTGCGCCACCTCGGGTTCGCGCACGCCTGCTGGGTCGGCGGCGTCGTGCTCGCCGATCCCGCTCCGTGGCACCCGCTCGACCTGCCGTGGGACGAGGCTCCCGCGGTCGAGGGGGTCCCGTGGGACCGCGACGTACGACCGTCGCTGGACGAGGTGCTCTCGGTGCGCGCCCAGCGGCGCGCCGTCGTGGCGGGGGTGCTCGCCGACCTCTCCGACGACGGGCTCGAGCGGCCGGTCTCCTCGGCCACCGCGTTCCTGACCGACGCCGACTCGCTGACGGTCGCCGAGTGCCTGCGGGTGGTGCTCACCGAGGAGTGGGAGCACCGGCTCTACGCCGAGCGCGACCTGACGGTGCTGGCCGAGCGCTGACCCGCTGCCGCACACTGGGCGGGTGAGCGACACCGAGACCCTTGGCGCGCGGCTGGCCCGCGCCATCGCCGCCAAGGACGAGGCGGCCCTGCGCGCCGTGCTGGCCGACGACGTCGCCGACACCTCGCACGTCAGCTACCGCTTCGACCTCCGCACGCCGGGCGGCTCGTTCGTCGCCGAGCAGCAGGCCTACTACCGGGGCGCGGAGACGATCGAGCACCTGCGCGTCATGTGCTCCGGCTTCCGGCCGAGGTGACGCAGGCCTCCTGACGTCCGCTCATGGACGTCACCTCCCGGGGGTACTCCTGCCGGGTGACGAACCCGCCCTCCCGATCCACACTGTCTGCGCGGGTGCGCGAGGCCGCCGAGCGCTGGTTCGGACACCGGGAGCTGCTGCCCGGGCAGGAGGAGGCCGTGCAGGCGCTCCTCGACGGACGCGACGTGCTGCTCGTCGCACCCACCGGGGCCGGCAAGTCCCTGGCCTACCAGCTCGCGGGCCTGCTGCTCGACGGCTGCACGGTCGTCGTCTCCCCGCTGCTCGCGCTGCAGCAGGACCAGGTGGCCTCGCTGGAGGCGGCCGGTCTCAGCGCCGCGCGGTTGAGCTCGGCGGAGTCGGCCGAGGAGCGCGAGCGGATCCTCGCCGCGGCGGGCGACGGTGACCTGCGCTTCCTGCTGCTCTCCCCCGAGCAGCTGGCCAACCCCGACGTGCTGGCGGACGTCGCCGCCCTCCAGCCGTCGCTCGTCGCGGTCGACGAAGCGCACTGCGTGTCGTCGTGGGGACACGACTTCCGTCCCGACTACCTGCGGCTCGGCGAGCTGGTCCAGCAGCTCGGCTCGCCCCGGGTCATCGCCATGACCGCGACCGCCGCGCTTCCGACGCAGCAGGACATCGTCGACCGGCTCGCCCTGCGCAAGGCGCTCGTCGTGCTCACCGGGTTCGAGCGCGACAACATCGCGCTGACGGTGGAGCGCTTCTCCGACGCCGACGAGCAGCGCGAGCGGGTGCTGGCCATCGTCGACGAGCTGTCCCACGACCGCGGCAGCGGCGTCGTCTACTGCCGCACGCGCAAGGGCGCGGAGTCCGTCGCCGAGGCGCTCCGCGAGCGGGGGCACGACGCCGCGGCCTACCATGCCGGCCTCTCGCAGCGACGGCGCGACGAGGTGCACGAGACCTTCATGGCGGGCGACCTG